>SHWL01000037.1 GCA_009693865.1 Acetobacteraceae bacterium | reverse complement strand
TTCCGGCGTTCATGAGTGAGCCCTCCCCGGACAAGGGTCGGGCAAACCGCCACCAACTTCAAACCGACACCACCCAAAATCGTCGAAAAACCGTTATAGGTCAGACACTTCGGAACGGTTCGTTCGGAAAACTCCGGACAGTAGTGCTCTCGAATGTGTTTTCCGCGGTCGCCACGTCGCTGCCAAGATCGGAATACAGCGGATCGAGCGATCCATGCTCAGTCGCCCGGCCAATGCGGAGGTCTCCGGCATGGGCGGGAAGTGTAACGATGATCAGGCTCAGAAGCACGAACAGACGGCGCATGAAGGCCGGTTTCTTCTCCGGAAATTTTGTTGTCAGGCACATTGAAGGTAGCGTCCCCGGCGATGACGGGACAGAGGGAGAGCAAACCATGCCAAACGTCGCGGTGATCACCGGGAGCAATGGCCTGATCGGCCAGGCCACATGCCGCAAACTGATGCAATCCGGCTTTCTGGCCGTTGGCGTCGATATCGGGGCCGAGAGCAAAGGCAACTGGCCATACTACCAATGCGACCTGAACGACCTCGGCAAACTGGACCAGACGTTCGCGGCGATCGAGAAAGAGCACGGCCTGATCCGCGTCTTGTACAACAACGCGGGCGTGTTTCACCCAGAGAAGGACTGGCTCGACGTACTGCCCGAGCAGTTCGACGCCACGATGTCGGCCAATGTCCGCGTACCGTTTTTCGCCGCGCAATGGGTGGCGAAACGGCTGATCGCGGCTGGTCAGGGTGGCTCAATCATCACCACCGCGTCGATGGCCGGGGTGAACGGCAGCACGGTCGTCGAATATGGTGCCTCCAAAGCCGCCGTCATCAACATGACCAAAAGCCTCGGTAAGCGTCTGGGGCAGCACAACATCCGCGTGAACGCGATCGCGCCGGGCCTGATCAAAACCGCGATGGGCGCTCGGGTGCCGGAGGTGTCGAAGCAGCGTGCTTTGGGCAGCGCCCTGGGACGCGCGGGGGAACCGGAGGAGATCGCCTCGGTGGTCGATTTCCTGGCCAGCGACGCGGCGAGTTTCGTGACATGCACGACGATCGAGGTGAATGGCGGCTCCTGAGCAACGGGAGGCGAATCGATGCCGAACGTGACGGTGTCCAATCATCCTTTGATCCGTCACAAGCTGACGCTGCTTCGCGATCGTACCACCGGCACAGCGCATTTCCGGCAAATCGCACGCGAAATCAGTCTTTTGATGGCCTACGAGGTCACGCGCGATCTTCCGCTGGAACCGATCGATGTCGAAACACCGCTTGAGATGGCGCGGGCGGAGCGTCTCGCCGGTAAGAAACTGTGTCTCGTCTCGATCCTGCGCGCCGGCAACGGCATTCTTGAGGGCATGCTGGATCTGATCCCCAGCGCCCGCGTTGGCCATATTGGTCTGTATCGCGATCCCGCCACGCTGCTTCCCGTGGAGTACTATCTGAAGTTACCGCGCGATATCGCGGATCGCCGGGTGATTCTGGTCGACCCGATGCTGGCGACGGGGAACTCCGCCGTGGCCGCCACAACGCGCCTGAAGCAGGCGGGTGCGACCGCCCTGAAATACGTCTGCCTGTTGGCCGCTCCGGAAGGGATTGCCACATTTACCCAGGCTCATCCGGACGTGCCGGTATTCGCCGCGGCGATCGACCGTGAGTTGGACAGCCACGGATACATCCGGCCTGGACTTGGCGATGCGGGCGACCGGATTTACGGCACGCGATAGGGTCTCACCGCGTCGGGCGCGGTGGCGTCTGCGAATAATCGTAGAACCCACGCCCGGTCTTTCGCCCAAGCCAGCCGGCTTCGACATATTTCACCAGCAGCGGGCACGGACGGTATTTGCTGTCGGAAAGCCCGTCGTACAGCACCTGCATGATCGACAAGCAAGTATCCAGCCCAATGAAATCCGCCAGCTCCAGCGGCCCCATCGGATGATTGGCGCCAAGCCGCATCGACGTGTCGATCGCCAGCACTGAACCAACGCCCTCGTACAACGCGTAAACCGCCTCATTGATCATCGGGACCAGGAGCCGATTGACGATGAAGGCCGGAAAATCCTCCGATACCGCCGTGATCTTTCCGAGTCTCCGGGCGAGCGCCTGGACCGACTGGAACGTCGGTTCATCGGTTGCGATGCCGCGGATCACCTCCACCAGTTTCATGACCGGAACCGGATTCATGAAGTGCATGCCGATGAATTTCTCGGGGCGATCCGTTGCCGCGCCCAGTCGCGTGATCGAAATCGACGAGGTGTTCGACGCGACCAGGCAGGACGGCTTGAGATACGGCATCATCGTCTTGTAGATGCCGCGCTTCACGTCTTCCTTTTCGGTCGCCGCCTCGATCACCAGGTCGGCATCGGCGAAAGCGTCGTACGCGATCGCGGTCGTGACCCGCGCCAGCGCCGCGTCCCGGTCGTCAGAGGAAATAACGGACCGGTTCACCTGCCGGTCCATGTTCCGCGCCATCGTGGCCATGGCCTTTGTCAGGGCTTCGGCCTTGATGTCCACGATCGTGACCGGCAACCCCGCCAGGGCGCAGACATGGGCGATGCCGTTGCCCATCTGGCCCGCGCCCACTATGCCGATCCGGCCGACCTCGACCGGTTCGATCATCATCGTGTCATTGGGACCCGGCTTAACGTCGATATTCATTCAGGAGCGCTCCAGTTCCGCCGCCAGTTCCGGCAGCGCGGCGAACAGATCAGCCACCAGGCCATAATCGGCGACCTGGAAGATGGGCGCTTCCTCATCCTTATTGATCGCCACGATGACCTTGCTGTCCTTCATGCCGGCGAGGTGCTGGATGGCACCCGAAATCCCGACGGCGATGTACAGTTCCGGCGCGACGATCTTACCCGTTTGCCCGACCTGGAATTCGTTGGGAACGAAACCAGCGTCCACCGCGGCGCGCGAGGCACCCACGGCGGCGCCCAACTTGTCCGCGATCGGATCGAGCAATTTGAAGTTATCACCATTCTGCATCCCGCGGCCACCCGAAATCACAACGCGGGCGGCGGTCAGCTCCGGCCGTTCGCTTTTCGACAGCTCGGCGGAGATGAACTTCGAAATTCCAGGCAAATCGCCCAGGGCGACGGGTTCGATGGAGGCGGACCCGCCCTCGGTGGCGACCGGGTCGAAGCTGGCGGCGCGGACGGTGATGATTTTCTTCGTGTCGGAGGACTTCACCGTTGCCATGCCGTTGCCCGCGTAAATCGGGCGGACAAAGGTGTCGGCGTCCACCACCGCGGCGATGTCGCTGATCGGCTGCGTGTCCAGCAGCGCGGCGGCACGCGGCAGGATGTTCTTCCCGACCGCCGTGGTAGCCGCGAGAATGTGGGAATAACCGGGTGCCAGTGCGACCAGCAGCGCGGCGGCGGGCTCGGCCAGCAGATGATCCAGCGCGGGGGACTCGGCGGCCAGCACTTTTGTCACGCCCGGGAGCTTCGCGGCGGCGGCGGCGGCATCGCCGAGACCCACGCCGGCGACCAGCGCATGCACCTCGCCCAGGGCGATGGCGGCCGCGACGGCGGAGCGGGACGGCTGCTTGATGCCGGTGGCGTCGAATTCGAGCAGAACGAGAACGGCCATGATCAGATCACCTTCGCTTCGGTGCGGAGTTTGCTGACAAGCTCGGCGACCGAGCCAACCTTCTGGCCCGCCTTACGGCTGGCGGGATCGTCGACGCGCAGGGTGGTCAGGCGCGGCGTGGGATCGACGCCCAGATCGGCGGGTTTCATGTTGGCGATCGGCTTCTTGCGCGCCTTCATGATGTTCGGCAGCGAGGCATAGCGCGGCTCGTTCAGCCGCAGATCGGTGGTGACGATGGACGGCAGGTTGAGTGCGACCGTCTCCAGCCCGCCATCGACCTCGCGGGTGACGGTCAGCGTATCGCCCTCGACGGTGAGCTTGCTGGCGAAGGTGCCTTGCGACCAGCCAAGCAACGCGGCGAGCATCGGGCCGGTCGCGCTCATGTCGTCGTCGATGGCCTGCTTGCCCAGGATGATGAGCCCCGGTTGTTCTTGATCGGCGATGGCTTTGAGTAGCTTGGCGACGGCCAACGGCTGTAGGTCAGCGTCGGTTTCGACCAGGATGCCTCGGTCGGCGCCCATTGCCAGCGCGGTGCGTATGGTTTCCGCGCACTGTGCGACGCCCATGGAAATCGCCACGATTTCGGTCACCACGCCTTTTTCCTTCAGGCGTACGGCTTCCTCGACGGCGATTTCGTCGAAGGGGTTCATCGACATTTTGACACCGGCGGTCTCGATGCCGGTCTTGTCGGTCTTCACCCGGACCTTGACGTTGTAGTCTACCACCCGCTTGACGGGGACCAGAACTTTCATAGGGCTATCCTGCCGCTTCCTGGAACGAAAAAAGGGACGTTCGGCCATGTGTGATCGGGGCGGATGGCCATGACGGCACCGTCCTTTCGCACTTGCGATATAGGCGCCGAACCTTATGCGCGGGGCAATTTGGTCTGTCAAACCTTTGGCCAGGCGGGCTTCTTTGTCCCCCGCCCCATTCAGTCAGGAACCTGAATCCAGCAGGCTCCCGCGTGCATCGCCTTCCCGTCACGCAGGTTACGCGTCTTGCGATAAACAAACCCGCTGCCGATCTTCGCGGAGGCCTCGAATCGAGGATCGAACCCCTCTCCCTTCGCCGGCCCCGAATTGCCGTTCAGCGTCACGACCCGCCCGTCGCCCAGAACCTCCTCGACAATGCCGACATGGTCGCTGGAATGCGGCAGATAAAACAGATCGCCCGCCTGAGGTTCGTATTTCTTCCCTTTGACCGTGAACCCATCGAACACGCCCCAATACGAATGGCTATTGGATGAATTGCCCGGTCCGGTATTGCCATCGACCGTCGCGAGGAAGCGCCCCACCGCGAAATTCTTCGGTGGCACCGTGCCAACCGCCGGCATTGGGTCCAGGCGCGCAACATGGCGGAGGAGGCGTGGGTCGTGCCGTCGATCGTCGATCCGGACAACGAATATCGCTATTTGCAAATTCGCGGCACGGTCGCGCGTGTGACCGAGGAGGGCGGCGCGGCGCA
The DNA here is from genome assembly GCA_009693865.1 of Acetobacteraceae bacterium. Taxonomy (GTDB): domain Bacteria; phylum Pseudomonadota; class Alphaproteobacteria; order Acetobacterales; family Acetobacteraceae; genus Rhodopila. The sequence continues at coordinate 26,087 of SHWL01000037.1, read as the reverse complement.
TATCGATAGCCTGGCGAAAAAGTATCTCGGGAAGGACATTTATCCCTGGCACAACGCGAAGGACACGTGGACGATTTTCGAGATTGAGCCGCTGGCCACGCAGACCATGGGGTGACGCGCGCTCAGGCAAGCGCGCCGATCGCTCCCACGCCGCGGCACAGGCTGCGCGGCAGGCGGCGAACCGAGGCCCCATCGATCCCGCCCAGAGCCGCGACCGGGATCGGGGCGGCACGCGCGAGGGCTGACCAGCGGGCCGGCCCCAGAGATGGCGCGCCGGGATGGCTGGCGGTGGCGAAAACCGGAGACAGGAACGCCAGATGCGCGCGCGCGCTCGCCGCGCGATGCAGGTCCGCCCCGCGGTGTGCGGAACTCGTAATAAAGCCCGGAACGCGCTGTGGGCTCGGCCAGCGTCCGCTCCGCAGATGAATCCCGGCCCCTAATGCCGCGGCGAGGCGGACATCGCCCGCGATCACCAGCACCAGCCGCCGCGCCCGGCAAATTCGCGCGATGTCGTGGGCAAGCCGCGCGCGGTCCGGATGATCGTCGTGCCGGAACACGACTCCGGCGAGCCCGCGCGGCAGGCGTCCAACCGCGGCGCGAGGGTCCGGCAACCGTTGCGAGTCCGTGAATAGCCACAACGTGGGAACGCGGCTTGCCTTTGTCGGCATGGGCCTTCCCCGCGTTGATCGGGGGCGGGCCATGACGGTAGCGGCCGGCGATGCAACCAGATTGGTCATTGCCCTATTGGCCCGTCCCTGGTCACATGCCGCGGCGGCGCGACCCCACTCGAGGAGTCTTGTGTCCACGTCAGGGTCCCGCCGGCACGCCCTTGGACGTGGAATACTCAAAGTGCAGGGCTTCATTGGGACGGGCGAGGGGGAAGATCGCGTGCGCCGCCATCGCCGCCTCGCTGAACCCTTGCAGAATCAGTTTGAGTTTGCCCGGGTAGGTCGCGACGTCGCCGATCGCGAATACGCCGGGCTGGCTGGTCTGGCAGGTCGCGGCCTCTACCTGAATGTGGGCGCCCTCGCGCTCCAACCCCCAGGCTGCGATGGGACCCAGGTCCATGGACAGGCCGAAGAAGGGGAGAAGTATGTCGGCTGGCAAATGGCGGGTTTCGCCTTTCAGCGTCGCGACCTCGACCGATACGAGGCGGCCGCCCGTGCCATGCAATGCGTGAAGCTGATAGGGAATGACCATCTCGATTTCCCCACGCGCGGCGGCGGCGTCGAGCTGGTCCGCGGTTTCCGGCGCGGCGCGGAATTTGGGGCGGCGATGGACGACGGCGACGGTGGCGATGTCTTTCAGCGCCAAAGCCCAATCGACCGCGGAATCGCCGCCGCCCGCGATGACGATTCGTTTGCCTCGAAGGTCTTCACGGCGGCGGACGTGGTACTGAACGGCGCCGGCCGCCTCGTAGTCGGACAGGCCTTCAAGTGGCGGACGGTTGGGGCCAAAAGCGCCCGCGCCGGCGGCGAGGATGACCGCTTTGGCATGGATTTCGTCGCCTCGGTCCGTCGTCAGGCTGAAATTTCCTGGACCGCCGGTCAGGGTTTCCACACGCCTCCCGAGCAGCCGAGGCGCGGCGAAGGGGGAGATCTGGGCGTCGAGGCGGGCGATCAACTCTCCCGCGCCGATGGCCGGATGGGCGGGAATGTCGAAAATCGGCTTTTCCGGATACAGCGCGGAGCATTGGCCGCCGATGTCGGTCAGCGCGTCGATCAGGACGCTGGAAAGTTTCAGCATCCCGAGTTCGAACACGGCGAACAGGCCGACGGGCCCGGCGCCGACGATGGCGACATCGGTGGTCAGGGGTTCGGTCATGCGGGTTGCCGTGGAGAGATCGTGGCGACGGCCCACCAGCGATGACCTGAGGATAACGACATGGCGGCGGATGCGATGCAGCCCGGGGCTCGAGCCCGCGAAACAGTCGATCTGGACGGCATGCGTGTTCTTTCCTGGCCACTGAACGCCGCCGGAACCTGGGACAGCGGACAGCTGACGATTGGCATTGGTGGATATGACCTCGGGATACGGGTTGACAAGGCTGGTCCCTTGACGCGCGGCGTTCAGATTACTCGGCCGATTGTGACACTACCCAGCTTCGAAATCCGCCACACGAGCGCGGGCGAGTTTTGGATCGCGCCGCTGATGTAACACCGCGAGAATAAAGACCTGGTCGCCGCGTTCCACATAAAGCACAACCTAAGGCGACGCCCAAAGATAAACGAATCGCGCCGCCTTCCTTTCCACGTCATGGTTCGGCTCGACCGGACCATCCGAAGCGGCACTGTACCGCGACCGATGGTCCGGTCGAGCCGAACCATGACGAGGGGAGGCTGGTGCCCGATCGAAGCGTTTATCTTTGGGCGTCGCCTAAGGAAACCGTCTGGGCAACGCGCGGCGTGCCTCGCGCCAAACGCGAGCGCCCAGCAACGGATGTTCGGCAAATCGCTGGAACACGCGATCGATTTCGTCGACGAACTCCATTCCGAGGCCTCTCCGCCGCCGCTCATACCAGCCGAACGCCTGGGCCAGATCGGCGTCGGCCTCCGGCTGGACTATGAGCGCGGCGGTCACGACCTCCTGGCGCTGCGCTCACGAACTTCGGCCCAGGTGGCGCCGATGCTGGTTCCGGCATCAAGCCCGTCCAGGCGCCGATCGATTTCCTCGCGATGCCACCCGGGTATCGGGAGCGTGTCGGCCACCTCAGCCTCGATCGAGTCCCAGAGGTTCTCGATCAACTCTGGGCGGTCGTCGACGGGAAGGGACATCAGGTCGGAGGCGGTGGATTGGGTCACGGCATCTGAATGGCATTGTCCACCCGGAAAGGCACCGATTTTGCGTCCCTGATCAGTTCGGACGATCGCGTGTGCCCTCAGAACCCGACACGATCGCCGCCTTTGAGGTGCAGGATTTCCCGCGCCTCGGCCGGTGTGGCGATTTCCATGCTCAGGTCTTCCAGGATCCGTTTGATCTTCGCTACCTGCTGGGCGTTGGACGTCGCGAGTTCGCCTTTACCGATATAGAGGCTGTCCTCCAGTCCGACGCGCACGTTGCCGCCGTGAATGCCAGCCATGGTCGTGAAGGCCATCTGGTGCCGCCCCGCCGCGAGCACCGACCAGACGTATTGGTCGCCGAACAGTTTGTCGGCCGTTTCTCTTGCGAACAGAAGATTGCGCGGGTCGGCGCCGATACCGCCCAGGATGCCAAAGATGGATTGGACGAACAACGGCGGCTCGACGATTTTGCGGTCGAGGCAATAGGCCAGGTTGTAAAGATGGCCGATGTCGTAGCACTCGAACTCGAAGCGCGTGCCATGGGCTTTGCCAAGGCGTTCGACGATGCCTTCGATGTCCCTGAACGTATTTCGGAAAATGAAGTTATCGGTGTTTTCCAGATAGGGCTTCTCCCACGCGTATTTCCACTCTTTGACGCGGGCGGCGGCGGGCGAGATGTTGAAGTTCATGCTGCCCATGTTGAGGCTGCACATCTCCGGCTTTGCCACCAGCGGCGCGGCGAGGCGGTCCTCCAGCGTCATGTTCAGTCCGCCGCCAGTGGTGACGTTGATCACCGCGTCGACGCTTTGCTTGATCACCGGTAAAAATCGCATGAACACGGCCGGATCCGGGGTGGGCGAGCCATCGTTCGGATCGCGCGCGTGCAGATGGATGATGGCGGCGCCGGCCTCGGCCGCTTCGATCGAGGAGCGCGCGATTTCCTCCGGCGTGATCGGCAGATACGGCGACATGCTTGGGGTGTGAATGCCGCCGGTGACGGCGCAGCTGATGATGACCTTGGCCATGGCGATGTCCCTCCTGAGGCGAACGGTTCTGGTTTCGCACGCGAATGGGGCGGCGTTAACCCCTCGTCAACGATTGCCCGATTAGAAAGAGGGGGAAGCAAAGTTTCTTTATGATTGACGTAAAGGAGAAAGATCGCCATGATCCTCTCGTTCCGGTGCAAACATACCGAGGCGCTTCTCGCCTCGGGCGTCTGGCATCCGGACTGGCAAAGCTTTGCCCGGGTCGCCCGCCGCAAGCTGCTTCTGGTCGACTCGGCGCGCGGCCTTCATGACCTGAAGGTTCCGCCGGGCAACAAGTTGGAGGCACTTCGGCGGGACCGCCTCGGGCAGCATTCGATCCGGGTCAATGACCAGTACCGGGTGTGTTTCGTTTGGAAAAATGGTGACGCCTACAATGTCGAGATCGTCGATTACCACTAAAACCGGAGTTCCTGTCATGCGCGCCGATATGGTGATCCACCCTGGCGAGGTTCTGCGGGAGGACTTCATGCTCCCCCACAAGCTCAGCGCCAACCGGCTGGCCGGGGCGATGGGCGTGCCGACCAACCGGATCACCGCGATCCTGAATGGGTTACGCGGCGTGTCCGGTGAGACGGCTCTGCTTCTGGCGAGGGTCTTCGGCACGACGCCGGAGTTCTGGATGAACCTGCAGATCCGCTACGAACTGGACCTCGCGGTCAGCCAGACAGCCATCGCGCGGCTGGACGCGGCCGAGGCGTTCGGCCGCACCCTGGCCAGTTGATCAGGCGGCCTTCGGCAGCGTCAGGCCGCAGGTGTCAAAAGCACCGAACAACGACGCCTGCTGAGCCGCGGTCAGCGGCAAATGCGGTGGGCGGATGTTGTGCCATCGCTGATCGCCGGTGTTGCGCGCCACGAGCGCCTTCAGGCCCGGAATCAATGGGACCGAAACAACCGCCTTGCGAGTGGCCGCCAGCACCTCATGCGCCGCCGCGCCCGCCGCCGTGTTCCAGCCCGCGTACACCTGGGCACCTATCGCGCAGTTCACGTTCGACGCGGCTGTGATGCAACCGGCCGAGCCCTTTTCCAGTAGCGGTTTAAGCAGCGTGTCGTCGCCGGCGTAAACCTCGAATCCGTCTTTGGCGAAACTCTCAACATACGAAAGGCCATTTTCGTAATTGCCGCTGCTGTCCTTGATCCCCCGGTATTTCCCGGGATTGGCCTTCAGCAGGCGGGCGATGAATTCGACGCCGAACGGGATCGCCGATTGTTGCGGAAAGTTATACAGATACAGGGCGATGGAACCGCCAACGCGTTGCGCGATCTCATTGAAATAGGCCAGCAGCCCATCGTCGGATGGGTTCTTGTAGTAAAACGGCGGCAGTAGCAACGCGCCGCGGCAGCCCAGAGATTCGGCGCTTTTGGTCAGCAGGACGGTGTCGGTCAGATTGGTCGTTCCGGTTCCAGGCAGCATCTTCGAAGCCGGAATGCCGCGGGCGATCAGGCCCTCCAACAACGCGATACGCTCCTGGATGCCAAGCGAGTTCGCCTCCCCCGTCGTGCCAAGCACGGCCAGTCCGTTGCAGCCATTCGCCAGCAGCCAGCGGCAATGGGCGGCCATGCGATCCAGATCGACCGACAGATCGGCGTTCATGGCCGTGAGTACGGCTGCGTTCACGCCTCCGAACAGGGCATTCTTCAGCATTCATCAGTCTCCTTTTTCGGCTGCTTTGTTCTGGGCACGCGCCCAGGCCAGTCGGCGAGATGTTGTTCGAGGAGACCGGCGTGGCGTTCGGAGATCACGCGGTCACGGACGGAGACGCCGGCTTCGTGCACGGTGTTCTTGTCGCCAGAGACCAGGGGGTGCCACCAGGCCAGGCCTTTGCCCTCGGCGATGCGGCGATAGGCGCAGGAGGGCGGAAGCCAGTCGATTTCCCGCACCAGCGCCGGCGTCAGGGAGACGCAGTCAGGGACTCGCCGGTGGCGCCTTGGGTAGTCGGAGCACTGGCAGGAGTGCGTGTCCAGCAAGCGGCAGGCGACGTTGGTGAAATGCAAGGCCTCGGTGTCGTCGTCCCGGAGTTTATGGAGGCAGCAGCGGCCACAGCCGTCGCACAGCGATTCCCATTCGTCGTGGGACATCTGCTCCAGGGTTTTGGTCTTCCAGAAGGGCGGGGGCGCGGGCATCGCGGAGATAACCTATAGAGGGTGGCCGCGACTGGCCAGGGGATTGACGACCGGGGATTGACGACCGGATGGATCGCGTGGGGCTGAAGCCTGCAGTAGCTGACGGGGCTCCCTATTGTGTTGACAACCGCAACACATATGGTATGTGGGGTTGATGAACGATTCATCGCCGATCGCCGAGGTCAACATTCACCTGCGTGCTCGCGCGCGGGACAGGAACGTGATCGACCAGGCGGCCGAGTTGGTGGGGGCTAATCGCTCTCAGTTCATGCTGGCGTCGGCTTTGAAAGAAGCTAAGAATATCCTGCTGGATCAGACGACAATCGTCGCCGACACACGGGCGTTTCAGAAGGTGATGGACTGGCTGGATGCCGAGGCGACAGTCTCGGAGACAGCGGGCATGGAACGGCTCCTGCGGTCCAAGGCGCCCTGGCGGCGTGACTGACACGGCGCCGCTGTTCGACCCTCCGGTCCTTTTAACGGAAGCACATGACGGCTCTGGGTTCGATTCGGGGGAGCCGGTGCTGGATGACTGGCTTCGCCGCCGGGCGTGGAGCAATCAGCAGATGGCGGCGAGCCGGACCTACGTCATTTGCCAGGCGGGCTCAGACGTGATCGCCGGTTTCGCGGCGTTAAGCATGGGGCAGATTCTGGCCCAGGAGGTCACGGGAGCCATGCGGCGGAATATGCCGAGGACGATTCCGGCGGTGATTCTGGGGCGGCTGGCGATTGACCGGGCGTGGCAGAGCAAGGGGCTGGGACGGGCGTTTCTGGGCGAGGTGGTGCGGCGGGCGTTGGTTGCGTCGGAGGAGGTCTCGGCGCGGCTGATTGTCGTTCATGCGATTTCGCCAGCGGCGGAGGCGTTTTATCTGCATCATGGGTTTACGCGGCTGCCGGTTGAGGCGCCTACGTTGGCGCTTGATCTTGTGAAGCTCGGAAAGGTGGACAAGATACGGCAGAGCTAACGAGGGAGAAGGCAAAGAATATTACCAGTTTTCTGAGCAGCAGCATATGTCTTGACACTCCATTGGGTGATTCCTCGTCCGATTTTCATACACGTAAAGATGTGCTCCGATGCAAATCGGAGCGGGTATCGTCTGACCACGGAGTATGCTCCTGAAGCGGGAGGGATCGTGAAGTCCATAAGTGAGATCGAGTTTGGATTCTCGGATGCCGAAAACTACCGTAGGCGTGAGAACAAGGATTGTTCAACAAAATCTTTCTTAGAACAGGCATGCTCGATGCGATATCCGGCAAGAATGTGTTTTTCTTGGTCGGCGAAAAGGGGAGCGGGAAAGACGGCATACGCGGTCTGTTATTCGAATGCTCAATACAAAAGCATTCTTTCCAACCATAAACTTATCAAGGAGACAGACTATCTGAAATTCACAACTCTAAAGAGAGACAACAAACTCACTCTGTCATATTATACCGACATATGGAAAGTCATAATCTATCTCCTCATGGCCAACTCGGTCTACAGCCAAATCAATATGGTTACATTTCTTAAGAAGTTCCTCCAGTTCCTTTATGATCAAAACATAATATCATATGTGGAGGATGCTGAAGGTGAGCGATTTATTCGCTGGTGTTTCATCGAGCGAACTCCGTCGAATATCGCGCCTAAGGTGAAGACAAACTCAGATTATGAGATACATTACGGGCTTGCGAACGTGCTGAATATCGGCAAGGAGATTAAGGCAAAAGGGCGCAATGTCTTAGCTAACGTTGATAGGTACAGAAGCCAGCCCGGCAATTCGAACCTTCAAATCAGACAGCGTATTGGTGAATCATCGAGGGCCAGCGCTCTTCCACACAAAGGTGTTCATCCGTCAGTAGAGAATCTCGCGGCCCGCAAGCAATCCAGTGCGATTCCGCGGCCCTTGATGATGTTCGGTAAAATCAAAATATTCGATGCTGCTCGGGGTTTTGGCCTCATCACCGTGGACGGTTCGAAACCCATAGTATTCCGTAGATCGTCGCTGGGTGGAAAGTTCAAGCCTATCAAGGGTCTCGCTGTCACATTTCGACTGTCGGACGCCGACGAGCAGCGTCCCCTGGCGATCGATGTCATGCCGGCCAATTAAAATCCATCCGATCGGCTGCCTTGCTAACGTTGCCGCAATAAAATGATGCCTGCGTCTGCGCAGTGGGGGAACTGCGAGACCGTAAGCGCGCGTTACCGCCTCGGACAATATTGTCGCCCGTGCCGACGTCCGAGTTGACAACCGCGTGCGTGCCGGACTGCGTCGCGATCCAACCGGCAACAGCCCGGAAAGAGCGCGGCACTGATTCCCGGATAGTGAATCACCGATCAGGATGACTGCCGTACCGCACCCAGAAGCGGGGGACTTGATCACCGCACCGGAGACGCCGGTCTTAATCCTTTTCCCCGTAGCCGGGCAGGGATCCCGCGATCAAGGGTGCGACGGGCGCAGTGCGAGGCTATACGCATTGTGATCTCTTCCCCCGAATTTCGGCGTGACCAGATGACGGACACACCAGGCGGTAGGCCGGCCCGAGAATGGACGTAACGTCCCGTTGGCCCTTGACCCCCTGCCGCCGATTGATGAAAATCTTGACTTCGACGCCAAGAATCACCACGATCAGCACCAGGAGAATGAGATGGTGTATCATCTCACATCTCCTGGCGATTAGCCGGCGGGGGGATACCCGCCGGCTATTTCTTTTAGAAGCCCACACATGAACAAAGCGTTGAAGCGGCCCCCATTCATCGTTGGACAACGCCCGCGTCAGGAGACTTCTCGCATGAACCATCTGGACCGCCTGTCCGACCTGATCGCCCGCGCTCGCGCCGCTGGAGCCGACGCCGCCGACGCCGTCCTGATCGCTGGCACCTCCCTGTCCGTCGCCCGCCGCCTGGGCAAGACCGAACACGTGGAGCGGTCGGAAGGCCAGGATCTCGGCCTGCGCGTGTTCATTGGCCAGCGCGCCGCCATTGTCTCCGCCACCAACGTCGATCCCGCCAGCTTCGCCGCATTGGCGGAACGCGCGGTCGCCATGGCGAAGGTCGTGCCGGAAGACCCTTACTCGGGCCTCGCCGATACCGCCGCGCCCCCGGACCCGCAAAACCTGGACATGGAGGACAGCGCCGAACCCTCGGCCGAGGCGCTGATCGCCCGCGCCGCCGCCGCGGAGGACGCGGTTCTCGCCACCCCGGGCATCACCAACACCGAGGGCGCGGACGCCGGGTTCGGCCGCAGCGAAATCTACCTCGTGACATCGGCCGGCTTCGCCGGACATCGGGCCGGGACCAGCCACTCGGTCAGCGCGACCGCGCTGGTCGGCGAGGGAACCGGGATGCAGCGCGACTACGATTACGATTCCAAGGTTTATCTCGCGGACCTCGACGATGCCGCCGCGATCGGACGCAGCGCGGCGAAACGGGCGCTGGCACGGCTGAACCCGATCCGGCCGAAAACCGCCAAATTGCCGGTGGTCTACGATCCAAGGGTCGCCACCTCACTGATCGGTCATTTGACCGGCGCGATCAACGGTGCCTCGGTCGCCCGCGGCACCAGCTTCCTGAAGGAGAAACTGGGCCAGAAAATCTTCGGTGCCGGCATCTTCATCCACGACGACCCGCGCCGGGTGCGTGGCCCTCGGTCACGGGTTTTCGACGGTGAGGGCACGCCGACCAAAGCACGCGCGTTGATCGAGGACGGGGTGCTGACGACCTGGCTGCTCGACAGCCGTTCCGCCCGGCAGTTGGGCATGGTCTCGACCGGGCATGCGTCCCGCGGCACCAGCGGTCCGCCCTCGCCGTCAGCGTCGAACCTCTGGCTCGCGGCGGGGGCGATGACGCCGGAGGAACTGATGGCCGATATCGAGCTTGGGCTTTACGTGACCGAGTTGATCGGCATGGGCGTCAATGGCGTGACCGGGGATTACAGCCGGGGCGCGGCGGGTTTCCTGATCCGGAATGGCGAATTGGCGGAGCCGGTCGCCGAAATCACCGTGGCGGGCCATCTGACCGAAATGTTCGCCAATCTGACGCCCGCCAACGATCTGGTGTTCCGCCGGGGCACGGATTCACCGACGATCCGGGTCGAGGGGATGACGATGGCCGGGGGGTGAGGTTTCCCCTTGCCAAATCGCGGCTGTTACACCAGATTACAATCGCTTCAACAATAAAGTAGCAAAAACAATGTCAGTTCGAGGTTCACGCCTTCTCGCGACCGCCGCGGTTCTTTCCCTGGTGCTCGCCCCCACACTCGCCGACGCCCGCGTCGGCGGAGGAAGTTCGCAGGGCAGCCGCGGAAGCAATACGAATTCCGCGCCACCGGCCACGCGGACCGCGCCGACCACGGCGGCGCCGATGGAGCGCACCATGACACCGAATACGCCAGCCGCGCAGCGCCCGGCGGCGGCTCCCGCGGCGGCAGCGCCCGCGGCGGCACCCGCGCGATCGGGGTTTATGGCCGGTATGATGGGTGGCCTGATCGGCGTCGGAATCGGCAGCATGCTGTTCGGCGGCGGCATGGGCGGCTTCTTTGGCCACGGGGGGTTAGGGTTTGCCGGCTTCTTCAGTCTCCTGCTCCAGATCGCGGTGGTCGCCGGCCTCGGGTGGTTCCTGTGGCGGATGTTCATGCGGTTCCGTCAGCCCGCTCCCGCGGGCGCGCCCGGGATGTTCGCCCGCGGCAATCCAGAGCCTACCCCGCAACGGGAGATGCCCGCGGGTGGAATGCCCATGGGTGGCGGTGCGCCGGCCGGTCCGCCACCGGTTAAGGTGACGCCAGCCGACTTCACCGCGTTCGAGCAGTTGTTGCAGGCGACCCAGGCCGCTTGGAGCGCACGCGATCTGAATGCTCTGCGCGGCATGGCGACGCCCGAGATGGCCGGCTACTTCGCCGAGCAACTCGCCGATCAAACCAGCCGTGGCGTGACAAACGCCGTCACCGACGTTCGCCTCGACTCCGGCGATCTCTCCGAAGCCTGGGCTGAAAACGGACGCGAGTACGCCACTGTCGCGATGCGGTTCTCGATGATCGACGTCACCAAGGACGGCATCGGCCGGGTCGTGGACGGCAGCCTGACGGAACGCGTGACCGCCACCGAGATCTGGACGTTTGTTCGCGCCCAGAGTGGACACTGGATTCTGTCGGCGATCCAACAAACGAAGTAGCTGCTTTACGTCTTTCGCGAATCAACCCCGTCGCACCCGCGGCGGGGTTTTTCGTTAACAGCCGCCTCTGGTTGCCTTCCCCGGTCCCGGGCGATAGCTCAGGCTCCTGGCCTGAAGGAGCGACCGATGTCCGCGCTTGATCCCATTCCCTACACCGACGCGACGCTTCGCCGCATTCTGTCCACGGTGCGCACGATCGCCATGGTCGGCGCCAGTTCCAACTGGAACCGGCCGAGTTACTTCGTGATGAAGTACCTTCAGGGCAAAGGGTATCGCGTCATCCCGGTCAATCCGGGCACCGCGGGGAAGGAGCAACTGGGCGAGAAAATCTACGCCTCGTTGCGCGATATCCCCGACAAGATCGACATGGTCGACATTTTCCGCGCGTCGGATCAGGCCGGTCCGGCGGTGGACGACGCTATCGCCATTGGCGCCAAGGTCGTCTGGATGCAACTGGGCGTCCGTAACGATGAGGCCGCCGCGAAAGCCGAGGCCGCCGGAATTGAAATCATAATGAACCGCTGTCCAAAAATCGAATTCGGCCGCCTGGGCGGGGAATTGTCATGGAGCGGTGTTAACTCCGGTATCATCCGCAACCGCGCGCCGGAATCTCCGAGGGACCGGCGAACGAAGCCACGTCCGCTGCCGGCGGCCAACGTCACGTATGGCTTCGAAACCCGGGCGATCCACGCCGGGGCATCGCCCGATCCCACCACGGGCGCGCGCATCACGCCAATCTATCAGACCACGGCTTATGTATTCGACGACGTGGATCACGCCGCGTCGTTGTTCAATCTGCATAACTTTGGATATATTTATTCGCGTTTGACCAACCCAACCGTTTCGGTCCTGGAAGAACGTATCGCCAGCCTGGAGGGCGGCCGCGCCGCCGTCGCCGCGGCCTCGGGCCACGCCGCGCAGTTTCTGGTTTTCGCGACGATGCTGGAACCGGGCGACGAATTCCTCGCCTCCCGCGCGTTGTACGGGGGTTCGCTGACACAGTTCGGTTTGAGTTTCAAAAAACTTGGCTGGCACTGCCATTTCGTCGATCCGCTGGACCCGGAGAATTTCCGGCGCGCACTGACGCCCAAATGCAAAGCGATCTTTGTCGAAAGTCTCGCGAATCCCGGTGGCGTTGTCGTGGACCTCGAGGCAATCGCGAACATCGCGCATTCGGTGGGCATTCCGTTGATCGTGGATAACACCCTGGCGACGCCATTTCTGTGCCGGCCGTTCGAGTGGGGCGCCGACCTGGTGACCCATTCCACCACGAAGTTCCTTGGCGGCCACGGCAACTCCATGGGTGGCATGGTGGTCGAGTCCGGGAAATTCGATTGGGCGGCGAGCGGGAAGTTCCCGGCTCTGACGGAACCTGAACCCGCATATCACGGCCTGCGCTTTTACGAGAATTTCGGCGATTTCGCGTTCACCACGAAAGCGCGGGCTGTCGCGTTGCGGGATTATGGCCCAACGATGGCGCCGATGAACGCGTTCCTGACCATCACCGGCACGGAAACGTTGCATATCCGGATGGAGCGGCATTGCGAGAATGCTCAGAAGGTCGCCGAGTTCCTCGCCGGGCACCCGAAAGTGTCCTGGGTGTCCTACGCTGGATTGGAATCGAGTCCCTATCGCGACCTGGCGAAGAAATACATGCCGAAAGGCGCCGGCTCGGTGTTCACCTTTGGTATCAAGGGCGGCTTTGAGGCTGGGGTGAAGTTGGTGGAAAGCGTTGGGATATTTTCGCACCTCGCGAATATCGGCGATACGCGAAGTCTGATCCTGCACCCGGCTTCCACGACCCATCGCCAGTTGACCGACGAACAGCGGCTCGCGGCGGGCGCCGGTCCGGATGTGATTCGGCTGTCGATCGGGTTGGAGACGGCTGCGGATTTGATCGACGACCTGGACCGGGCGTTGGCGGGGGCGTGAACGGGTACCGGTACATGCGTCTGCCCGTGGGTAAACCGCTTCCATTTCCTCAACGGAACGTTACACGTGAATCGCCTTCGCGACGTTGTCCTGGCCGCACCGGAAGGCCTCGTGGCCTCACCCGCTTGACGCCCCCCGGCCCCGTCGCCATTGATCGGCCGTAGACACGACGCGAGGAGACGATGGCCGCGAAATCGAAAGTGGTTGGCAGCTTCCGGGAAGCGGTGGCCGACATCCCTGACGGCAGTACCATCGCATTTGGCGGCTTCGCCATGCCCGGAGCGCCGTTCAATCTGATCCAGGCGCTGTTGGACCATGGCGCCAAACGCCTGACCTTGGTTGGCAACAGCACCGGCGGCGCGCAACGGCCTCGGATGCCTGACATTGGAATGCTGGTGGAGAACGGCCAGGTGGCGAAGGTGATCTGCGCCTTCACGGCCGCCACGCGCCCCACCGACCCGATCCCCTTCACCAAATATTACGAATCCGGGGAGGTCGACGCCGAACTTGTTCCGCAAGGCACGCTGGCGGAACGGATGCGCGCCGCGGGCGCCGGCATCCCCGCGTTTTACACGCCCACCGCAGTCGGCACCGAACTCGCCGAGGGAAGGGAAACCCGCGTGATCAATGGCCGCGAATATCTGTTGGAATACGCGCTGCCGTTGGATTACGCGTTCATTCGCGCCGCGCGGGCCGACACGTTCGGCAACCTCCAGTTCCACCGCGCGCAACGCAACTTCAATCCTCTGATGGCGACCGCCGCGAAATGCACGATCGTCGAGGTGGATGAACCGATCCTTCCCGCGGGCGCCATCGACCCCGACGCGGTGCATACCTCGGGCTTGTTCGTGCACCGGATCGTGCGGGTGCCGCCCGCGCCCGAGGGACTCTGGCCCTCCAAACGGCAGGAGCGACGCTGATGAGCGGAAGCAAGGGTCTCAACCGCCAGCAGATGGCGGACCTCGCCGCGCGCCAGTTCCAGGACGGCTGGGTGGTCAATCTCGGCGTTGGCATTCCGACGATGTGTTCCAACACGGATATAGGCGAGACCGACATCGTTTATCATTCCGAGAATGGTATCATCGGCTACGGTCAGGTCGCGGCCGAGGGCGAAGAAGACCTCAACCTGGTAAACGCGGGCGGTCAGAACGTGACACTTAAGCCCGGCGCCGCCGTGGTTCACCACGCGGATAGTTTCGGGATCATTCGTGGCGGTCACATCGATGTGACCGTGATGGGCGCGTACCAGGTGTCGTGCGGCGGGGATTTCGCGAACTGGAAGCTCAAGGGGCAGAAAGGCGGTGGCATTGGCGGTGCGATGGACCTCGCGGCCTGTGCGAAACGGGTGTTCATCATTCTGGAGCACACGACGCGCGACGGTGGTTCCCGCTTGATGTCCGCATGCGATTTGCCGGTGACGGCGCGAGGCGTGGTGAAGCTGGTGGCCACCAATTTCGGGTTGTTCGAGCCAACCGGTAAGGGCTTCCTGATGCACCAGATCGCGCCGGGCCTGACGGTCGATGAGATTCGGGCGGCGACGGGCGCGCCATTGACGGTCGTGGACAATCTGCCGGTGGTGCGGCTGGCGGGGTGAACGCGGGTTCGGCGGCCACGATCTTCGCCCATGCCTCGGGTGCGGGCCGCGCCGCCATCGCGGTTTTACGGATCAGTGGGCCGGGCAGCGCGGGCGCTTTGAGGGCGCTGTGCGGGCGGTTGCCAGCGCCTCGGCGGGCAGTCGCACGTGCGTTGCGCGATGCCGAAGGCGGGCTGCTGGACCGCGCGATGGTACTGTGGCTGCCTGGGCCACAATCATACACGGGCGAGGACTCCGCCGAGCTGCATCTGCACGCGGGCCGGGCGGTGATCGAGGCTGTCGCGGACGCTTTGGCCGCTCAGGGATTGCGGCCGGCGGAGGCGGGGGAGTTCACGCGGCGGGCGTTTCTGAATGGTAAGATGGACCTCGTGGCGGCCGAGGCGGTGCATGACCTTGTCGCCGCCGAAACGGACGCGCAACGGCGGCAGGCGCTGCGGCAACTGGATGGCGCGCTGGGGAATGTATATCGCGATTGGTCCGGGCGGTTGCGCCTCGCGCTGGCACGGCAGGAAGCGCTGATCGATTTTCCGGATGAGGATTTGCCCCCGGAGGTGGAGGCCGATCTGCTGCGATCCGTGCGATCGTTACGCGCGGAAATCGGGGCGCATCTGGATGACGGACAGCGCGGCGAGAAACTGCGGGAGGGCTTGTTCTTCGCCATCACCGGCGCGCCCAACGTGGGCAAATCCTCGTTGATCAACGCGCTGGCGGAACGGGATGTCGCGATCGTGTCCGCCTCCCCGGGCACGACGCGGGACGCCATCGAAACACGCGTCATCCTGGGCGGTGTGCCTGTGACGTTGGTCGATACCGCGGGACTTCGTGACACGATCGACCCGATTGAGGCCGAGGGGGTGCGACGGGCGTACGCCCGGGCGGCGTCAGCGGATCTGGTGATCACGGTGATCGAGGCTGGTGGACCGTTCGAGGCCTCCGCCGGGGGTTTGATCGTCGCCAATAAGTGCGATTTGCACACGGACGAAAGACCCGCGGTGTTGCCCGTCAGCGCCCTGACAGGGATGGGTCTGGCCGCGCTGCGGGACCGTTTGGCAGCCGAGGCCACCACGCTGACTCAATCGAGTGGGCCGCCACCTCTGACCCGCGCTCGCCATCGTGTTTCTTTGCAAGCCGCCGCCCGTTGGTTGACGGACGCGGAGGACGCGGTCGAACCGGAATTGCGCGGGGAATCGATGCGGCTCGCGTTACGGGCGCTTGGCACGATCACCGGGCAGGTGGGCGTGGAGGAGATTTTGGATTCGATTTTCCGGCAGTTCTGTATTGGGAAGTAGGGATGCCGTGGCGAGGAATCATACCAACCGCCCGAACGCCGGACTCTTACGTATCACGTCATGGCCTGACTCGATCGCGGCATCTGATTCGGCGTAGTGCCGCTACGGATGGCCCGATCGAGTCGGGCCATGACGGGGAGGGGGGCGGTGTCATGGGTCAAGTGTTCGGGCGGTTGGTTTATATGTCCCGCCAAATCGTGACGCGTGCCGCGCCATGCACTCGTTCCGCCAGCGGTTCGGCCTCGGGGGCAGGTTCGTCGCGCCCGGTTTCCGCGACAATCAGGCTACCCGGCCCCACGCGTCCGGCGGCACGCAATCGCGTCAACGCGCGCGCAATCAGACCCTGCCCATAGGGCGGATCGAGAAACACGATAGCCGCTCGTTCCCCGCTCGGAATGGCCAGCGCGTCCAGCGCCAATACCTCACACCGATCCCCCGCGCGACAAGCCGCGATATTTGCCCGTAACGCGGTCAAAGCGGGCTGGGACCGCTCCACGAACACCGCCCGCGCCGCCCCTCGAGACAGCGCCTCCAACCCCTGGGCGCCCGTGCCCGCGAAAACATCCAGCACGGACGCGCCCTCGATCAATGAGCGCCCAGCCCAGGGCGCATGCATCAGAATATCGAACAACGCCTGACGGACGCGGTCGGCGGTGGGTCGCGTTTCCGTTCCAGGTGGCGCGGTCAGCGTTCGGCCACGCCAAGCGCCGGCGACGATGCGCATTCAGGCGTGACGCGGGCCGCGCGGCGGTTTCGCGTCGGGTGCCGGTGCCTTGGGGAGCTGCTCGCGCAGCACACGGGTCGGCACTTCCTCGATCCCGCCACGCGGCAATGTGCCCAACTGGAACGGTCCATAAGCGATCCGGATCAACCGCGACACGTCCAATCCCAAATGCGTCATCACCTTGCGGATTTCACGATTGCGGCCCTCGCGGAGGCTGACGGTCAGCCATGCGTTCTCACCCTTCTTCGCGTCCAGACCCGCCTCGATCGGCGCGTAACGAACCCCGTCGACGATCACGCCGTTCATCAGCGCGGCGAGTGCCTTCGGGTCCACCTCGCCATGCACGCGCACGCGATATCGCCGGATCCAGCCGGTGGCCGGCAGTTCCAGAGTCCGGGCCAGCGCGCCATCGTTGGTCAGCAGCAACAACCCCTCGCTGGTCAGATCGAGCCGTCCGATACTGATCACCCGCGGCAGTTGTTGGCGAAGTTTATCGAAGACCGTCGGCCGCCCCTCGGGGTCGCGGTGCGTGGTCACCAGGCCTTCAGGCTTGTGGTAGCGCCAGAGCCGGGTGCGATCCGGCTCATGCACCAGCTTGCCGCCGATGGTGACGAGGTCGCCTGGCGTCACGAAGGTCGCGGGATGCGTGACGGTGACGTTGTTCAACCGCACCTTTCCCTCGGTCAGTAGCCGCTCGGCATCGCGCCGGCTCGCGACCCCCGCGCGCGCCAAATATTTCGCGATACGGTCGCCGCGTGGCTCCACTGTTTCGCTCATGGCCGGCACGCGGCGATCAACGCGTCGAATATTCGGCGGTCGCCGGGATCGATGAAGAACTCCGGGTGCCATTGCACGCCCAGGCAGAACCGATAGCGGGAGTCTTCGACGCCCTCGATCACGCCATCCGGGGCGACAGCGTCAACGGTGGCATAAGGACCGGGATCGCGCACGGCCTGATGATGGGCGGAGTTGACGTGCATCTCCATAGTCCCAACGATCCGGTGGAGCAATGTTCCGGAGACAACCGAGATCATGTGGCCTGGCTCATGCCGAGGATTTGGCTGCTCGTGTTCAAGCGCGCCGGAGATCGCATCGGGAATGTGCTGGATCAGGGTACCGCCCAGGGCAACCGCCAGCAACTGCTGACCGCCGCAAATGCCAAGGACCGGAAGGTTCCGGCCAAGCGCGCCCTGGGTCAGTGCCAACTCCGCCTGCGTGCGATTTTCCTTCAACGTCACCGTCGCGTGCCGCGCGCCGTCGCCATACAGCGAGGGATCGACATCGAAGGCGCCGCCGGTGACGATCAACGCGTCGATCCGATCGAGGTAATCGCCCGCGAGCGCCACATCGTGCGCCAGCGCGATCGGCAATCCGCCCGCGGCGGCCACCGCCTCCGCATAATTCTGGCGCAGCGCGTACCAGGGATATTTCGAGTAACCACCGGGTTGCTCGGAATCCAGGGTCACGCCGATGACGGGTCGCCTGCTCATGCGGCGTTGCTAGACCCCATGGACGGGAACGGGCAAGAGGAAGCGTATGTTTCCCGCCATGGACATCGCTCTGGGCGAAGCCCGCGCCGCCGCCGCCTTGGGCGAGGTTCCGGTCGGCGCCGTCGTTCTCGGCCCGGATGGCGCCGTGCTCGCTCGTGCGGGCAACGCGGTGGAAGCGGCCCATGACGCCTCGGCCCATGCGGAAATCCTGGCCTTGCGAGCCGCGGCGGCGGTGCGCGGGGATGCCCGCCTGGTGGATTGCGATCTGGTCGTGACGCTGGAGCCGTGCCCGATGTGCGCCCAGGCTGTCAGCTTGTTCCGGATCAGACGGTTGATCTTCGGTGCCTATGACCCGAAGGGCGGTGGCGTCGAGCATGGCGCGCGCGTTTTCAACGCCGCCTCCTGCCATCATCGCCCTGAGATCATTGGTGGCGTGCGGGAAACCGAGTGCTCCGCCCTGCTGCGCGCGTTCTTCGCGGCGCTGCGTTGACCGGAGCACAGATTGCCGGATGCGCGCCGCCGCCGCATACTTCCCCCATGCGAGACGTCCTCACCCTGACCCTGACCCTGAACGGGGAAAAAAGAGAGTTCCAGGCCCTCAATGACGGACGCCTGTCCCTCATGGGCTTGCTGACGGAACTCGGCCTCGACATGCGCAAGGTCGCGGTGGAGCGGAATGAGGAAATCGTTCCACGCTCCCGCTATATGGAGACGTGGCTCGCCAGCGGAGATCAGCTGGAAATCGTGCATTTCATCGGTGGAGGCTGAAAGTGGACCAGGTATCAACCGCTGAGGACACATGGACGGTCGCCGGCCGCACCTTCCGCTCCCGCCTGATCGTCGGCACGGGCCGGTACAAGGACCTGGAGGAAACCGGCGCGGCGATCGAGGCCAGCGGCGCGGAAATCGTCACCGTGGCGGTGCGGCGGGTCAATCTGTCCGACCCCAAGGCGCCGATGCTGCAGGATTACGTCGACCAGAAGAAATATACCTATTTGCCGAACACGGCTGGTTGTTTCACCGCCAATGAGGCGGTCCGAACCCTCCGCCTGGCGCGCGAGGCCGGGGGCTGGAACCTGGTCAAGCTGGAAGTGCTCGGCCCACCGCCGCTGTTATACCCGGATATGCAGGGCACATTCGAGGCGGCGGAAGCCCTGATCAAGGACGGGTTCGAGGTCATGGTTTACTGTGCCGACGACCCCCTGGCCGCCAAGCGCCTGCAAGACATGGGCTGCGTCGCCATCATGCCCCTCGGCGCGCCAATCGGCTCCGGACTGGGCATCCAGAACCCGGCGATGATCAGCATGATGATGGAGCACATCACCGTGCCGTTCCTGGTCGACGCCGGCGTCGGCACCGCCTCGGACGCGGCGATCGCGATGGAACTGGGTTGCACGGCGGTGCTGATGAACTCGGCGATCGCGCACGCGAAGAACCCGATTTTGATGGCGAGAGCGATGAAGCACGCGATCGAAGCTGGGCGTCTGGCGTACCTGGCCGGGCGGATGCCGCGGCGGATGGGCGCCGATCCGTCGAGCCCGCTGGCGGGACTGATACGGTAGCAGCGGGTTCAGCCGGTCCGGATCCGAACCGCCTCCAGATACACCCGCAACGCGTCTTCGATTGCCTTGAGGTCGCACGAAGCTGGTGCGATTCCCCGCAGTGCCATCTGTTCCAGACATTGGCCAAGCGCGGTCAGGCGTGGCGAGGCGACGATGCCGGCGGCGCCCTTCAACGTGTGCATTTCCCGCACCAGAGTCACCTTGTCCTGCCCGCCGGCCACGAGCCGCTGGAGGCGGTCGGTCGTTTCGGTTTCGAAGATCCATACCAGATCCAGCACAGCGTCTTCGCCGATCACGCCGGCGAGCTCCGCGAATTCCACCGGATCGAACGCGGGCGCGTCCCCCGGGCTCGCCGCGCCACTTCCTTTCACCGGCCCCTTGGCCATCTCGGCCGCTCCTGTCCTGGTTCGCGAGCCGATTTCGCCTGAGAACGGTTAGGGACAGGTTAAGATTGCCGCGGGAATCGAAAAAATGACCCGCGTATGCGGCCAGACGCGCGGCTGGTAAGGCCTGGTTCATCGCCGCCCTGACACGAAGCCCCCGGCGCCGGGTTCGATGGCGGGGCACCGGCGCAGGTCAATGTTATCCAGTTTCGCACATCTCGCGACGGCCGAATCGGTGTATGTGCGTTTTATGAAATATTTGAAAAGATACCCTTGCGATCGAAACTGGAGTATATTAGCATAACGACGGACATTTGATGTTGGGCACAGGACATGCCACCCGAGAAGCTCGAAGAACGTACGGCGACCCGCCTCAGTTTCCTCAACCGGGAAGCGGCCGAGGTCTATCTCCTGCTCGATTTTCTTTCAGGCCGGGCCGATCGGTCGCTGCGGCCTACATCGAACGAGCAGGCGAATTCACTGTTGCAGGAGCAACTTCACCTGGCGGCCCGGGCCGCGAATAGCGGCCTGGGCGCGGGAGAGAAGGCACCGCAAAACGAACGAGCGAAGGTCCGCCAGCAGATCGAGGAAGATTTGCAGGATCCAACGCTGCTTGTGCTTCGCACCATGGGCATGAATTATCCGATCGCGGAGCACGATAAGGATTTCGAGGCCAATGCGGCCTTCCTGATACGGGCACGCGATGTTCTTAACGCCCGCGCGGCGCCCGCTACCGGCGCTTCGATCGCATTTACATCCATGGTGGCCGCCCGAGGTTCGCGGCCGGGCACCGTTTCAAACGTTGTCTCGACGCGGGAATTCGCCGAAACCGCCTATCCGGGCCTCCAGCTGGAAGCAAAGCAGTTGAAAGCCTGGATCAGCCGCTGGCGGTGGGTGCTTGTCGGCGTGCTTCTTCTGACCATCGTCGTATCGGCGTACACGGCGTGCGGTAAGGTCATGCTGGACACATTGGACGCGGTGCGGCGCGACGGCGGCGCGGTCCAAAAAGAATTGGGAGCGGTCCCGAAAGAATTAGAGGCGTTCCTGAGAGAATTAAAGGCGGCCACCGCGGCGGAGAAAACCCCGCCTGCGATCGGGCAGGAGAAAACCGCGCAGGCCAACGCCCAAGAGAAACCGCGGCCTTGCACAAAACCTTCCGAAAATCCGGCCGTGGCCCCCGTCTCTTGTTACCCGACCGAAGACCTGCGCTTGCGCAACGAGGTCACTCACAACAATATGGCCCTCTGGTTGTTTCAACCATCGTTGGAGACCGACACAGGAGTCCAGGCCGACTGGAAGACGGAGGCCACGCAAAAGGCAGTTGGACAGTGGGCTGTCGTCGCGATGGCCATCCTCGGCAACTACTTCATGCCGATTCTCTATGGGTTTTTGGGCTCCCTCGCCTTTGTCCTACGCCGCTATTACGATCGGCTCGCGGCTCAAATTCTCTCGCCACGCGATCTGCATGCCAACAAGATCAGGTTGCTGCTTGGCACCCTCATCGGCGGCAGCATTGGCCTTGTGTATTCCGGCACCGGCACCTCGCAGGCGACTGGCACCCTTGGTTTGGCCGTGACCCTTTCGACCTCAGCCTTCGCGTTCCTCGCGGGCTATGGGGTGGAGGGCGTGTTCAAGACACTCGATGCGCTGATCGCACATGTGTTTCGGGTCAATGGGACCGAGAAGGCGACGGAACAGACCGCCGGGAAGTGAAACCCGGCGCGGCGGCTCGTCGCGAACGCGGTGTTTCGCCGATCGATGCCCGCTGGCCCGCGCGATCAAGGCAGGAAGGCGGCGATCATGGCGCCGAACTGTTCGTCGAACGCGGGTTCATAGACGCCGCCATGCCCCGTTGGAACTTCGGGCTGAAAGATCGCCATCAAATTCTCGCCCATGCGATCGCGCGCGATATCCAGCCGGCGCTCGGGATCGGGGTCCCAGGGATCGCCCGCGAGTTGCACCACCACGGCGCGGGTCCCGTTGTTCACCGCCGAGGCCCAAAGCGAAGCCCAATCCGCCAGCGCCTCCATCTTTCGGTCTTCCCGCGTGCCATGAGCGGCAGGGGAAAACGCCACGACGGCATCGGCGAGGCCGGGATGCGCCAGCACGGTCAGCGCGATCCACGCCCCGCGTGAGTGCCCGGCGACGATCACCCGGCGATATCCGTCGCCGCGCAATCCCTTGATGGCGCGTACCAGCCGTGCCGCTCCGCGATCCAAGGGATCGTCGCGACGGCCGCGGTTCAGGCACCAAACGTCCAGGCCCGTCGCGGCCTCTCGCTCCACGAAATCAGGCGGGCGCGGCGGGCCCGGTTCGTCTTTACCGTAGGTTCCATGGAGCCAGATCAGCGCGCCTCTCGCGGTCTGTGGGCCCTTGAAAGCCAGCCCCGGCGCGAGAGCGAAATCAGGATCGGCGGCGAAGACCGGGCCGCCGATCAGCATCAGGAGAGCAGCGATCAGCCGAAGCAAGCGGCCATGACCTGAGCAAAAGCCCGCGCGCGATGACTGATGGCACGCTTCGCGTCCGGATCCATTTCCCCAAATGTCTGAGTTCCGCCAAGGGGAACGAACATGGGATCGTAGCCGAAGCCATTCTCCCCGCGCGGCGGCCAAACCATCGTTCCGTCCACGCGGCCCTGATATGTCTCGATGTGGCCATCTGGCCAGGCGAGGCAGAGCGCCGCGACGAACCAGGCCCGCCGGTCCTCGGCCGCGCCCACGCGTTCGTTCACCAGCGCCTTGGCTTTCGAAAAATCCTTGTTCGGACCGGCCCAGCGCGCCGACAGCACACCAGGTTCACCGCCCAGGGCGGCGGCGCAGAAGCCGGAGTCGTCGGAAAAAGCGGGGAGGCCGGTCGCCGTCGCGGCCGCCAATGCCTTGATCCGCGCGTTGCCCGCGAAATCGGGGGCGGTCTCATCCGGCTCCGGCAGACCCAGAGCGCCAGCGGAGACGACGTCGATCCGGTAGGGGCGCAACAGCTCGGTAAGTTCGGCCAGCTTGCCCTCGTTGTGGCTGGCCAGAACGAGCTTCGTCCCCGGGGCGAGTTTACGGCCCATCAGCCGCCCACCGCCTTGCGCTGCGCGTCGAACAGCGCTGCCGTGCCAATCCGGGCGAGACCGAGAAGCTGCTGGAACTCCGCTTCGGAAAAGGCGTTTTTCTCGGCAGTGGCCTGAATCTCGACCAGCCCGCCGGTGCCGGTCAGCACGAAATTGGCGTCGGCGTCGGCACCTGAATCCTCGTCGTAATTCAGATCGAGGACCGGTGTGCCCCCCACGATCCCACACGACACCGCTGCGACCTGGCCGGTCAGCGGCATCGTCTTGATCACGTTCATCTTCACCAGATGCCGGAACGCCAGCGACAGCGCGACCCAGGCGCCGGTGATCGAGGCGCAACGCGTCCCCCCATCGGCGTTCAACACATCGCAATCGACGGTGATCGACATCTCCCCCATCTTGGCGCGATCCACCACGGCGCGCAGTGACCGGCCAATCAGGCGCTGAATTTCCTGGGTGCGGCCGGATTGCTTGCCGCGGGCGGCCTCACGGTCGCCGCGGGTGTGGGTGGCGCGCGGCAGCATTCCGTACTCCGCGGTGACCCAGCCCAGACCGGAATTGCGCAGGAACGGCGGGACGCGGGTCTCGACCGAGGCGGCGCACAGCACTTCGGTGCCGCCCATGCGAATAAGGCAGGAGCCCTCGGCGTGATGCGAAAAGCCCGTGGTCAGCGAAATGTCGCGCAATGCGTCGGCGGCGCGGCCGGATGGGCGCATGGTGAGGGTTCCCTACGGAGCGTGGAGGGGCGCTCATACCAGCAAGGGCGGCGCGGGCGAAGATGGGGGGGCGAAGGCTTCAGCGTTTCGCTTAATGGTTGGCGACGCTTGCAATGCCTCGGACTGAAGCTCAGCAATTCTCATTATGGCGCTGACGCTTGCTTTTTCGTCATCCTCCGGTCGCGCCGGAGGATGACGATTTGGGAGAGGTCAGCAGCCATAATGAGAATTGCTGACTGAAGCTGGGACAGTTTGACAAACCCGCGCCGCCGCGCGGTAATCCAGCGATATAAACCCTTCACGGATCGTATTCATGAACGACATCGGCGCCTCGACTCTTGGCCTGGATCCCATCGCGCGGGCGCGGGAGGTTGGACCATTCATCGCCGAAGCGGCTGACGAGATCGAGCGGATTCAGGACATCCCGGCACCCTTACTTAATCGGATCATCGAAGCGCGGCTGCCCAGAATGCTGCTGCCGCGGTCGGCGGGGGGCGACGAGGTTGAGCCGTGGATTTATATGCGGGCGATCGAGGAACTCGCCCGGCACGATGGCTCGGTCGGATGGAACCTGTTCGTCGCCAACAGTGCCGCGTTGATCGCGCCGTTCATTCCGTTGAGCGCGGCGCGGAAGATTTACGGCGATATCAGGGGATGGATCGCGTGGGGACCGCCCAATCAATATACCTGCGAGGCTGTACCCGGCGGTTACCGGGTCAGCGGTGAGTGGCACTTCGCGAGCGGATCGCGGCAGGCAACCTGGATGGGCGCACATTGTAACGTGGTCGAACCGGACGGATCGCTCCGGCTTAATCGGTTCGGGCGCCCAACGTTCAAAACACTACTCTATCCGAAAAGTCAACGAACACCGATCGAGGACTGGAATACACTTGGCATGCGAGGCACCGCATCCGAGGGATACCGTCTGGAGAACGTTTTTATCCCGGAAGAATTTACCGGAACGCGCGAAGATCCCGCGCTTCGCCGAGATCCGGGACCGCTTTACGCGTTTACGATGCAGGGACTCTATTCGGTCGGGGTGGCAGGCGTCGCGATGGGCATCGCGCGCGCCATGTTGGATGAGTTCATCACGCTGGCGAAAGAAAAGACACCACGCGGACTGGCCCGGTTGGCAGACATGCCGGTCGTGCAATCCGACGTCGCGCACCGCGAGGCCGCGCTTGGCTCGGGCCGCGCCTTCCTCACGGAAATCCTGAAGGACGTCTGGGCCAACGCCGGCGATATCGAGCCGATCGATACCGCGGCGCGTGTCCGTGTCCGATTGGGCTGCGCGCAGGCGATCAAGTCCGCGATCGAAACCGCGGATTACGTATATAAGGCGGCCGGCGTATCGGCGATCTTCAAAGGCACGCCATTCGAACGGCGCTTTCGCGACATGCATACGTTGTCACAACAAATCCAGTCGCGGGACTCGCATTTCGAAACGGTTGGCAAGATCATGTTCAACGGCGATCCGGATGGATTGTTTCTGTAACCATCAACCGATTGAGGAAGGATACCTCGAATGACCGCGATCACTCTCGCCCAGGCACAGACCATGGTTTCGGCGGCCTTGGCCTATTCGCGCGAACATAAGTTCAATCCGATGGCCGTGGTGGTGCTCGACGCGCGCGGCGTGCCGAAAGCCTATGCCGCGGAGGATGGCACAGCGTTGCGCCGGTACGACATCGCGCATGGTAAGGCCTATGGCTCCCTCGCGATGGGCGTCGGTTCCAGGACGCTCGGTTTGCGGGCGACGGAAAGGCCGCATTTCATTGGCGCGGTGAATGGCGCGATTGGTGGGGCGATGATCCCGGTGGCGGGCGCCGTGCTGATCCGCGTCGATGGTGAGATCGTTGCTTGCGTCGGTGTGACCGGCGACACGTCGGACCATGATGACGAAGCGGCCCGTGCCGGCATCGCCGCCGCCGGCCTCACCGCCGATCCAAGCTGACCACTGCCCCGTCATTGCCCTCCCTCCGCGGAATTGGGGGAGGGTTCGTTGTTTCGGCTCAGTGCCGCGACCGGTCCCCGGGACGAGCCCGGGGATGACGTGGAAGTGCGTGCGGGTCGTTTCGTTTATTGTTGGGCGCTGGTCTTAGGCGACGCCCAGAAATAAGCGAGTCGACAGGCATCCTCCCCCGATCGTCATGGCCCGGCTCGTCCGGGCCACCCGTCGCGGCACTGTGCTGGTATAGGTGGCCCGGACGAGCCGGGCCATGACGATCGGGGGGGGATGCCGGCCTGAC
>SHWL01000200.1 GCA_009693865.1 Acetobacteraceae bacterium | reverse complement strand
TCAAAATCGTCGCCAGGCGGGTTGAACGAAGCCGCTGTGACGCGGTGTAGACCCGTTCACACCGCCATCACGGCCTGACGGCCGCCGTGGCCGCATTTTCAGGTCCACGCAACCTGGTTGCCGAAAAACTCAGTCCGACAGGCTGCTAGACTGTTGCCCGATCAGGCTGCATCGGATCGCCGCCCCTTCATCGTCATGGCTCGGCCTGACCGGGCCAGCCGTGGCGACGCTGCCGGACCAGATGGCCCGGTCTTGCCGAGCCATGATGCGAGGAGGCGATTCGACCAGATCGGAAAACGCTCTAATATCGACACGGGACGCATGCCCGCATCGGGGCAGGGAGGATTTTGTTGGCCGGCGACGAACCATGGACCGAAGAACGGGCCGAGGCGATCATTGAGGCGCATAAAGGACAACAAGGCGCGACGCTGCCTATCCTGCACGACCTTCAGGCCGCCTTCGGCTGCGTGCCGGTCGAGGCGGTGCCGCTGGTCGCGAAGGCTCTGAACCTGACCCGCGCCGAGGTGCATGGTGTCGTCACTTTCTATCATGAGTTTCGCCGTCATCGGCCCGGCCGTCATGTCCTACGCCTCTGCCGCGCCGAAGCCTGCCAGGCGGTGGGCGCGGACGCGTTGGCCGCGCATGCGCGATCCCGTCTGAAGATCGGCTGGCACGAGACGACGGCCGATGGCGCTGTGACCCTCGAACCGGTTTTTTGTCTGGGCTTGTGCGCGATCGGACCCGCGGCATTACTTGATGGCGAACCCTTGGCCCGTCTCGATCCCGCTCGGCTGGCGATGGCGTTGGAGCCGTTGACGTGACGCGGATTTTTGTTCCTCGGGATGCCGCGGCCAAGGCGCTTGGGGCTGAGGCGGTCGCGAGGGCGCTAGGGGCGCATGCGACCGTCGTGCGAACCGGGTCGCGCGGCATGTTCTGGCTGGAACCAATGATCGAGGTCGAGACCAGCGCCGGCCGCATCGCCTACGGTCCTGTCACCGCCGCCGATATTCCTGGGCTGTTGGCCTCCGGGCTACTGACCGGCGGAGCGCATCCCTCGCGGCTTGGCCGGCCGGAGGACATTCCCTTCCTGGCGCGTCAGACCCGTCTCACGTTCGCGCGCTGCGGCGTCATCGACCCTCTGTCGCTGGACGATTATCGCGCGCATGGCGGTCTGTCCGGGCTGGAGCGCGCCCGTGCCATGGGGCGGGCCTCGACCATTGAGACCGTGCTGAAATCCGGCCTGCGTGGCCGCGGTGGCGCCGGGTTCCCGGCCGGGATCAAGTGGAAGACCGCCGCCGACGCGCCAGGCGACCCAAAATACGTCGTGTGCAACGCGGACGAGGGCGACTCCGGCACCTACGCCGACCGCATGCTGATGGAGGGCGACCCATTCTGCCTGATCGAGGGGATGGCGATCGCCGCCTTCGCGGTCGGGGCGTCCAAAGGTTACGTCTACACACGCTCCGAATATCCGCACGCCATCGCCACTTTCGACGCCGCTCTGGCCGTCGCCCGCGCGGCCGGACTGTTGGGCGCGGATTTCGACATCGAGCAGCGGGTGGGCGCGGGCGCTTATGTCTGCGGCGAGGAAACCTCGATGCTGGAAAGCCTTGAGGGCCGCCGCGGTCAGGTGCGCGCGAAACCGCCGCTGCCCGCGCATAAGGGCTTGTTCGGGAAGCCCACGGTCATCAACAACGTGATCACGCTGGCGAGCGTGCCGGTCATTTTGAGCAATGGCCCTGAGGCCTACCAGGCGATCGGCTTCGGCCGATCGCGCGGCACGATGCCGATACAACTCGCGGGCAACATCCGCTTCGGCGGGTTGTTTGAGGCCGGGTTCGGCCTCACATTGGGCGAGATCGTGAACGATATCGGCGGCGGTACCTTGTCAGGCCGGCCGGTGCGCGCGGTGCAGGTGGGTGGGCCGTTGGGCGCTTATTTCCCGCCATCTCTGTTCGATACGCCGTTCGATTACGAGGCCTTCACGGCCAAAGACGGGCTGATCGGTCATGGCGGCGTGGTGGTGTTCGACGATACCGTCGATATGGCGCATCAGGCGCGCTTCGCGATGGAGTTCTGTTCCATCGAGTCCTGTGGCAAATGCACGCCCTGCCGCATCGGGTCGGTGCGTGGCACGGAAACATTGGACAAGATCCTGGCGGGCCAGGCGGTGGAGGCGAACATCGAACTGATCCGCGATCTCTGCCACACGATGAAATTCGGCTCCTTGTGCGCTCTTGGCGGGTTCATCCCTTACCCCGTCATGAGCGCGCTGGAACATTTCTCCGAAGATTTCCGCCGCGTCAAAGCGGCCTGAAAGAAGAGGCTCCGATGTCCCTGGTCCTGGAACGCGATCACGGTACGAAAGAAATCCGGTCCCAAACCACGGTGACGCTGACCGTCGATGGCCACTCGGTCACGGTGCCCGAAGGCACATCGATCATGCGCGCCTCGATGGAGGCCGGGATCAAGGTGCCAAAACTCTGTGCCACCGACTCGCTCGAGAGTTTTGGTAGCTGCCGCATGTGCCTTGTCGAGATCGAGGGCCGCGCCGGCACGCCCGCCTCCTGCACGACTCTGGTCGCGCCGGGGATGAAGGTCCGCACGCATACCGAGAAACTGCGCAAACTACGCCGCGGGGTCATGGAGTTGTACATCTCCGACCATCCGCTGGACTGCCTGACCTGTTCCGCCAACGGCAATTGCGAATTGCAGGATACCGCGGGGGAGGTCGGACTTCGGGAGGTCCGTTACGGATATGAAGGCGAAAACCATCTCGATTCCGTCGTCGATGCATCAAATCCCTATTTCAACTTCGACCCGTCGAAATGTATCGTTTGTTCCCGCTGCGTGCGCGCATGCGAGGAAGTCCAGGGCACCTTCGCGCTGACCGTGGAAGGCCGCGGCTTTGCCTCGAAGATCGCGGCCGGCATGGACGAGCCGTTCCTGACCAGCGAATGCGTATCCTGTGGCGCCTGTGTGCAGGCCTGTCCGACCGCGACGCTGATGGAAAAATCCGTCGTCGAGATGGGGCAGCCGGAACATTCCGTCGTTACCACCTGCGCCTATTGCGGGGTCGGATGCAGCTTCAAGGCCGAGATGCGCGGCGATCAGGTCGTGCGTATGGTGCCCTGGAAAGACGGCAAGGCGAACCACGGCCATTCCTGCGTCAAGGGCCGCTTCGCCTGGGGTTACGCCAATCATTCGGATCGCATCATGAAGCCGATGATCCGCGAAAAGACCTCCGATCCCTGGCGGGAAGTCAGTTGGGAGGTGGCGATCGGCCGGGTGGCGTCGGAGTTCAAGCGCATCCAGGCCTCCTACGGCAAAGGCGCGATCGGGGTGATCACGTCCTCACGTTGTACCGATGAAGAAACGTACCTGGTCCAGAAACTGGCGCGCGCGGCATTCGGCAACAACAATACCGACACCTGTGCGCGTGTCTGTCACTCGCCGACCGGGTACGGGTTGAAGACGACGTTCGGCACCTCGGCCGGCACGCAGGATTTCGACTCGGTGGAGGACGCCGACGTCATTGTGGTGATCGGGGCCAACCCGACCGACGGTCATCCGGTGTTCGCTTCGCGCATGAAGAAGCGGCTGCGGGAAGGGGCGAAATTGATCGTGATCGATCCTCGCCGGATCGACCTGGTGCGCATGCCGCATGTGGAGGCGTCGTATCACCTGCCGTTAACGCCGGGTACCAATGTCGCCGTCATGAACGCGTTGGCGCATGTCATCGTGACCGAAGGTCTGGTGGACGAAACCTTCGTGCGGGAACGTTGCGATACCGAGGCCTTCGCGGATTGGGCGGCATTCGTGGCCGAACCCAGAAACAGCCCGGAGACCGTGGAAGCGATCAGTGGCGTGCCGGCAGCCTCGATCCGAGGCGCGGCCCGCTTGTACGCGACGGCCCGTAATGGAGCGATTTATTACGGCCTCGGGGTCACCGAGCACAGTCAGGGCAGCACGACGGTCATCGCCATCGCCAATCTGGCCATGGCGACCGGTAACCTCGGCCGCCGGGGCGTGGGCGTGAATCCGCTGCGTGGGCAGAACAATGTGCAGGGCGCCTGCGACATGGGCAGTTTTCCCCATGAGTTGCCAGGCTACCGCCACGTGTCGGAAGCGCCGGTGCGAGCGATTTTCGAGAAAGAATGGGGCGTGCCGATCGATCCCGAGCCCGGCCTGCGCATCCCCAACATGCTCGACGCCGCCGTCGAGGGAACATTTCGAGGAATTTACATCCAGGGCGAGGACATCGCGCAATCCGATCCGGATACGAAACATGTGACGGCGGGCCTGAGCGCGATGGAATGCGTGGTGGTGCACGATCTGTTCCTGAACGAAACGGCCAACTACGCGCATGTCTTCCTGCCGGGCGCGACGTTCCTTGAAAAGGACGGCACGTTCATCAACGCCGAACGCCGGATCAACCGCGTGCGAAAGGTTATCGAACCCCGCACCGGGATGGGCGACTGGGAAGTCACCCAGGCGATCGCCAACGCGATGGGCTACAAGATGAATTACACTCACCCGTCGGAAATCATGGACGAGATCGCCCGCACCACGCCGGGGTTCGCCGGGGTGAACTACGCGAAGCTGGAGCAGGGATCGGTGCAGTGGCCATGCAACGACGCGGCGCCGGACGGCACACCGATCATGCATGTTGGCGGCTTCGCGCGTGGCAAGGGACTCATGGTCGTTACCGAATACGTAGCGACCGACGAGAAGGTCGGGCCGCGGTTCCCGTTGCTGCTGACGACCGGGCGTATCCTCAGCCAGTACAACGTTGGCGCGCAGACGCGACGGACCGCCAATGTCGTCTGGCACGCCGAAGACATGCTGGAGATCCATCCGCACGACGCCGAGGAGCGTGGCATCCGGGACGGCGATTTTGTCCGCCTCGCCAGCCGCACCGGTGAGACCTCGTTGCGTGCGCGCGTGACGGACCGGGTGGCACCGGGCGTGATTTACACGACGTTCCATCACCCCGGGACGCAGGCCAACGTGGTGACGACCGAATATTCCGATTGGGCGACGAACTGTCCGGAATATAAGGTGACGGCTGTCCAGGTGAAGTCATCGAATGGGCCCAGTGAATGGCAGGAGACCTACGGCGAGATGGCCGCGAAGAGCCGGCGGATCGAGGTTGCGCCCGCCAAATAAACGCTTTGGGTTCTTGACCTGGCCGCTTCCGTGACGTGTCGAACGGAGGGACGCTTCCTTGAGAATTTCCCTTCGCGCGTGGGTTTTCCTCCCGTTGCTCTTCGCGGGATGCGGCGTCACGCGCGAAGACACGATCTTGCATTCGCGGCAAAATTATCTGGCGGCGAAAGCCTCCTGCCAGGCGGCCTATCCGACGGCCCTCGTCGCGCAAAGCGACTGCCGCACGGACGCGGCGAACAGGTTCATTCGTCCGTACTACCGCTACCCCGATCTGATGACGTGGGTACAGACGAAACGGCGTCTCCTGGCGGCCAGGGTGGATGCGGGCAAAATGACGAAAGCCGCGTTCGATCGTCAGGTGGCTCAGGCGGAACGAGAGGTGGCGCGGGAGGAGACGCGAAGGAACGATGCAGAGGGATCGGAAAACGGGAACGCGCCGAACCTGCGATAGGACGCTACGGCATTTTCAGGTTCGGATCACTATTGTCCGGTCAATAGCTGAATAAATTCAATTGGTTATCGTCCATGACGTGTTCGGAACTGTCAGCTGTTTGAGAAATCACAGATTCTATCGAGGCCTTTTCAAATACTGTCACCGAAAACACCTGCATCAATGTGTAG
>SHWL01000199.1 GCA_009693865.1 Acetobacteraceae bacterium | reverse complement strand
GAATTCGTACCCATGAAGGGTGGCACCCACGGTTGGGCCCGAACGCGTGGAAACGCCGGAAAGAATTCATCTGAGAGAACCCAGAGGTCCAGAGCCCCAGAGATCCTTGCCCCATTGGCTCTTACGAATCAAGACGCAGCGCGACCGCGGCAATTACGATACAAACAGCCAGGTCAAAGCTCATCGAACAAGCGGACAATGAACCACGATAAATGCCAAACAAAAACGTAACCCGCGAACTGAACCACTACCGGCTAAAGCCGGTAGGTTCTTTTAAGCGGCCTACTGAAGTCGGCCTTTCTGAGTGCGCTTCGCGCACGGATTCTTATTGTACGCCATACCGCATGAATGCGGTGGTTTTCAACCGGTAGAAGAGACAATAAAACAGCTCCCCCACCCAACTCCCTGAACTCAAGGCTTCTCCAACCCGCGAACCGTCAACGCCAGGATCGCCGCCTCCGTTTGAAGGTAAGCCAGTAACGCCTTCCCTGCCGCGGGTCGCCGCGCCTTGGTGGGAATGCCGCCGCCATACACGGTGTAGTGCTGGATCTCCGCCGGCAGCGGCCCAACGAACATCACGCCCCGCACCGCGCGTAGGTCGCTGATCTGTTGCAGCGCCATCGCCGCCTCCCCATTATCGACGCGCGACGCGGTCAGCCCGCCGGGCACCAGCACCGCCTTCCGTTTCAGTTCCGCCGCGATCCCCAGACGCTCGAACAACTGGGCGAGGTAAGCGCCACTGGAGCCAGTGACCGACGGGTCAATGTAAGCAAACGACGGCACCGCGAGCATGGCGCGCTTGAACGCCTCGACCGTGCTGATATCGGGCCGGACCGAGCCCTGGCGCACCACGACGCCGATCCCCGATTTCGCCAGCGCCACCACCGTTCCCGCCACGATCTGGCCCTGCGCCGCCAGTGCCTCCAACCGCGGGACGGACAAAATCACGAGGTCGATTTCCTCCCCGCGCGCGACCCGGGCGCTGACGCCGCCGGCGGTATCGTTGGACACCGCGACGGTATCGCGAGAAGCGGCCTCGTACCCGGCCGTAAGGTCGAGCAGGACCGGCTTGAACGCCCCCACGGTGAGAACGATGACGTCGGCGGCGCGAACAGGGGCCGCGACCAACGTCGACAAGACGACGATTGCCACAGCCCAAAGGGCGACGCGCCGAAACAGAAGGTGCATGGGGGACGCGTCCTTCCGAGGGATCGCCTCGCGGAAATTGTTTTGCTTTCGGGCGTCCGCGAGCAGCGTCAACCGGGCTTCGAAACTGCGCGCGGGGCCTGTATAGGAACACCCGGGTTGCCCGTCGATCCCTGACCTGATGGCGCGGCGCCCGAACCGAAGGACCCCCCCATGTTCGCCGTTATGTTCGAGGTTCAGCCCCGCCCGGATCGCTGGGACACCTATCTCGGCTTTGCCGGGGCCTTGCGCCCGGAGCTGCTGAAAATCGATGGGTTCATCGACAATGTCCGTTATGGCTCGAAGCGGCGGGAGGGTTGGTTGCTGTCGCTCTCCACGTGGCGCGACGAGAAGGCGCTGGTGCGGTGGCGCACACAGGGGTTGCATCATCAGGTGCAAGGCAAAGGCCGGACCGAGGTGTTCCGCGACTATCGCCTCCGCGTCGGTCAGGTGACCGCGGAGACGCCCGGCCAACGCCTCGACGAGACCGAGACCGGTGACGCGAAATTATTGTCCATTGTCGAAATGACGGGCCCTCCTGATCCGTCCCCTGACCCGGAGGCGATCGGACGGCGACTGGGCTTGAACGAAACCGCGGACGGCCTGGTGAACTGGGACGTGTTCGAGGCGATCCTGACCCCCGGCGCGCTACTGCTGTTGCTCGCCTGGCGTGACGCCGGCTCGGCGGAAGCCGGAGAGCACTCGATCCCCGCCGGCGCCCGCCATCGCCGCATCCGCGTGATCCGCGACTACGGCATGTTCGATCGCCGTGAGGCGCCGCAATACTACCCGGACGCTCCCCGGCGCTGATCTCACGCTCCGCAGCCTTCCTCCCGCAACAACTCCTCCACCGCGTCCGGCGGCACGTCGCTGGATGTGAACGCCTGGCCAATCCCTCGCGCCAGCACGAAATGCAGCGCTCCGTCACGGACTTTCTTGTCCCGCCGCATATGCCCGATCAGCGCCGCGGCGGAAAACCGGCGGTTCAACGAGCGCAGATCGGAGGCCATCCCGGTCGCGGCGATATGCGACACGACCCGGTCCAGATCCGCCCGCGTGCAATGGCCCAGTTTCTCTGACAAGCGGAACGCCAGGCCCAGACCGACGGCCACGCCCTCGCCATGCAGCAGGCCGCCGTCATAGCCGTACTCGGCCTCCAACGCGTGGCCGAAGGTGTGGCCAAGGTTCAGCAAAGCGCGTCCGTCATTGGGCTTTTCCTCGCGCTCATCGTCGCCCACCACCGCCGCCTTGAACCTGCAAGCCCATTCAATCGCCTCACCCTGGGCGTCCCGGTCGCCGCCGACGACGGCCTCGCCATGGAGCTCGCACCAGGCGAAGAAGGTGGCGTCGCCGACCAGGCCCGCCTTGGCGACCTCCGCGTACCCGGCCCGCAGTTCCCGAGGCGGCAACGTGGCGAGCGAGCCGGTGTCGGCCAGCACGATCCGCGGCTGGTAGAACGCGCCGACGAGGTTCTTGCCGCGTTTGGTGTTGACCCCGGTTTTGCCGCCAACCGAGCTGTCGACCTGCGACAGTAGCGTGGTTGGGATCTGCACGAACGGCAGGCCTCGTAACGTGGTCGCCGCGGAAAACCCCGCCAGATCGCCCACGACACCTCCGCCCAAAGCAATAACGGCGGTGCGGCGTTCCACGCGGGCTTCCAGAAGCTGGTCGACCACGGACAGATACGTGTCCAGGTTCTTGGTCGCCTCACCGGCCGGCACGATGATCGAGCTTGTTTCGAACCCGTTCTCGCGCAGGCCATCCTGCACGGTCCGCATATACAGCCTGGCGACGTTGGCGTCACTGACCACCACGGCCCGCTTTTGCGGCAGCACAGGCGCCAGCAAGGCTCCGGCGCGGGCCAGCAGCCCATCGCCGATCACCACGTCGTAGCGCGTCGAGGACAGCACCACCGGCAGGCGGCGTGGCGGCACGTAGGCGCCCAGGGCGTTGACCACCTGAGAGGTTGTTGTGTCCGGCATTTCATCCCCACAATCGACGATCACGTCGGCTTCAGCGTAAATCGGATAACGTCGCGCCATCAACGCGGCCAGAGTGGCCTGATGGTCCTTATGTGCCAGTAACGGCCGGTTTTCCCGGCTCGCGACCCGGCGCACCAGGGTTGGCAGGGCGCAACGGAGCCAGACCGAGGTCGCGCGTTCCCGTGTCGCGGCCCGCGTGCCCGCGTCCATGAAGGCGCCCCCACCGTACGCGATGACTGCCGGCCCGCCCATCAACAGGCGGCGGATCACCTTCTTCTCGCCCTCGCGAAAATACGGCTCGCCATAGCGGGCGAACAGCTCGGGGATGGTGCAGCCCGCCGCCAGTTCGATCTCGGCGTCGGCGTCCAGGAACGGCAGGCCGAGACGCGCCGCCAACCGCCGTCCGATCGAGGTCTTGCCCGCCCCCATCAGTCCGACCAGCACGATCCGGCGCGCCCGAAGCGAATCGGGCAACTCGGATACGTCCCGGAGAGCGGCGGTGTTGCGTGTCATGTCCGGCAAGGCTAGCACATTGCCGTCAACGCGGGCCACGCCGGTTCGCTTGTATCGCAGGAGTCGCATCGCGTGAGGGCCCGAGGTCTGCTGATCGTCCTGGCGATCGTTATCGTGGCCGCGGTGGCCGGGCTTGGCTATCTGGGCCTGAACCCGCCCAACCCGGTGGCGAAACCGGTGCAGAAAGTGCTGCCCAACGACAAGTTCCAGGTGAAGTGAGCGGCCTCGGGCGGGATCGCCACGTCGAGGCCTTCCTGGAGATGCTCGCGGCCGAGCGCGGGGCTGCCCGGAACACCCTGCTGGCCTACGACCGCGATCTCGAGGATTTCTCGGAGTTCGCCGCGAGCCGGGGCGAGAAGACCGCGGGTGCCTCCGCCGGAACGTTGCGCGCCTATATGGCCGGAATGGGAACGGAGGGCCTGAAGCCGCGCACGGCGGCCCGGCGGCTGTCGGCACTGCGGCAATTCCATCGGTTCCTGCTGCGGGAAGGTGTGCGGGCCGACGATCCCACCGGGCGGCTCGATTCGCCCAAACTGCCCAGCGTGTTGCCAAAATTGTTGTCGGAGGCTGAGGTCGACGCGCTGATGGCGGCCGCCGCGCGGCATCCGGGACGCCAAGGCGTGGTGGCGCGGGCGACGCTCGAGATCCTGTATGCCACCGGCCTGCGGGTCACCGAGTTGTTGTCGTTGCCGAGAACCTCGCTCGCGGGGGACGCGGCGTTGATCATGGTGAAGGGCAAGGGCGGCAAGGAGCGGATGGTGCCTTTGTCAGACGCCGCCAGAGAAACCGCTGCTGCTCTGGCCGCGCTGTCCGACAAGCGCGTCCGCTGGTTGTTCCCGGGCCGCGACCCCGCCCGCCCGCTGACCCGGCAGGCATTCTTTCTTTTACTGAAACAAGTGGCGCTGGAGGCGGGGATCGATCCCGCGCGGGTCTCGCCGCATGTGCTACGGCATGCCTTCGCCTCGCACTTGTTGGCCCATGGAGCGGACTTGCGAAGCTTGCAGATGTTGCTCGGGCACGCGGACATCGCGACGACGCAGATTTACACACATGTGCTCGCGGAACGGCTGCGCAAGCTGGTGGAAGCGCACCATCCGCTGGCGGTTCGCGGATAACGCCGGAGTGTGGCACGTTGAACAAACGATCCGGCGTCTTAACCGCGGCCCGCCGCTCCCTTCATGGCGGGTTCACGGCGCGACATCACAACGGCCGATCTGGCCACGGATACACTCGATGCCCGGTGAACGCTGTGTCGTCCGAGATCGCCTCACCGGCCACGCTGTGTAAAATATCGGGAATCCCAAGGTCCCGCGGCGGCTGTTCCGCCCATTCCGCGACCACCATGCAACGTGGCCGGAACGTTGGGTTGCGGGGATGATCCTGGCCGCGCACCGCGTAACGAAGGCGTGTCAGGCCGGCGGCTTCCATCAACGGTTGGTGGCGGGACAGCGCGCCGACGATCGCGTCGTCGGCCTCCTCCGGCACCGCGAAGCGAAACACCGAGATCCAATCCGCGTCGAGGCACGGCCCGGACGCGTTGGGCGCGATCAGAATCTGGTCGTATACAGTGTGCGCCTTGTTCAGGCGCCGTTCCATCAACGCATCCATGTAGGGATCGCGGCCGCGCATCGCTTGGTAACGTTGCGTTTCGAACAGGTTCCAGGACGGCAATTCGTAAAGGTCGAACAGGTTCATGTCGCCGTCGGGCACGCGGTAACAGGCGCAGGTGTGAAAGCCCACCCGATACACATCCGGCGCGTGGCGCCAGGCGTACCATTGCAGAAACGATTCGACATCCGCGTCCGCGAGGTCGAGTTCGGCGG
Source organism: Acetobacteraceae bacterium (assembly GCA_009693865.1). Classification (GTDB taxonomy): domain Bacteria; phylum Pseudomonadota; class Alphaproteobacteria; order Acetobacterales; family Acetobacteraceae; genus Rhodopila. The sequence continues at coordinate 293 of SHWL01000199.1, read as the reverse complement.
TATAAAGAAGAAGGGGGGTCGTCATCGAACGCGCCTCCGGCCAGGTCTGGCCGGCATCGTTACCCCCGGGGCCGGTCTGGGCAAGGGAGCACGAACCCGGGAATGCTCGAAGAGCGGACGCCGGAGGCCGGGATCCTCATGCGAACCTGAATTCCGCATCAAAAAAACATCAGTTCCCCGTTGGCCCTGACGAATCAGGGAGATAGTCTCGGTTTGCGAATCAGAAACCATCACCAACGGGGTGCGCGATCGTGGCACAAGGCGTTCTCGGCTTCCAGTATGAAGCGGACTCC
>SHWL01000036.1 GCA_009693865.1 Acetobacteraceae bacterium | reverse complement strand
CATCCTCCGGCGCGACCGGAGGATCCGGAGCGGCACCACGCCTTGCTTTCCGGCGCTATTATACGCGGATATGTGCCGCTACCGATCCTCCGGTCACGCCGGAGGATGACGAAAAAGCAAGCGTCAGCGCCATAATGAGAATTGCTGCCGAATAGCGGGGGTTGTTGCCAAGCCCGGCGCGGCATGGTCAGACTGGAAGCAACAGGGCTTCAACAGGGGGGGAAATGGCGGATACCGCCGCACATCTCGCGATGATTTGTCTTTTGGCAGTTAGTGCCTGGGCAACCATGGCCGCCGCGCGGAAGCTCTGTCACGCGCCAGGGATCGTACGTCGCGAGCATCCACCCATCGATAGGCGGTCGCGGGCAAAGCAACTCGCGGTCGCCAGTACCCACAACAATTGGCGTTTCAAACACGTCGAGCTGGATCGCTGAGGCACCATGCTGTCATATGTCATCCACCGTTTGCTGCTGATGGTCGTGACACTCTTCGGGGTGTCGATCGCGATCTTCCTCTTGTTGCGGGTCGTGCCCGGCAACATCGCCGATATCCTGTTCGACTCGGCGGGTCTGATCGATCCGGCGGAGAAGCAGAAAATCATCGTCGATCTGGGGTTGGACAAGGCTCTGCCGCTGCAATACGCACAGTGGATCGGCGGACTGCTCCAGGGCGATCTGGGCTTTTCCTACGTGTCGGAAAAACCGGTCATCGATGAGATCCTGCCGCGCATTCCAATTACCGCGCGCCTCGCGGGCATCGCGTTGCTTTTCTCCGTCGCGTTGGGTGTGCCTTTGGGCGTGATCAGCGCCGTCAGGCAGAATACCTGGACCGATTACGCACTGCGCATTCTCAGCCTCAGTGGCCTGTCGATGCCGGCCTTCTGGCTGGGCTTGCTGATCCTGATGGCGTTCGTCCACTTCTTCGGCACCATTCCCATCTACGAACGCGCGCCCGCCAGCAACTGGGCTTACATACAAATGATGGTCATCCCCGCCGGCGCGGTCGGCTTCCGCAGCGCCGCGCTGATCATGCGGCTGACGCGATCGTCGATGCTGGAGGTACTGCGTCAGGACTTTGTCCGCACCGCGCGCTCGAAGGGTCTGTCCGATGGCGCGGTCACCTACGACCATGCGCTGCGCAACGCGGTGCTGCCGGTCATCACGGTCATCGGCGTGGAGACCGCGTTCCTGATGGGCGGTCTGATCGTGACCGAAACCGTGTTCAATATCCCTGGCGTCGCCCGCTTCCTTGTCGAGGCCATCCGCTGGCGCGACTACCCGATGGTGCAAAACCTCGTGATGTTCATCGCCTTCGTGGTGGTGACGGTGAATCTGCTTGTCGATCTCGCGTATATGCTCGTTGACCCCCGCATACGGTATGGCGAATGAAAACCGGATTCCTGAACGACGTCGTCTATTTATCCCGGCGCTATCCGCTGGGTGTCGCGGGCGTGATCATCATGTCGGTGTTCGTTCTGGCGGCGATCTTCGCCGGCACCGTGTCGCCGCTCGATCCCTTCACCACGAACCCGCGCGCGTCGCTGGCAAAGCCCAGTGCGGACCATTTGATGGGCGCGGACATGATGGGCCGCGACGTCATGAGCCGGATGATCCATGGCGCCCGTATTTCCCTCGCGGTCTCCATTGGCGCGACCTTCATCGGCTCCGGGCTCGGCGCCGCGCTGGGTTTGGCGTCGGGCTATATCGGCGGCTGGTTCGACCTGCTCATACAGCGCGCCGCCGAGGTCATGCAGTCCCTGCCGCTGCTGGTCATGGCGCTGGTGATCACCGCCTCCCTCGGCCCGTCGCTTCCCAATACGATCATCGCGATCGCCATTCCGTTGGTCCCGACGGTGGCGCGGGTCATCCGATCCAACGTGCTGTCGCTGCGCGAAATGCCCTTCGTCGAGGCGGCGAAAGCCACCGGCATGAGCGAGTTTCGCATCGCGGTGGTCCACGTTCTGCCCAACACCCTGGCGCCGTTGATCGTGCTGGCGACGGCGCAGTTGGGCTCCACCATCCTGACCGAGGCGTCGTTGTCCTTCCTGGGTCTCGGCGTGCCGGAGCCGTGGCCGTCCTGGGGCCGCATGCTGTCGGAATCAGCGGCGGAATATGTGCGCACCGCGCCGTGGCTCGTGATTTTCCCCGGCCTGGCCATCAGCCTGGTCGTGTTCGGCACCAACCTGTTGGGCGACGCGTTGCGCGACGCACTTGACCCGAGGCAACGCGACTGATGGCACCCGTTCTGGAAGTTTCCGGTCTGAGCACGGTATTTCACACCCGCCGCGGCCTTGTGCGCGCCGTGCAGAACGTCTCTTTTTCGGTCAACGCCGGGGAAACCCTGGCGATCGTTGGCGAGTCCGGCTGCGGCAAAACCATTACCGCGTTGTCGTTGATGCGGCTGGTCCCGGTGCCGCCGGGGGAAATCGTCTCAGGAAGCGTCAAGGTCGATGGCAACGACCTGCTGCTGCTCGACGAGCCGGCGATGCGGAAGGCGCGCGGTAAGCAAATCTCGATGATTTTTCAGGAGCCGATGACCGCGCTCAATCCGCTGCTGACCATCGGCCGTCAGATCGCGGAAATGGTCGTACTGCACGATGGACTCTCGCGCCGCGCCGCCCGCGACCGCGCGGTCGAGATGCTCAACCACGTGAAAATTCCCGAAGCCGAGCGCCGCGCGCGCGAATATCCGCACCAGATGTCCGGCGGCATGCGGCAGCGCGCGATGATCGCGATGGCGCTGGCCTGCAAGCCAAAGGTCCTGGTCGCCGATGAACCGACCACCGCGCTGGACGTCACCATCCAGGCGCAGATCCTGGACCTGATCGGCGACCTGCGCCGCGAGTTCGGCACTGCCGTGGTTTTGATTACGCACGATCTGGGTGTTGTCGCGGAAACCGCGAACAAGGTAGTCGTGATGTATGCCGGGAGAATGGTCGAGGAAGCGTCGGTCGGCGAGGTCTTCGCCAATCCGAAGCACCCCTACATGACCGGCCTGATGTCCTCGATTCCCCGCGTCGCCAGCGCGCGCGGCCTGACCGGCATCGACGCCACCGCGCGGCTGACCGAAATTCCCGGCATCGTGCCGCCTCTGATTAACCTGCCGCCTGGCTGTGCCTTCAGTCCGCGCTGCCCGCGCTCCGAGGACCGGTGTCTCGCGGCCATACCGCCGTTCGAGGTTAAGGGGCCGGACCATTCCGCCGCCTGTTGGCGAGCCTGAGGCGATCCATATGGCAACTCTCATTGAAGTCAACGAACTGAAAAAACACTTTCCGATCCGGAAAGGCATCTTCAGCCGCGCCGTCGGCGCCGTTCGTGCCGTCGATGGCGTTTCGTTCACGATCAACGAGGGTGAGACCCTTGGGCTCGTGGGCGAAAGCGGCTGTGGAAAAACCACCGTCGGGCGGACCGTGCTGAGGTTGGTCGAGCCAACATCGGGCGAAATCAAGGTCCGGGGACAGGAGATCACCGGGCTGAGCCGAACCGACATGCGGCCGTTACGCCGGCAGATGCAGATCGTATTTCAGGATCCCTTCTCGTCGCTGAACCCGCGCATCCGTGTGAACGAGATCGTCGGCGAACCGTTGAAGGTTCACGGTGTCGGCAACAAGACCGAGCGGAACGACCGGGTGGAGCAATTATTCAAACGCGTCGGCATGCGTCCGGAGCAAATGACCAACTATCCGCACCAGTTCTCCGGCGGGCAGCGGCAACGCGTATCCATCGCACGGGCGTTGGCGCTCGATCCCAGCTTCATTGTCGCGGATGAGCCGGTGTCGGCGCTGGACGTGTCGATCCAGGCGCAGGTGATCAATCTGTTGATGGACCTGCAAAGTGAGCTCGGACTGTCGTATTTGTTCGTGTCGCATAACCTCGCGGTGGTCGAACATATCAGCCACCGCGTGGCGGTGATGTATCTGGGACGGATCGTTGAGTACGCGGACAAAGTGTCATTGTTCGCCAACCCGGTGCATCCATACACCGAAGCGTTGCTGGCCGCCGTGCCGCTGCCCGATCCGTCCCTGCAACGAACGAAGCATCGGGTGACCGGCGATGTGCCGAGCCCGATCAACCCGCCGTCGGGGTGTCATTTCCATCCGCGGTGTCCCATCGCCGTGGCGCGGTGCAGTGAGGAGCGCCCAATGCTGCGGGAGATCGCTCCAGGGCATCAGGCCGCGTGTCATTTGCGGTAGACGCGACGGTCACGGTCGCGGGCACGTAAGTGTCGCGTTGTTCAAGATTGGCGTACGGCACTCTCTCCTGTCATGGCCCGCCTCTCCCTCCTTCGTCATGGCCCGGCTTGTCCGGGCCACCGGTCGCGGCACGGTGCTGGAACGGGTGGCCCGGACAAAGCCGGGCCATAACGGGAGAGTGGGCGGTGCGTCAATCTCTAAGCGCGGTGGTATGACACGGCGTGTACCCGCCGTTATTGACCCTTTAGCGTCATGTCCTCATACGGCGCAGGATAGACAAAGCCTTTGATCGCGCCGAACCCGAGGTCTCCGACCCGAGGCCCGACGGCACTGAGGAACCCCAACTGCCAGATCGGCACGTACATCGATCGTTCACTCACGAGACGTTGCATTTTATGCAGAATCACTTCGCGCTTGTCGCGGTCCATCTCATTCGCCTGCGTTGGAAAAAGCGCGTCGATGTCAGGATAGCTGCCATACGCATAGGCGCCACCCTTGACCACGAACGCCTCCAGCCTGGTCGCGGCGTTGCCGAAAGCGCCGCTCGCGCCCTGGATGATATCCGTGAACTTCTTTTCGGAGTATCCCTTGAAGAAGGCCGCTCTTTCCAGCGGACGGAGTTTCGCGCGGATACCGACCGAGGCGAGGTTATTGAGCACCGCCTCGGCCAGGTTCGCATAAGCGATGTCACAGGTGTAGAAGCCCGCGTCGAAGCCGTCTGGATAGCCGGCCTCCGCCAGTAGTTGTTTCGCCTGGGCCGGATCGTATTTTGGGGCTGGCGGAGTCCAATAGAAATCGAAACTCGCTGGAATGATGTTGCCGGTGATGAGCGAGTGACCCCTGGTCAGCGCCTGATTGATGGTCTTGTGATCGATGGCGAGTTTGGCGGCCCGGCGCACCCGCTCATCGTGCCAGGGCGATTTCGGATCCCATTGGGCGGGAAAATACATCCAGTACGGCCCGGCGACAGTCGGTTTGAGCCTTAGGCCGGGCGTGCGCTCAATGTCGGCCGCGAGCTCGCCACGAATCGAGAAGGCGAGATCGACCTCGCCGCGCTTGAGCGCGACCAGCCGCGTACCCTCATCGGGAACGACCTTGAAGATGATCCGTTTGATATTGGGCACCTTACGCCAAAAAGGCTCGAACGCCTCGACCACCAGCTCGACACCGGGAACAAACGACACGAATTTATAGGGGCCAGCGCCGATCGGCGCCTTCTTGAAGCCATCATCGCCCACTTTTTCCAGGTATTTCTTAGGAACGATCCAGCCCGCGCCAGTCGCGTTGCCATAAAATGTGAGGAAGTCTGGCCATGGCTCCTTCAATCTGAAACGCACGTGCCGAGGGTCGGTAATTTCCACCGCCGCGACCCGGTCATGCATCATCGCGTTCGCGGTGCCGCGATACCGCTCGAAGGAGAATTTCACATCGTCAGACGTGACCGGCTCGCCGTTGTGAAATTTAGCACCACTTCGCAACACAAAATCATAAACGCGGCCGTCCGTCGACACCGTCCACGATTCCGCGAGGCTCGGTGTTGAATTGCCCGCCGGCATGGGTTTCACCATGGCGTCGTGCAGCGCGTAGAGCATCATGTAGGGCGTGATGATTCCCGATGTCTCCGCCGGGTCGAACCATGTCGGAGTCAGCGAAACGTGCACGGCGATGGTGAGGTCCCCCTGGGGACCGGCGGCGTTGGCAGGCGTGACAGCGGCCAGGATGAGCGCGACGAGAACAACCATGTGCCGCCGTGCCCAGTCGGCGCGGAGCGTTTTCGCCATGCGGCAACGGATGGATAAAGACATGATGCGGTCTCCCTATTGTCTTTTTTATGGAGCCTTACAGCGATGGTACACGCGGTATTCGAAAATGGCAATCGCGCCTTGTATTACGGTCCGCGTCGAGTTTTCGGCTGGCTGGCGGCCATTCGACGAGGCCGGCCACGGTTCAACGGCTGTATGAATTTTATGTCAAAGGACAAACACTATGTTTGTCGTGGATTCTGACACGCGCCTGCCGCTCTTATGAGAGGGGCATCGATCTCATAATAACCGCCCGCAATTCCAAATTCGTCGTGCCCGGAATTGTTCGGCGGATGTGCCTTATCGCTCATGTGTCTCCGGCTGGTCTGATTGAGATAACGCTCAGGACGGCCGCGCCGCCGCCCATATCGGCCACGGTGTAATGGCCGGCGCGGACGGTGTTCAGTGCCGCGGCGGGGTAGGGCCGGGAGCAGCTGTTCCGCCAAGGCGGCGAAGGAGCATTTGGAGTATCTGCCCGGTTTCCGGGGGACCAGCTCAAACGGGTAGGGCGGCGGCCTTCATGCGCTCCATGCTAAATCGGCTGCTTACGTTACGGAGCGGCAGGGCGCCGATGAGCTTTCGGTAAAACGCATCGTACGACGCAATGTCAGGCACCACGACGTGCAAGAGATAGTCAACGTCCCCTGACATTCGCCACGCATCGACGACTTCCGGCGCCTGTTCGATAACCGCGGCGAAGCGTCTTAGCCAGTCGGCGGAATGATCGGCGGTCTCAATCGCAACGAAGACCGATACCGGTAATCCCACCTTGGCGGGATCGAGTACCGCGATCCGCCTCAGGATGATGGCCTCCTGCTCCATTCGGCGGATGCGCTTCCAGCACGGTGTGGGCGTCAAGCCAACCCGGCCCGCGATGTCGGCGAGCGACAACGAGGCGTCCGCGGTGATCAGCCGAAGGATTTCCCTGTCGAGCCGGTCAAGCTGCCGGTTGGCGGTCATGAGTGAAAGAATCCATCCTGGTGGTGAATTGCGGGCTTTCAAGGCAATACACGGTCCCACATGAGAAGAAAATATCTGTGAAGGGCGATATTGGCGATCTGTCGACATCGGTGACCAACCGTGGGCCGGCCGGCCCGATCGCCAGCCCCGCGATCAGATAGCCGGGAACGCTTCCCAGCCCCGAGCCGCGAGTGAGAGGGACCGCGATGGTAGCCGCGGCAAGGAGGGCGATCAGGGTAACAAGCATGATTCCATCCAACAGGGCTTGGTCACGGACCCCGACATCGAGGATGATGGGCCGAAAGCGGGGAGACCCAACCACATGCGATCACAAACGTTCGGCCGGCTCGGCATGGTGTCCACTCTCACCCTGGGCGGCGGTGGTCTCGGCCAGCTCTGGGGCGCGACGACGCGGGAGGAATGTGTCGCGACAGTCAAGGCGGCGGTGGACGCGGGGATCACGCTGCTGGATCTGGCGCCGCGGTATGGCGACGGCAAGGCCGAGCAAGTGGTGGGGGAAGCGTTCGGTGGGCGGCTGCCGGCCGGTGTCCGGGTTACCAGCAAGTGCAACCTCGGCAACCCGCCTCTCGCGCGGATCGAACGCATTCTTCGCCAGTCGATTGAGGCCAGTCTGCGGCTGACGCAGCTGGACCGGCTGGACGTGTTCCTCCTTCACTCCAACATCGTGCCGCGCGGCAACGCGATGTGGCGGCGGGTCGATACCAGCCGCTTCGTTCCGCAAGAGGTGTTCGAGGACACGATCCGGCCGTTGTTCGAAAAATTCGTGGCGGAGGGCCTGATCGGCGCCTGGGGCGTCACCGGCATCGGTCATCCGGACGCGATCGTCGCCGTCCTGGGCCAGGATCCGAAACCCGCTGTCGTGCAGGTGATCGCCAATCTCCTGGATTCACCGGGAGGGTTGAAGTTCTTCGACGGACCAGCGAAGCCTCGGGAGATCATGGCCACGGCGCAAGCCAATGGCGTGGCGGTCATGGGAATCAGGGCGGTGCAGGCAGGGGCTTTGACCGCGGCGTTGGATCGGGCGTTACCGGCGAATCACCCGGAAACGATCGATTACGCTCACGCTGCGGGATATCGAGCCTTGTGCGAGGAACTGGGAGAAAATCCCGCGATTCTGGCGCATCGTTACGCTCTGTCGTTGCCGATCGACACACTCGTCCTCGGCGTCAAAAACCGCCAGGAATTGGCCGAGTGCGTCATGGCGGCGGACTCGGGGCCGCCATCGCCGGAGATCGTCGCGCGCATCGACGCCTCAGTCGCCTGAGCACCGGTTCCCGGAAGTGCCGCGAAGATTTCTTGGCGGAGGCGAGTCAGAACGCTGCCCCGGAGCGCGATGTCGGTCCGGCGCAGATACTCACGCGCTGCCGGCGATAGCGGTGTCTGCTGCATGCCGCGCGACAATCCGATCGCGGCCCAAAGCGCGCGCGCCGTGTCGGGCAGGCAACCGTTACGGGCGGCCTTCGCGAAATACGCCAGGATACGAGGGGCCAGCGCGAGCCAGGACGCGCCGTGCTTCCGCTCGATATATAGACGGTTGCGAACGAAATGAAACCATCTCTGACCGGACCAGGCGACACGGCGCTCCGGGCTGACCTTGTGGCGGATCACGATGTCGCCGCGGTAGCGGGCGCGCCAGGAGCGGCTGATCGCTCGCAGACAGAAATCGTATTCCTCCCAGCAGAAGAACAGGCGGTCGTCGTAACCGCCCGCGTCGTCCCAGGCCGCGCGCCGGATCGCGTGGCCCGCGCCGACGAAGGTCGAACTGTCAAACGTATCGCCCGCGCGAGGCAGGAGTGAAATCGGATAACCCCACGACGTCAGGTCGTCTTTCCCGGTCGAGTCAACAATGATCCGGCATCCCAGTGCCGCGAGGCCGGGATCGGCGTCGAGGGCGGCGGCCATGCGCGCCACCGTTTCCGGGGCGTCGAACTCTGCGTCATTGTCCAGGCCCACGACGATGCGCCCATGGCCGAGGGAGGTCCCCAGATTGCGTCCGCCAGGCACACCGAGATTGCGATTCACTGCCACCAGCGTCACATCGTCCCGGCCTCGGGCCACCTCAGCCAGACACGCCAGCGCTTCCGGCCGCGAGCCCTGGTCCACGACGATCACGTGGCGCGACACGCCGGTCTGATCCAACGCCGACCGGATAGCCGCCACGGTATCCTCCGCGCGGTCGAGGGCGAGGATCACAACGTCAACGTCATAGGCACCGGACGGAGGCCCCTCAGTCCCGGCGACGTGGCGCACGGCCGGGACGCCGGTACTCAGGCGACGCTCAAATACTACCGCGTCAATCTGGCCTTCTGTCCTTCCATCTTTGCCCGGCCCGGCCGCGTGGGTATCAGGATAAGGCCCAGGTGGCCGGAGGTTTCCTCTCAAAACCGTCATGGCCCGGACGCGCCGGACCATGACGTAAAAAGGGGAACATCCGTCTCCCAACCGTTGGTATTCTTATGCGTATGCCGCTCGTCTGGGCCATGACCGGGAGATGACCGCGTGTCAGTCGACCCGGTCATGATTGGGCACCGCCTTGGCACGGTACCGTCACCGCTTCCCCACCAGGAAGGAGAGCCATGCGGCCATCGTATTGTCATGACATCATCCGGCCGGCATCGACGGCACCGCCAGATACGCGAGCCGCTTGAATTCCTTCCGCCCGCGCGCGACGGCATCCAGCACCAGCCCGCATCCCAGCGATAAAAACGCCAGCAAAACGAGACTGGCCGACAGCACGGCGGTCGGTAGCCGCTCCACCAGTCCGGTGTGAACGAACATGATCACGACGGGCAAACCCAAAGCGAGCGCGGTGCTGAGCAAGAGTGCCATGATGAACGAGAAGAACCCCAGCGGCCGTTCCTGTTCTATCAGCGTCACGATTTCACGCAGGATGTGAAACCCGTCGACGATGGTGTTCAGTTTGGACTGCGATCCCTCGGGGCGGCTGCGATAGGGCGCGCGCACCTCGGCGACCGGCATGTTCAGGGTCAAAGCGTGAATGGTGAATTCCGTCTCGGTTTCGAAGCCGCCCGCCAATGCCGGAAACGACTTGACGAAGCGGCGGCTGAACACGCGGTAGCCGGACAGCAGATCGCTGATCCCGCTGCCAAACACGCGGCGCACCATGCCGCTGAGCACGATGTTGCCCAGGCGGTGACCCAGCCGGTAGGCGGTGGCCTCCGGCGCGTCGCGGGCGGCACTGACCATGTCCAGCCGGCGCTCCACCAGCAGCCGCGCCATTGCGGGGGCGGCCTTGGCGTCATAGGTGTCGTCGCCATCGACCAGCACGTAAACATCGGCGTCGACATCGGCGAACATGCGCCGGACGACGTGGCCTTTGCCTTGCAGCCGTTCCGTCCGCGCGACCGCTCCCGCCGCCCGCGCCATCGTCACCGTGCGATCCGTGGAGTTGTTGTCGTAGACGTAAATCGCCGCGTCCGGCAGGGCCGCGTGAAAATCTGCGACCACTTTCCCGATCGAGGCTTCCTCGTTGAAACACGGAATCAGGACCGCCACGGTTGGCTTCTCCTTACGCCGCGGCATCGTATTCGCGTACCATTCCGCCCGTTCTCCGGGCAAGGTCACCGCGGCGGAGGGCCGTTCCGCCTGATCCAGGGACAGCCGGACGATTGTTTCGGACATACCGGTTTCCCGCTCAGTAAGCGTTGTGCGTGCGCAACACCGAACCGGCGGTGCGCCAGATGATCGAAAGATCGAGGCCGGCTGACCAGGTCGCGATGTATTCCAGATCGCAATCGACCCGGCGGAGCAACTTCTCCTCGGTGTCGGTTTCGCCCCGCCAGCCGCGGATTTGCGCAAGGCCGGTCATGCCTGGTTTGACGCTGTGACGCGCGGCGTAGCGCTGACTAACGTCTTCGAACAAGCGTCCGCCGGCCCGTGTGCCCGGCGCATGCGGTCTCGGTCCCACGATCGACATGTCGCCGCGCAAGACATTGATGAGCTGAGGCAACTCATCCAGCGAGTAACGTCGCATCCATCGCCCTACCCGAGTGACGCGCGGGTCGTGACGTGTCGCCTGCCGTAATATTCCAGGAACGTCAGGATACCGTCGCATCGAGCGGAACTTGAACATCGTGAACGGTGTCCCGTGCAGGCCGACCCGGCGTTGCCGGAACACAACAGGCCCGGCGCTTTCCGAACGGATCGCGGCCATCAGGATCAGCGCCAACAAGGCCAGAAACATGAGACCGGTCAGCGCCAGGCTGACGTCCAGCAACCGCTTGAAACGCTTTGCCCTCGCGTCCAGCCGCGTGGCAGGCGCCAGCGCCAATCGTGGGTGCCAGGCCGCGGAAGAAAACGATACCTGACTCTCCGGCAGCCTGAGGCCGTCGAAGGTCCGGTCGCGCGAGGCGAAGGTAATGTCCAGCATGAGACCGCCGCGTGTTCAGTTGTTCGCGAGGGCATCTCGACCGGAATTGGTAAGTTTTTGGTTAATATGAAACGCGGGTGTACGCGACCGGTTGATTTTTCATGAACTGCCGCTCGTGGGGGCGGAACAGACAACGAACAAGGTAGGCAAATGTCAGCCGCGGATCAGCGGAACACCATTTTACGGGAAAGATTGAAATTCAGCGTCATGCCCGCGACCGCGCCCACGAAGACGGCGATCACCGGCTCGCGCGCCGCGGCGTCCACGAACGTCACCAGCAACGAATACAAGCCGCGATTGATCACGAAGCCACCCAGGTTGGCGGTGAGGAACCGTGCCCATTGGACGAGCCAGGAGTCCGATGAGGTCTGACCGCGAAAGGTCCAGAGCCGGTTGAAAACCCATGTGCCGGTCGCGGCGGTGAAATAGGCGGCGAGGCCCGCGACATACAAGCCGGCAGCGTGCCGCAGCGCATACACCGTCGCCGTGTCGATCACGAACCCTACCAGGCCGACCAGCCCGAACATGCCGAACTGGATCAGCAACCGGATCCGGGCCTCGGTCGCGCGGGCGCGCAACGGGCCCGGCAGCCAGGTGGACAATTGCAGCAGGAACGCGGTCATTGGCATCGATTAGCCCTCACGCTCCCGTCCAGCAATCGGGTTCCGACCCTTGCCGAGCGCCGCCCGAACCGTCTACACGCCGCGCCAGACCAAATTCCCTGGGCTAAATGGCCCTCAAGGAGTGACCATGCCGACCGAGCGGACCCTTTCCATCATCAAGCCTGACGCCACACGGCGGAACCTGACCGGCAAGGTCAACGCGGTGCTGGAGGCCGCCGGCCTGCGCATTGTCGCTCAGAAGCGCCTGCATTTGACCACGGCCCAGGCTGAGGCGTTTTACGCGGTGCACGCCGCGCGGCCGTTCTACCGCGATCTCGTGACGTTCATGACCTCCGGCCCGGTGGTCGCGCAGGTGTTGGAGGGCGACAACGCCGTGCAGCGCAACCGCGACGTCATGGGCGCCACGAACCCGGCACAGGCCGCCGAGGGCACAATCCGGAAATTGTTCGCGGAGAATATCGAGGCGAACTCCGTCCACGGCTCCGACAGCGCGGAGAACGCAGCGGCCGAAATCGCGTTCTTCTTCGCCGGCACCGATATCGTGGGCTGACCGGGTCATGCAGTGGGCGCTTCTCCTGAGCCGGGCGTTGATGGCCGCCATCTTCATACAAGGCGGTTACGCGAAGGCGATGGCTCCCGCGGCAACGATGGCGGCGTTCGCCAAATACGGCTTGCCGGTACCGGGGGCCGCCTACGCGGTCGCGTTGCTGGTGGAAATCGGCGTCGGGATCGCCTTCCTGGTCGGCTGGAAAGCCCGGTGGTCGGCGCTGATTCTGGCGATCTGGTGTGTCGCGACGGCGTTCGTGGAGCATTACCACCCGGAAAATCGGGGACAAATGATCCACTTCATGAAAAACCTGTGCATGGCCGGCGGGTTCCTGCAGGCACTCGCCTACGGCGCTGGGCGGTTCAGCTTCGACCGGCGATAGGTTTCCCGCTCAGGGCGGGGTCGGATCGCCGCCCCTCCCGTCATGGCTCGGCTTGACCGCATAAGCATCAGCATAAGGCTGGTTGGGAGATGAACCATCCCTTTTTGACGTCATGGCCCGGCCCGTCCGGGCCACCCGTCGCGGCACTGTGCTGGAATGGGTGGCCCGTCAAGCCGTGCCACGACGGGAGGGGCGATTCGACCAGTTCGGAAAATGCTCTAACATGATGAACATGAAGCCTCTGTTGCGATCGGGGCCGGTTCAACATTTCCTGGCCTGGCTGATCTCACGCTATTTGCGCCTGATCCTGTACACCAATCGCTGGACGCTCGATGGTGCCGATCATTTCGCGCCGCATCGAGCCGGAAAACCCGCGATCTATACATTCTGGCACGAGTTTTTACCCTTGATGCCCGCGCTTCCGATGTTGGCGCGCCGTTTCCCGGATTACGTTCCAACGCCACTAAGCACCTTGGTCAGCCAGCATCGCGATGGGCGGTTGATCGGCACCGTCGTCCGGCATTTTGGGATCAAACCCGTGCATGGATCGACCTCGCGCGGCGGAGCCAATGGGGTACGCCGCCTTCTGGGTCTCCTGCGCCGGGGTGCGTCAATCGGCATCACACCCGATGGGCCCCGAGGGCCTAAGCGAGAGGCGGCCCAGGGCGTGGCACAACTCGCGGCCTTATCGGGAGTGCCCATTCTGCCATGCGCGGTACGAACGTCGCGGCGGGTCGTGTTGAACACGTGGGACCGCATGGCGATTCCGCTTCCCTTTGGGCGGGGCGTGGTCGTGTGCGAACCGGCCATCGCCGTGTCGAGGGATCGTTGGCGGGAAGCACTGCCCATTGTCACCGCCGCTCTGAACCAGGCCGCCGATCGGGCGGACCGTCTGTGCGATAAGGACGCGTTTTGAAATCCGCGGTTGGCCCCATTTGGAACGGTGCGATGACACTGGCGGCGCCGGCGCTCCGGCTCATGCTGCGGGTTCGCGTGGCGCGCGGGATGGAGATCGCGGACCGGGTTCCTGAACGGCGAGGGATCGACCATACAAGGAGGCCGAACGGTCCTTTATTGTGGCTGCATGCCGCGAGCGTTGGCGAAGTGATGTCGTTGCTGCCGGTGCTCGACGCGTTGGCGACTTTGACGCCGGGCATGACGACATTGATGACGTCGGGGACTGTGACCTCCGCGAGATTGCTGGAGCAGCGGTTGCCTCAGATGGGGCTTGCCAGGCGGGTCTTGCATCGATTTGTGCCGTTGGATGTGCCGGCCTGGGTGGCACGCTTCCTTGACCACTGGCGGCCCGACGCGGCCGGGTTCGTGGAGAGCGAGTTGTGGCCGAATATTCTGATGGGCTGCCAGGTCCGCGGGATACCGGCGATGCTGATCAATGCGCGCATGTCGGAACGGTCGTTTAACTCATGGTCGCGGTTTCCTGGCGCATCCCGTTTCGTGCTCGGCGGCTTCGCGAGGATCCATGCCCGAAGCGAGGTCGATGCCGCCCGTCTGCGGGCTTTGGGTGCGAGGCAGGTCGAGATGATAGGCGATCTGAAACTCGCCGCGCCCGTCCTGCCCGCCGATCCAGCCATTTTGCGGCACATGGAAACACGTTTCCATGGGCGCCCGGTCTTTCTGGCAGCGAGTACCCACCCGGGCGAGGAAAACCTGATCCGCGTGGTCCACGAGACCTTGTCAGCCCACCATTCCGGACTCTTGACCATCATCGCCCCGCGGCATCCCGAACGCGGGCCAGAACTTTCCCAGGCCCTACGGGCGCCCAGTCGTCAAAGAGGGGAGGCGCCACCGGATAAAGGTATCTGGATCGCGGACACGTTGGGTGAGTTGGGGCTGTGGTACCGTCTTTGCCAGGTCGCGTTCGTCGGCCGCAGCCTGATCGCTCCGGGTGGCGGGCAGAATCCATTGGAGCCGGCTCGGCTTGGCTGTGTCATCGCGACCGGACCGCACACGAGTAATTTCACGGAACACGTCGCGCTGCTGCGGGAGGCTGGTGCTTTGGAAGTGACCGCCGATGTTCCGGCGCTCGCGACATTCACCGGGACGATGCTGTCCGACCCGGAGGCGAGGGCGCGGATGGGCGAGCGGGCCAAGGAAGCCGTGAAGGCGTCTGGGACCGTCACGGACGCCACCGCGCGAGCGTTGTTGGAACTGATGGGCGAGACGGCTGTCGCGTGACTTTCCCGGGCTTCGGGACTGAGGGCAGCCCAGTGGTTCAGCTTCGATCGAAAATCAGGGACTTCAGGGAAAAGGGTGCGGCCTTTTTCTTTTCGGCTGCCCGGCTCCCGGCCTCAAGAACCTCACGCGGCACAAGTTCTTCCCGCATCGTCCACCAGCCTTTGGTGACAACCCGCATCGGCGGCTCTGGAGGCATATCATCCGTGGGATCGGTCCCTTCGCCGTTGGGTGCCAACGGCGAAGTCTCGGGCTTCGACGGGGTGCCGTCCGGCATGTCCATTCCATTTCACCTTCAGCCGGGCGGAATATAGTACGCCGTCGCGCCCGCGACCAGAGCGACGATCGACAAAACCCCGGTGAGCGTTGCGACGCCCGCGGTCGCGACCGCGGGCGTCGATATCCACCAGGCTACGGTGCCAACCGGCGGCAGGTGACCTGCGATCTGATAGATCGCACCCAATTCCAGTGCTTGCGCCGCGGCAAAGAACGGCAGCGAGCACCAGATATTCTCCTCTTGCTCGATTTCCTTCCGATAGGCATCGGCGAGAGTCTTTTCGATGTGGTCGCGGCTGGAAGCCATGACCCGCATCGTGATGCACAAACCTTACCGGCCCGTGAAGGCCGGCGGCCTTTTCTCCACGAACGCCTGTGCCGCTTCCGCGTGATCGGCGGTTTCGCGGCAGCGCAGCATACCGAACGCCTCAGAATCCAGAGACTTCGACAGGTTCCCTTCCTCGGCGACGTTCATGTTACGCTTGATGTAACGGTACGCCATGCGAGGCCCGGCGGCGAGACGTTTCGCCAGCGCCATGGTCTCAGCCACCAGGTCTGCGTCGGGCACCACTCGACTGACCATGCCCAGGGACAGTAGCCGGGACGAGTCCAGCAATTCAGCGGTGAGGTAAAGTTCGCGCGCCTTGGACGGCCCCACGAGTTGCGTGAGAAAATACGTGCCGCCGTAATCGCCCGATAACCCAACCTTGGCGAAGGCGGTGGTCATGCGCGCGGCCTCACCTGCGATCCGCAGATCGCAGGCCAGCGCCAGAGACATTCCCGCGCCCGCCGCCACGCCGTTCACCATCGCGATCGTTGGGATCGGCATGTCGTGCAATACGCGCGAGGCCTCCATGCTGGCGCGCAACTGATCGGTCCGTTGCTCGGGTGACTGACCGCTCTTTCCCGCGGTCGCCGCCTGCACCTTGACGTCGCCGCCGGAACAAAACGCGCGGCCCGCGCCGGTCAGGACAATGCAGCCGACATCTCGATTTTCCGAAAACGCTTCCAGATGGGTGCGCAACCCGGACAGCATGGTCCGGTTCAGCGCGTTCAGCCGCTCCGGCCGGTTCAGGGTGAGGACAGCGACACCGTCCTCGACGCTGACGAGAAATTCCTCACTCATGCCACGCCACCGCCGCGATGGGAGAACGCGGTCTCGGCGCTGGTCACGAATTCCAGCAGGCAGGTGCGGCCGTCCTCGTTTTGACGTTTCGCGCGCAGAATGGCGTTGGCGACCTCGTTGGGGTCCGTCACACGCTCGCTCCAGGCGCCCAGGTCCTTGGCGACACCGGAGAAGTTGCCGCCGAGATCGCGGGATTTGTGCATGTCGTGGGATAGTTTCATGTGCGGAATCTCAATCGCCATCGTGTTGTTATTCAGCACGATGGTTGTCGAGGGGATGCCGCAGCGCACGGCGGTCTCGATATCCAGACCGGTCATGCCGAACGCCGCGTCACCCATGAAGTTCACGCAGAATTTACTCGGCGCCGCGACCTTGGCGCCAATGGCGAGACCCAACCCCGTGCCCAACTGGTGCGATTTACCCCACCCGAGATAACCGCGCGGCCTGGTCGCGCGATAGAACGGCAACAACTGGTCGCGCGGACTGCCGGAATCATGCGTCACGATGGCATCCGCCGGATCGATCACGCGCATGAACTCATTCATCACGTGATACGGCGTGATCGGAGATTCCTTTGACGTCAGCTTCGCTTCCCAGCGTTTGAGCCATGCCGCCCGTTCGGCGGCGATCTCTCCGGCGGGCGAGCGATTGGGCAATTTGCCGCCCAGACGATCCTTCACCGCCTCGATGACCGCGGCCAATGTCAGTTTGGCGTCGCCAAGCAGCGCGACTTCGGTATCGTACGACTTGTGCAGGTCGCGCGTATCGTTCGTGGAGTGGATGACGCGGATGCCCTTTGGCAGCGGCGGCGTGGTCAGCGGATGGCGATTGAGGCCGGTTCCGATGCCGAAGATCAGATCGGCTTTGGTATACAGGAACAGCCGGCCCGGTCCGCTGAACGTGTTACCGCCCGAGCCGAGGGACAGAGCGTGGTCCTCGGGAAACGCGCTTTTACCGTCGATGGTGGTCATGACAGGCGCTTGCAGAAGTTCCGCCAACTGCACGAGTTCGTCGGAAGCCTCGGCGTACAGCACACCCTGCCCCGCCAGAATGACCGGGCATGTTGCCTCCAGCAGCAGCTTTGCCGCCTCATCCGCATCGCGAGGATCGGGGCCGGATACACTGCGCCGTTTCGGCTGGTAGTCCAGGACGTCAGTGCCGATATCCTGGTCCACGAGGTCGCGCGGAACCTCGACCATCACCGGGCCTGGGCGGCCATTTTTCAGGGCGTTGAACGCGCGGCGCATCACGGCCGCGGTGGAACCCGGCGTGCGGATTTCCTCCACCTGCTTGGTGACGGAGGCATAGGTCCGATGCGACACGAATGTCGGGAAAATCTGCGACTGATCCAACGATTGAGCCAGCGGCAGGAACAACACCGGCACGCTGTCGGAAAACGTCGTCGCGATCCCCGGGAATGCGTTCTCCGCCCCTGGGCCGTACTGCATGGCGAAAACCCCGGGCGGCCTGCCGTTGGTGACGCGGGCAAAACCGTCGGCCATGTCGACGCCGACCCGTTCCTGCCGGCAGATGACCGGGCGAATGCCGGCCGCGACGGCGTTTTCGATGATGGAGGTGGTCGGGAAGCAGAACAGCGTCGTCACGCCCTCCCGCTTCAGGATTTCGATGATGGCGTCAGAGGCTTTCATGGGACGCTCCCTGTTTGTCGTTTTCGGGGGTGGGTTGGAGGGATGATAGAGCATGTTGGGGCGGTGGGCGCCAGACGGAGGGGGAAATTGATGGAGGCGCCAGACGATAAACGGGTCTGAATACCGAAGCGACGGCGCGGCGCCTCAGGACGCTTCGACGTCTTTCTTGACTGGCGCCGGGCGCCCATTAAACGGTCGGAAACCGTCAGGAACAAACCCGGCGCGAGGAGTGCACCGCATTGTCGGACCGCATGATCGCCTGGGCAATTAAAGCGATACCCACCCGCCTCGCACCACCTCGGCCAAACGAAACGTGAGAACCAACTTCGTTGTCCTGTTAGCCCTTGATGACAGCCACGCCCTGACTCATGAAAAGATTGACCAGTTAGCCCGCGACATCCATAGATGGCGTCGTGTCCAAGGGAGGAATTAAGACGTGGTCTATGTCATCCTCGCGCTGCTTCTGATCGTGACGGCCATCGTGGCTCCGCGCTACGTACCCCTCGCCGTCAGTAAACCCGGGTTGAATCTCGCGGTTCGCGCGGTTCTCCTCACGCTCGCGCTGTTTTGCATTCTGGGCACGAGCATCATTAAAGTTCCCGCCGATCAGGTGGGGGTGGTCAGAAAGATCTATGGTACCAGCAGCCTTCCCGAGGGTCATATCATCGCCACCAATGGGGAGACCGGGTATCAGGCGGCTATCATACCACCCGGAACTTTCCGGATCAGCGTGATGTTCAATATTTTTAATGAAGTACATTACATGCCCATCGTCTCCATACCCAACGGTTTTTATGGACGTGTCGTCGCGCGCGACGGGGAAAATTTGCGGGAGGGCCAGATCATGGCCGACCCGTGGCCGGACGAGAAATTCTCCAACTTTCTCGACGCGCAGTATTTCATGACGAACCATGGTCAGCGCGGATTGCAGCTTTCCATGTTGAAGCCCGGAACTTACCCAATCAACCTGATGCTGTACCAGGTCAGCATTGGTTTCAAGGCCAATGGGAAAGATCAGACAACGTCAAACGATTTCGTTTACGATGCCAGCGGGTTTCATAAGGAGAACACACCACTCAACACCTCGATCACCGCGGTTCCGGCGGGATTCGTTGGCGTCGTCAGGTCATCCGTTCAATTGCCGGGAACCGACTGTAAACCCACGAAGGCCGCGGTTGACGACGCTGACAGCCTGAGCGCGGATCTCGTGCCCGTGAATTGCAAAGGCATCTGGGCACATGCGTTGCCGCCGAACGACTATTACCTGAACCGAGACGCGTACGATGTCACGTTGGTCGATACACGGGTTCAAACGCTCGAATTCAAAGGCGGGTTCAAGCGCCGGGCCATCGACCTTAAGATAAACGCGAGTGGGGATTTCGAACAAACCGAGCGAACGCCGGTTGACATCCCCAAGGCAGTGGAGGCCGTGGACGTCGCGGTGTATACCAAGGTGGAAGGGTGGGAAATCCCCCAGGAACTGCGCGCGGTCGTGCAGATCAGCCCCCAGAACGCACCTATCATCGTGGCGGCGGTTGGCGGTTTGAAAGAAGTTGAAGACCGCATCATGGTCCCGTCGATCCGCAGCCACGTCCGGAATGTGTACGGCGGCAACATACAGATCACGGTCGATGGAAAACCCGTCATCAGACAGACGAAAGTGCTGGATACCATCGAGAACCGGCCTGTTCTGGAAAACGCCATTCTCGCCTTGGTACAACTCGATGGCCGTCGGGCCGGTGTCGACGTGAAGGAAATCCGGCTTGGCGACAGTGCCATCCCGCCGGAGTTGCTGTTCGCGCGTCAGAGAGAACAGCTCGCGGGACAATTGCAGAAAGCGTTCGAGCAAGAGAAACTCGCGCAGGAACAGCGCCAGAAAGTCGCCAAGGCCCGCGCTGAAGCAGATCAGCAAACCAGCATCGTGACCGCGCAAATCGGCGTGCAGGTCGCGGAACTCAGTCAAAAGCGAAGAGACGCCGAGGGCAACGCGGAACGCAGCTATCTTGAGCAAATAGCCAAGGGGCAAAAGGCCTTGACCCTGGTGCTGGGTGAAGATCGCGTGTTCATGTCCAATGTCATGGACAAGCTGATGTCGCTGCTCGAAAAGCGTCCGGAGATCGCCGCCAATCAAAAATGGCCGCAGTATCTGTTCCTGGGAGGCAGTGCCTGGGAGAACGCGGCTGGCATGTTGGGTACCTCTCCCATGCTTAATCGTCTCGTGCCACCCGATGGTACGACGCCGCCACGGCCGCAACCATCGAAGTGACTTCAAGTGGCACTCAACAACGGCCAGGCCGGGCGGATGGTGTGACCGCTCACTGAGCGAGCGACCGAACACCGGGGTGGAACCGCCCCCCAATCTCAGGCATCCTCACGCCAGCGAAACCTCCCAGGGGACCGAACCGATGGACTTCCCGCCGCTCGACCTCGCGTTACAATCCCGGACAGCCCAGGTGCTGGAGCGCTGCGTGGCATGCGGGGCGTGCGCGGAGGTTTGTCCGATGCCCGCCCCCGCCGGGATCGACGCCTCCAACCCGGGTAAACTCACCGAGGGCATCCTGACCATCCTGCGCGGCGGTGAGCACGCGGACGCGGCGCGATGGGCGGCGGTCTGCTCGGGCAGCGGCCATTGCATTCCGCAATGCCAGCACGGGGTCGATCCGCGCTTCATGCTGACCATGGCGCGGCTGGAGATGGCGTCCCGCAACCCGGACAACTCTCGCCGTAAGACCGGATTCGCCGCGTTCGGCAACATGACCGCCAGCGTCCGCGTGCTGACCCGGCTGCAATTGCCGCCCGATGTGCTGGCCCGGTTCCGCCCGGAGAATGAGCCGGACTCGCCGCCGGAGGTCGTCTTCTACACCGGCTGCAACCTGATGAAGACGCCGCATATCGCGTTGCTGTGTCTGGACATGCTGGACGCGCTGAAAGTGCCGTACCGCGTGATGGGCGGGCCATCCTCGTGCTGCGGCGTGTTGCAGTTCCGCGCGGGCGACCTGGCGACGTCAGGCCGCATCGCCTACCGTACCATCGACCGCCTCAGACAGGCCGCCCCGCGCGCGATATCCTGGTGCCCCACCTGCCAGATCCAATTGGGCGAGGTCGTCGCGCCCGCCCAGTCGGAAAACCCCTTCGACATGAAGCCGATCGTGATGTTTCTGGCGCAGCGGCTGGACGACCTCCGCCCGCTGATGATCCACCCCGTCTACAAGCGTGTCGGCCTGCACGAACACCCCGGCGTGGCCGGTGTCACCGAGTCCGCCCAGGCGATCCTGCGCGCGATTCCTGGGCTCGATTTCGTCGACCTTGAGCAGACCCGGCTTGGCTATACCTGCAACGCCCTGTCCGCCGTGCCCGCCTTCAAACGCGATTCGCACCGCCTGCAACTGGAAGCCGCCGAACAGGCCGGTGTCACCACTCTGGCCGGCATCTACCACGCCTGCCACCGCGAATTATGCTCTCACGAGCGCGATTGGCCGTTCGAGGTGGTCAATTTCCTCGAACTTCTCGGCGAGAGCATGGGGCTGACGCGCCCCGATTTGTTCAAGCGCCTGAAACTGATGCAGGACGTCGACGCCATTCTCGCCGAGACGGCGCCAATGATCGAGACCCATCATTTGGACCTCGACGAGGCGCGCGCGATCATCGCCAAGGACATGCTGGGCGACCAGCCACTTCCTTTGGGCCGGCCCGCTTCCGCAACCGTCCGGTAAACGCGGCGGGGCCATACAAGCGCGTTCCCTTCGGAGCACGCGGTGTCCTCGACTCAATCGGTTTCGTTTGTTTCAACGCCGGAGATGCGCGTCACGCCCAGAGTGGCGGCGCTCGCTTTGCCTGGTATTCTGTGCCTGGGCCTGACGCTGCGCCTTTGGGCGTGCTGGTCGCAGACCCATGTCCTGTTCTTCGATGAAACCATACAATATTTTGAGCAAGGGCACCGGCTCGCCTTCGGATCGGGCATCGTCCCCTGGGAATTCGTCGAGGGCATCCGGTCCTGGCTGCTGCCCGGCCTGATCGCGCTTGCGATGTGGGGGACCGCCTGGTTCGGCGACAATCCCATGCTGTATGTCGGGCTTGTGCGCACGCTGTGCGTCGGCCTGTCGATGACGATCGTCCTGATCGGCTTCCGCGCCGGGGAGCGTCATGCCGGACGCATGGGCGCGATCATGACCGGCGGGTTCTGCGCCATCTGGTTCGACCTGATCTACTTCGCGCCCGCCGTCATGACCGAGGTTCTCGCCGCTCATCTGGCCATCGCCGCGCTGTACCTGGGCGAGTGCCGGCGCACACAGCGCGCGGTGTTCTGGATCGGCGTGCTGTTCGGGTTCGCGGTTTGCCTGCGTTACCAATACGCGCCCGCTCTGGCGTTGGCCGTCGCCTGGCAATACCGCCGCGGTCTGGGCCACTGGCAATGGCTGATATTGGGCGGCGGCGCCGTGCTGTTGCCGTTTTCCGGCGTACTCGACGCGATTACCTGGGGCTCGGCGTTTCAGTCGATCTGGCTGAACTTCGCGCGGAACTCGTTGGACGGCATCGCCGCCGCGATCGGCGCCGAGGGTCCGGCTTACTACGTGGATTACCTCACGATCGCCCTGCTGCCGTTGCCGCTGTTTCTTGGCCTGGCCGCCGTGGGCGCGAGCCGCTTCCCCGCGCTCGCGATCGCCGCGGTGGCCACGCTGGCGATGCACAGTCTGGTGCCACATAAAGAAGTGCGGTTCATTTATCTGGCCCTCGCCGCCGCCCCGATCCTGATCGGCCTCGGCGCGGCAGAGGTGACCCGCATGTTGGCGGCGCGTCATGGGCCGCGCGCCACGGGCCTGGCGGGGCCATTATTCCTGGCCTGCAGTGCCGCTTTGTCCTGGTTCATCGCGACCGGCCCCCTGGATGGGCGGTGGTCGTTCCAGCGTGGCACCGTGCATGCGTTCCTCGCCGCTCACCAGGCGCCGGACCTGTGCGGGCTGCAGGTCCGCGACATGCCGTCGTGGAAAAGCGGCGGCTACACGTATCTGAACCGCGACGTGCCCTTGATGTTCGACCCGCACATTCCGGAGGTGCGGTTGCCCGGCGTGAAGATGCCGCTGCGGTTCATGGTGGAGCGGAACGGCGGGCCGGTGCCGCAAATCCGCGGCCCCTACTCCCACATCATCGCCGAGGCGGCGCATCCGCCGGCCGCCTTCGATCCGGTCGCCTGTTTCCCCGACGACGCGCGGCCGGGGGAGCCGGAACTGTGCCTGTTCCGCCGCCAGAGCGGGTGTTCCTGACAGGTGCCTCCGATCTCTCTTGCGGACATGCTGATATCTTTATATGAGGTCGCCCACCAAACAGGAGCGACAGATGGCCGAAGATTTCAAGGTGAAGGATTTCTCGCTGGCGGCGTGGGGCCGCAAGGAAATCAGCATGGCCGAGGACGAAATGCCCGGCCTGATGGCGATCCGCGAGGAATACGGCAACAGTCAGCCGCTGAAAGGCGCCCGGATCGCCGGCTGCCTGCATATGACCATCCAGACCGCCGTGTTGATCGAAACCCTGACGGCCCTTGGCGCCACCGTGCGCTGGTCGTCGTGCAACATCTTCTCGACCCAGGACCATGCCGCCGCCGGTGTCGCCGCGGCGGGCACCCCGGTCTTCGCCTGGAAAGGCATGAACGACGAAGAGTTCTGGTGGTGCATCGAGCAGACGGTGCGCGGCCCTGACGGTTGGACACCGAACATGATCCTGGACGACGGTGGCGATCTGACGGTGCTGATGCACCAAAAATACCCGGACATGCTGAAGGACGTGCGCGGTATTTCCGAGGAAACCACGACCGGCGTGCATCGTCTGTGGGACATGGCAAAGGCCGGCACGCTGCTGACGCCCGCGATCAACGTCAACGACAGCGTGACCAAGTCGAAGTTCGACAACCTGTATGGCTGCCGTGAGTCGCTGGTGGACGGCATCCGCCGCGGTACCGACGTGATGATGGCGGGTAAGGTCGCGGTCGTGAACGGGTTCGGCGATGTCGGCAAAGGCTCGGCCGCGTCGCTGCGCAATGCCGGCTGCCGCGTGATGGTGACCGAGGTCGATCCGATCTGCGCCTTGCAGGCGGCGATGGAAGGCTACCAGGTCGTGACCATGGACGACGCCGCGCCGTGGGGTGACATTTTCGTGACCGCGACCGGCAATGTCGACGTGATCACGATCGAGCACATGCGGGCGATGAAGCACCGTGCGATTGTCTGCAATATCGGACATTTCGACTCCGAGATTCAGATCGACGCACTGCGGAATTATACCTGGGATAACGTCAAACCACAGGTGGATGAGGTCGTTTTCCCGGACGGTAAACGGTTGATCCTGTTGTCGGAGGGACGGCTGGTCAATCTGGGCAACGCGACGGGTCACCCGAGCTTCGTAATGAGCGCGAGCTTCAGCAATCAGGTGCTCGCGCAGATCGAATTGTTCAACGCGGCGCCGGGGACTTATGTGACGAGTACGGTCTACACTTTGCCGAAGCGTTTGGACGAAAAGGTCGCCGCGCTGCACCTGGCGAAGGTTGGCGCGAAACTGACCAAATTGTCCGGAAAACAGGCGGAATACATTGGTGTGAATGACCAAGGACCGTTCAAACATGACCTGTACCGCTACTGATTTTAACCATACATTAAATCGCCAGTCTGTCATCACGACAGACTGGCGAAACGACTCTCCTGCTCCTATGTGATCCCCCGGATCAGGGAATCGGAGACGCCCGATGCATGACGTGAATCAACAGCCGGTGACCAGGGCGGTCTCTGTCGCGCTGCGGGATAATCAGGATCCCAGGGCGCGGGAGGATTTATTGTTCCTGGAAGACTGGGAAAAGCACCGTCCGCGGAGTCTGGCCGCGGCGCTGCGCGCCAGTCAGATCAGGCGCGCCAATCCCGGGCTCGCGGCGGCGATCGAGCGGGAGTTGAGGGAGACGGTTTAGCGCCCCGGCGGACGGCCAGGCGGCATTCCCCCGGGCGGCATCCCTCCGGGCATGACCGGCATCTCCATCTTGAGAAAATCCGCTGGTGGCTCGAACAAACCGGCGGCGTGGGAGCCGTATGTTACCTTCACAGCCTCAAGGGTTTGCCGCGAACCTGAGTCGCCTCCCTTGCCGCGCAGCAGCACGCCGTCTTCGGTCAGGCAGACCTCGCCATGGCGATCGTTGTTGCTCGTGTCATAGATCGTGCAGGGTGTACCCGCGACTGTATCGGTCCCGGTCTTCTTGAACGTTGCGTTGGTCGCGTCCAGCATCGGGACCATGCTCTTTTGCCCAGGCATATCCATGTACATGCGTTGCGCGATCATGATCACGGTCATATTGCCGGCCTCAGTGTCCATGATCATGGCGCCCTGACCATTGGGCGGCTCGATCCGCATCCGGCGGCCATTGTTGGCGAACCAGATTTTCAGCGTTCCGTCACCGCCCGCCATCGGCCCCTGCGCCATGCCGCTCGCTTTGTATTCGACCATCACATCCCGGCTTGGCTGGAACAGTGGCTTGTCATCCGCCCAAACCGGCATGGAGACGACGGGCATGGCCATCGCGAGCGCGGCCAATGTTGAAAAACGATGCCGCATGGTCTTTCTCCTTACGCCCGGACCGCACTATGACTCAGACACGCCGAGCGGCAAGTCCGCGGGACCGCATCCACAAGGAGGCAATTCATGATCGACCCAGGGCGAATCGGCATTGACGCCGGCGAAAAGCTTCCGTTGGAACACGCCGTCGCCTGGGCGGCGCGGAACGGCGTCGGCATCCTCGATGTGCAACTCGACGGCGGAGATAACGCCTTTACCCGCATCGACGCCGCGCGTGCCAAAGCTATCCGGACGTCTTGCGAGCGGGACGGCATCCGTCTCGGTTTGCACACCTCCTCGGCGGTCAATGTCGCGGAGCTTGCTCCGTTGGTCGGCGACGCGGTCGATGCCTATCTGAAAGCCTATGTCGATGCCGCCGCCCAACTTGGCGCGGGATGGATCGTCGTGCACGCGGGCTATCATTTCAGTTCGAATGTATCGCGGCGGATGGAAGCCGGCCTGGAACGCCTGCGCCGGGTCATTACTTATGCCGAAACGAAAAACACACTGATCCTGCTGGAAAACCTGAACAAAGAACCGCCGGACGCCGAGGTCCACTATTTGGCTCACACACTCGAGGAATGGCGCTGGTATTATGAAAAACTCCAGTCGCCCGCTTTCGCATTATCGTTCACCGCCAATCACGCGCATCTGGTACCCGAGGGAGTCGAGGGATTTCTCGCCACGATCCCGCTCGATCGCGTGCGTGAAATCCGCCTCGCGGATTGTTTCCGGAATGGTAAGGAAGAGCATTTATCGCCGGGTCAGGGCGATTTCGATTTTCCGGCGTTGTTCCACGCATTGGACGCGCGCGGCTACCAGGGTCATTTCACCAACGCGTTTGGCTCGTTGGACGATATGTTATCGGCCCGCGCCAAATTCGCCGCGATGCCGTGACGCGCGTCAGGATCCCGTTCGAGCCGGCGTGAGCCACTCCATCAGCTTGCCGGTCAACGCGGCCAGGGTCAGCGGTTTCGACAACTGATCGTTCATGCCGGCCGCCAGACATTCTTCCCGGCTACCGTCCATCGCGTTCGCGGTCAACGCGACGATCGGTGTGGAACGGCCCATGAGTGCCTCGATCTGACGGATGGCCCCGGTGGCCTGATAGCCATCCATTTCGGGCATCTGGCAATCCATCAGGACAAGGTCGTAAACCCCCTCCCGATACGCGGCGACGGCCAACGCGCCATTGACCGCTGTTCTCACCTCACAGCCAAGGGTTTCCAGCAGGGCCCGCGTCACGCGCAGGTTCGCGGGATTGTCTTCGACCAGCAGGATGCGAACGGACGTCCGGCCCGCGGCGCGGAGCATGTCCTGAAATTGCCGCCCGGACGCGGTGACCACACGCAAGGGAGGGGCCTCCGCGACGGGCGCGGCGGTTGCCGCGGCAACCGCCGGAGGGTCCGGCCGCTCCGCCCCCGCGACCGGCTCCAAGACTCGCTCAAGTGGCAACGACACCCAGAACGTCGTGCCCACGCCAACGACACTTTGAACGCCAAACTCACCGTTCATCCGTTCGCAAAGTTCCTTCACGATCGCGAGGCCGAGCCCGCTGCCGCCAAAGCGACGGGTCATCGAACTGTCGCCCTGTGCGAAAGCCTCGAAAATCTGTTGCTGCATTTCGGCGGGGATCCCGACGCCGGTATCGCTAACTTCGAAACGGACCCGGCACGTGTCCGCGGCATCGCTGGACACCGACGCCCGGACCGAGATACCACCGGTTTCAGTGAACTTGATCGCGTTGTTGAGTAGATTTTCCAGAATTTGCTGAACGCGCCGGACGTCGCCATTCACGGAGATTCGGGCCGCTTCGGGTACCGAGACCGTCATGCTTAATCGTTTCGCCTCGGCCTGACGGGCATATTGATCCCGCAACCGCCCAATCAGGACGTCGAGCTGGAACGGCGCCAGCTTCAGGCCAATCTTTCCGACCTCCATTTCCGACAGGTCCAGGACGTTGCTGACCATCCCCAGCAGCGATTGCGCCGACTGATTCGCTTGCTCCACATAGGCTTGCTGCGTGGTGTTCACACCTGACAAACGCAGCAGCTCCAGCATTCCCACCACGCCATTCAGCGGTGTTCGCAACTCGTGACTCATGTTCGCCAGAAACTGTGTCTTGGCGCGGTTCGAGGCCTCAGCCAACTTCAGCGCCTGCATGATCTCCGCGGCTTTGCGCCGCAGATCGGCGAGCATGGTATTAAGCGCCAGACCAAGGCTGCGGATTTCGGACGGAATCCAGCCACCGAAGGGTGGAACAGCGACCTGGTCGTTGCCGCCGATGACCGCCTCCGCCGTCGCCGCGATCTGCCGTACTGGGCGGGACATCCAGAACGCGACAAGGTACGCGATCAAGGCGGCTGCCAGGAAGGCGGCGATGGCGATCACCACGGCCAGTTGATTGACCACGTTGGCGCGGCGCCGCAACTCATTGATCGGTTGCGGCACCATCACGCCCCAGCCGGTTTCCGGCACGACGGCATAGCCCGAAACCATCATGTCGCTGAAAGCCGGGGAGTAGAACTGGCCGACGCCCGCCTCCCCACGCATCATCGCCGCCACCACCGGCACGCCTGAGAGGTCCTTCGACGCGGCGACCCAGTCTTTCAGCGGGTGCGCGATCACCTGCCCATTGCCGTCGGTGATGACCGCATGCCCGTTGTCGCCGAACGCGATGGCCTGCTGCAACGACACGAGATAGCGGGTACTGACGATGCCAAGGCCCATCTTGCCGCCAGGCAGCGCTTTCACGAGATAGAAAACCGGCCGGTTGCTGGCGTCGTGATACAATTTGGACAGAACGGGTTCGTCCGGCCGGTCATTCGCCAGCGCCCGCAGCAACTTGAAGCGCTCGCCATCGACGGGGCCGCGCGTGAGGACATCCGAAAGTCCTGGTAACGCACCGTCGACCGACCCATCCGAATTCAGGACGCAAATATGCGTCACGTCCAGCGATGTCAGCAGGTCGGCGAGACCGGCCGGCGGCTGAGTGACCGACCCCGACGCGAAGGTGAGCGAAAAGACCGCCTTTACGTCATTGACGTAACGCGACACGGTGGAGGTAAGGTTGCGGGCGACCAGCAAATGCCGTTCCCGCACTGAATCCATTTCGTTCTGGAATGCCGTTTGTCCTTCCCATACCGCCAGGACGGCGATCGGCACGGCGGACACCAGCGTGAACGCCAGGAACAGCAACTGATGCATCCTGGGCCCCGCCCACCGCCGCGCGGCCGGGGCTGCCGGTCGCGGGGGTCCGACGCGCGCGGGGGGCTCCGATGGTGATTCGGCCGGGCGGGTGATGCCGTCCATGGGCGAAAAATCCCAGATTGACCGGCCAACGCGGCGCGGCATTCACCGGAGCATAGGCGCTCCCTGCGAGAAAAGCAGCCCCGCGAACGTTTCAATCGTATCGCGAGAGAAGCGGGCGGCCCCCGCATCCGGAGAACCGCGTGGCTTCTCCAACCGCCGATCGATCCGTCACATCCTTGGAATCCGGGTCGCGGCGGGCGGCTTCAGATCCTCAGTTGGGCCGGCCAGTAACGCCGCGCGCCCGCCAGCAAGCCCAGAGACATCAAGAGCAGGCCAATCGCGCCCGGTTCGGGAATATTGGCATCGCTCGCGATGATTTGGCCGATCAGATTGCCAACGTTCTCGGCATCCACGACTGCGAAGGGTGTGTGGATGCCGCCATAGACCCGGCTGAACGTAGACCCATTCTCGCCGGACGAGGCCTGAGAGGCGGTCGTGAATGTCTCGGTAATCGGGCAGATCAGTGGGCTGTCGTTGATACCGGCGTTCAGGCCAGTGGTATTGACGACATCGTTGCAGCCGGTGGCTGTGATGGTGGGGTTGTATGAGTAGAGTGTCGATCCGAACAGACAGGTTGCCGGGTCTCCGGCGATGAACGGGGCTCCATTGGTGAACGTTCCCCCGGCATCGGTGCAACTGGCCGCCGTCCCGTAAAACGTATTGGCGCCGAGGTAAGCGAACACCGACGGACCCGCCGGGACCGTGCAGCCGACGATCAAATTCTGCGAACCGCCACGTACCGCCGCTGACCCGTTGCCATTACAATAGGCATCGGATGTGGACGAGAATGCGATATTGTCGCCCAGAAAATTGTTCAGCACGGTCACGGCCGCGCCGGTGAACGCGGGATGCCCCGCCAAATAGTCCGGATGAGGCGGAATCCCGATCAAGGAGGTCCAGGACGTGTCACAGCTGGTGAAGCCCGCGTTCCAGGCCACGGTGCCACCCGCCGTGTCTGTCGCGCAGTTCTGGATGGCGGTGGCCGGGCGCCATAGGTTGTAGACATATTTCGAACCCCAGGCGGCGATTCCCGCGTCGTCCATCGCCTGACCCACCAGCGCGCCCAGCCGGGAGGCCTGGAGCACCGACAGGTTTTGGGATTGAGCCAGCGTATCGGTGATTTGCAGCATATGGCCTGGGGGCTGATAGGTCGTGCCCGGATCGTTCCAGAACAGCGCCGCCTTGGCCTGCTCGGCCGTTCGCGGCGCGAACCCCGCCGCCGCGCAGGCGGCTACGGCACCTGGTGACAACCCGCCGCTGCCCCCCTGACACTCGGTCTGCAGCAGCGCCTTCGCATAGGCCGCGGATCCCACCGCGGGCGGTCCGGGGACCGTTGCCTCAGCGGCGCTCAACTGCGCGGAGGTCATGCCAAGCGGCGTGACACCGGTGCCCGGCCCGACCGCGCCACCCCAGTTCGGAAACATCGCCGGCCGCGCGGGCGGTACATAAACACCCGGTACGGTGCCGGATCCAACGGGCGTATAGGTGGCGAGACCGGCAAGGATCGCCGCTGATGACCCATCGGTGGCCAGTTGCGCGTTATTAAAGGCCGTGGTGCCGGTGGTTGTGTAGCCGCTGGCCTGTAGATTGGCGTTCGCGGCGGCCGTCCCCAAAGCGACGTCGGCCGCCGTGATAATCCCGCCGGGCAGGGTGCTGACGACCGCGCTGTAAGTATTGCCGATTGAGGTCAGCACCGCGGTTTGGACCGTGGTGTTGCCGCCGGTACTCGTGCTGCTGGACCAGATCGCGTTACCGAAAACGCCCTGCAGCGCCGTGATGCCCGCCTGCAGCGTGGCCGCGGCCACCGAGGCGCCCGCGACCGGTCCGCCGGTATAGGCCATCGAACCATAGGGGTTGCCGCTGGCCGCGTTCGCCGCGTCGAACATCGCGGCATTGATGATGGCGATTTCCCGCGCGACCTCCGGCGGTCCGGCGACCATCAGTCCCGAGGTCAGGCGAGTTGCCTGCAAGAATGCCTCGTTGACCGTCGTTACCACGCAATTGGGATCGCTGCTGGAATAGGAGGAACATTGGGCTTTCGCCAACCCGGGCAAAAACATTGCCCCCAGCGCGAATGCCATGCTCAGAATGCGAGCGAGCCAGAAGCTTCCGGGGGGCCTGCCCTGTCTGAAGGCCCTGATCGGACTAATAAGGTGCCGAACCCTGGGTTGTTCACACATGACCGCATTATCCCAAAAAAACACATCGAGCACCACTATTGTCCGGTCAATAGCTGAATAAATTCAATTGGTTATCGTCCATGACGTGTTCGGAACTGTCAGCTGTTTGAGAAATCACAGATTCTATCGAGGCCTTTTCAAATACTGTCACCGAAAACACCTGCATCAATGTGTAGAGGG
>SHWL01000035.1 GCA_009693865.1 Acetobacteraceae bacterium | reverse complement strand
GTGGCCGCATGAATTCTGGGGCCGCGTCAGCGACCCCACCCAGCCGCCTTCTGGCGGCTCACGCCTTGCAGGTCGCGTCAGCGACCTGACCGGCCGCTTTGAGCGGCCAACAATCTAAAGCCCCCGGCTCTGCCGGGGGATATTTACTCTCCGCGCGAACGAGCGGAGGGAACAATCATGGCTGACGTTGAACCGATCACCGGCGCGGAGTTTTTCGCGCGCAGCCTTGCCGCCAATGGGACAAGCCATGTCTTCTTCATCGATGCGGTTCTGCGTCGGACCCTGATCGAGCTGGGGACGCTCGGCGTCACCCGGGTTCTGGGCCATAGCGAGAAAGCCGTCGCCTACATGGCGGATGGCTATGCTCGCATCGCCGGTAAGCCGGCGGTGTGTTTCGCCCAATCGGTTGGCGCGGCGAACCTCGCCTCCGGTTTGCAGGACGCGTATCTGGCGAACACGCCGGTCGTCGCGTTCACCGGCCGCAAGCAACCCAACATGCAACATCGCAACGCGTATCAGGAAGTTCCACACCAACCGATGTTTTCCTCGGTGACAAAGTTTTCCGCCTTTGCCGAAAGCGCGGCTGATTTTCCTCGCCTGATGCGCCAGGCCTGGCGGGAGGCGATGACCGGTGCGCCTGGGCCCACGCATATCGATCTTAACGGCTTGCAGGCCGATGCGGTCGAGACAGGCATGGTCACCGCGGCACCAGTCGTGGAACCGGTGTTTCAAATGTCCATGCCGCCGCACCGGCCGCGCCCGCCCGACAGCGACATTGAGCGCGCGGCGGCGGCGTTACGCGCGGCGAAGAAAGTCGTCATTGTAGCGGGCACAGGCGCGGTACAGTCCAACGCCGGTAAGGAACTGCTGGCATTGGCGGAGGCTTTGGGCGCGCCCATCGGGACGTCTCTTGGCGGGCGCGGCGTTGTTCCGACCCGGCATCGTCTTTCGATCGGCTGCCCAGGTAATTACGCGGCACCTCCGGCGAATCGGATTGTGCACGAGGCTGAACTTGTGTTGTTCGTCGGCTGTCACACTGGCGATCAGGTAACTCATACCTGGCGCATCCCGGCGATCGATACGCCTTGTGTGCAGATCGATATCGATCCGCGGGAGCTCGGGCGTTCCTATCCCAACACGTTGGGTCTGATGGGCGACCCGAAGGCGACGCTCGCGAAACTGGTCGAGGCCGTCGGTACTGGATCGCGCGACATGGCGTTTGGCGATTGGGCGGCGGGCGCGATGGCGGCGTGGCGGCAGGAACGCGCACCGCTCCTGGCCAATGGCTCGGTGCCGATCTGGCCCGACCGGCTCTGCGACGAAATCACGCGCGCGCTGCCACATGACGGAATTCTGGTGGCCGACACGGGTTATTCAAGTATCTGGACCAGTTCGCTGGTGGAACTGAATGGCGAGGGGCAGACATATCTCCGCGCGGCTGGTTCGCTCGGTTGGTCTTTTCCGGCCTCTCTCGGCGCGAAATGCGCGGCGCCCAACAGGAAGGTTGTCTGCTGGACCGGCGACGGCGCGATTTATTACCATCTCACGGAACTGGAAACGGCGAAGCGGCGCGGGATCGCAGTGACGTTGATCGTGAACAATAACTCGGGCTTTGGGCAGGGCTGGCCGAACATCCAGCGTCAGCAAGGTAACAAGCCGGGCGACGTGCGTGATCTCGTGCGTTTTGGGCCAACCGACTTCGCCGACGTCGCGCGCGTCTTTGGGCTGCGTGGCATTCGGGTTGAGGATCCGTCGCAGCTTGGCCCAGCGTTGAAAGACGCGATGGCGTCTGATGAAACCGTGGTCGTCGATGTGGCCACCGACATCGATTGCCGCGCCCCGGAACCGTGGCTGCCGGCGGGAGTGTAAGACAAAACTGTAGTCGCTGCCTGGACGAAAACAAGGAGTTCCCATGATCAGCTATGACCTGACCGGTAAGACCGCGCTGGTAACCGGCGGTGCGTCCGGTATCGGCTTCGCCACCTCGCGCATGCTGGCGAAATTCGGCGCGACCGTGGCGATCAACTTCCTGGAAGACGATCCGCGCGGGCCAGAGGCGGTGAACAAACTCATCGATGAGGGCGGCAAGGCGATTATGGCGCCAGGCAGTGTCTCCGACGCGGACGGTGCCCCGAAGATGGTGCTGAAGGCGATCGCGGATCTGGGGCGGTTGGATTTGTTGGTGAACAACGCTGGCACGCCCGGGACCAACCGGAGAATTAACCCGCCCGAACTGGACCTGATTACCGAGGACCTGTGGAACCTCCTGCTCCAGGTTAATCTCTTGGGCGTGTTCCGTTGCGCCAAAGCAGCGGCGCCAGCGCTAATCGAGGCGCACGGCGCCATCGTCAACACCGCCTCGATCGCTGGTCTGGGACGGCCGGGAAGCAGCCTCGCCTATAGCGCGACGAAGGCTGGGGTCGTCAGCCTGACGCAGAATCTGGCGCGCGCTTTAGGTCCCAACGTGCGGGTCAACGCGATCGCCCCTGGCGCCGTGGACAGTTCCTGGATGGTGGAGTGGACCAATCAGGAACGGCAACAATCGATCGAGCGCGCATTGCTGAAACGCCGTTGCCAACCAGAAGATCTGGCCGAGGTCATTCTGTTTTTAGGTTTCGGTGCCGCAATGGTAACGGGCCAGACCATTACGGTGGATGGCGGTCTGACACTCTGAGGAAAGAGGGGCGCCTAGCGGCCGAGGCGCGCCCCGCCCCCTGCCGCTGCACGAGGAACTGCGCCATCCCTCCCGGGCTGCCATCCGAAGACGCGCCGGTGCCACGAAAAACCCGCCATCCACGGGATGGCGGGTTTTCGAATACAGCCGATCCAGGTGGATCAGACCGAGTAGTACATCTCGAACTCTACCGGGTGCGGCGTGTGCTCGAACCGGTATACTTCGCTCCACTTCAGTTCGATATAGCTTTCGATCTGGTCCATGCTGAAGACGTCGCCGGCGAGCAGGAATTCGTGGTCGGCCACCAGCGCGCCCAGAGCTTCGCGGAGGCTGCCACAGACGGTGGGGATGCCTTTGAGTTCCTCGGGCGGCAGATCGTAGAGATCCTTGTCCATGGGGTCGCCCGGATGGATCTTGTTCTTGATCCCGTCCAGGCCGGCCATGAGCATCGCCGAGAACGCCAGATAGGGGTTGGCGGTGGGATCCGGGAACCGCACCTCGACCCGTTTGGCCTTGGGGTTGGTGGCGTAGGGAATGCGGCAGGACGCGGAACGGTTACGCGCCGAGTAAGCCAGCAGCACCGGCGCCTCGAAGCCCGGGATCAACCGCTTGTAGCTGTTGGTCGATGGATTGGTGAACGCGTTCAGCGCCTTGGCGTGTTTGATGATGCCGCCAATGTAATACAGGCAGGTTTCCGACAGATCCGCATATCCGTTACCCGCGAACAACGGTTTGCCACCCTTCCAGATCGACTGGTGCACGTGCATGCCGGAGCCGTTGTCGCCGTAGATCGGTTTCGGCATGAACGTCGCGGTCTTGCCGTAGCTGTGAGCGACGTTGTGGACGCAGTATTTGTAGATTTGCAGATGGTCGGCCATTTTCGTCAGCGGGCCGAACTTCATTCCCAGTTCGTGCTGGCTCTGCGCGACTTCGTGGTGATGCTTTTCGATCGCGAGTCCCATCTCGCCCATGGTCGAAAGCATTTCCGCGCGCAGGTCGCTGTCGCCGTCCACCGGCGGTACCGGGAAATATCCGCCTTTAATCGACGGGCGGTGACCCATGTTGCCTTCCGGGTAGTCCTTCAGCGCCGACTGCGGGCCCTCAATGCTATCGATCTGATAGGTGCCATAGTTGCCGCCGGTGCCGAACTTCACGCTGTCGAAGATGAAGAACTCGGCCTCGGGACCGACATACACCGCGTCGCCGATGCCGGAACTCTTGACATAGGCCTCGGCCTTCTTCGCAGTGCTGCGCGGATCGCGGCTGTAGCCCTGGCCGGTCGACGGCTCGATGATGTCGCAGAAGATGATCAGGCTGGGCTTGGCCGCGAATGGATCCAGCACCGCGCTGTCGGGGTCGGGCATCAGGATCATGTCGGACTCGTTGATCGCCTTCCAGCCGGCGATGGAGGAGCCATCGAACATGATGCCGTCACGAAACGCGTCCTCGTCCATCGTGGAGACGTGCTGCGCCGTGTGCTGCCATTTGCCGCGGGGGTCGGTGAACCGGAGGTCCACGTATTCCACGGAGTGTTCCCGGAACATTTCCAGAACCTTGCTCACGCCTGAGCTATCGGCGGGCTTCTTCACCATACCCTTGATTCCCCGTCCTTCAATCTTGTGGCCCGACGCGCCTGGCGGCCGCGCGGCCTTAATGGACCCGCACCATGCGGGTCCCTCATGAGCGGCCCCATTGCTTAGTTCCGCCGGGGCCCCGGCGTCGCGCTGTGTCAGATAGCGGCTTCTCCACGTTCACCGGTGCGGATGCGGATCACCTCCTCGACGTGGGAGATGAAGATCTTGCCGTCGCCGATGCGGCCGGTGCGGGCGGCGTTGATGATCGCCTCCACCGCGCGTTCGACCACCGCGTCCTCGCAAATCACCTCAATTTTCACTTTGGGCAGGAAGTCCACCACGTATTCGGCGCCGCGGTAGAGCTCGGTATGCCCTTTCTGGCGCCCGAAGCCTTTCGCTTCCACCACGGTGATGCCCTGTAGCCCGACCTCGTGCAGCGCCTCCTTTACCTCGTCCAGTTTGAACGGCTTGATCACGGCCTCGATTTTCTTCATCGCTCCATGCCCGGTGTCACCCGGGTCTCCCAAAAAACGCACGGCCGCCCGCCCAGCCGAAAAAGCACGGCGGCACGGACAGCGAGGCAGGTTTGCACGGGCCGTGCCAGGTAGCAATGCGAATCAGGTGGCGGGATTGTTACGGTCATTCCGGGGTTCGGTTGTGTTAGTGCCTGCGAGCTGGGCGCGGGACGCCATCACGATTGCCTGGATTTTGGGCGGGAATTGATGATTCTTATATCTCGTCCAGCATTTCGTCCCCCGTCGGCGCGAGACCGGGGAGATCCGTCTTATGATCAACGCGGAAGCTTACCGGGACGCGAACGCCCGCCGTGGCACTTCGGCCCCGCCGCTTCGCAATTTCGCCCAACCGCGGTATGGCCGAAGGTCACGAACAGCCAGCACGGGGCACGGACGCATGCGAGGCGCGAATACCTATCTTGGGTCGATCGGAACGACCATCTTCACCGTCATGTCGGCGCTGGCGACGGAACATAAATCCATCAATCTCGGCCAGGGATTTCCCGACACCGACGGGCCCGAGGACGTCGTCCAGGCCGCCGCCGATGCCCTGAAGGATGGCCGCAACCAGTATCCGCCGATGCCCGGCGTGCCCGAACTGCGCCAGGCCGTCGCCAACGCCAACAAGCGGTTCTACGGCCTCGACATCGATTGGGCGTCCGAGGTCACGGTCACCTCCGGCGCGACCGAGGCGATCACCGCGTGCCTGATGGC
Organism: Acetobacteraceae bacterium; assembly: GCA_009693865.1. Classification (GTDB taxonomy): domain Bacteria; phylum Pseudomonadota; class Alphaproteobacteria; order Acetobacterales; family Acetobacteraceae; genus Rhodopila. The sequence goes on along the minus strand of SHWL01000035.1, from coordinate 26,014 downwards.
CGTGCTCGATCCCGGCGACGAGGTCGTGCTCATCGAGCCCCTCTATGACACCTACGTTCCTGTCGTCCGCATGCTGGGCGCGGTCCCAAAAATCGTGCGGCTGGCGCCACCGAACTGGGATCTGCCGCGCGCGGAACTGGCGGCGGCGTTCGGGCCAAAGACCAAAGCGATCCTGTTCAACACGCCAATGAACCCCTGCGGCAAGGTTTTCTCCCACGAGGAACTCGGCTTCCTGTCGGACCTGATCATCCGCCACGACACCTACGCCATCTGCGACGAGGTCTACGAGCATCTGATCTTCGACGGCATGAAACACATTCCGCTGATGACGCTGCCGGGCATGCGGGAGCGGACGATGCGGATTGGCAGCGCGGGCAAGACCTTCTCGCTGACCGGCTGGAAGATCGGCTACATCACCGCCGCCGCCAATCTGACGCCCCTGGTGCAAAAGGCACATCAGAACCTGACATTCACGACGGCCCCGAACCTGCAACGCGGGGTCGCGGTGGGTTTGGCCAAGGACGACGCCTACTTCGCGTCGTTATCGACGAACCTGCAGGCGAGGCGCGATCAAATGGCGGCGGGCCTCGCGGAGATCGGGTTCGGCGTGCTGCCCACGCATGGATCGTATTTCATCACCACGGACTTCACGCCGCTGCGCTTCAATGGCGACGATGTCGCGTTTTGCCGCCACATCACGGAACATGCGGGCGTGACCGCGATCCCGGTGTCCGCGTTTTACGATGAGCCGGACGCGCCCAAACATTACGCCCGCTTTGCGTTCTGCAAGCGGCCGGAGGTTCTGGACGAAGCGCTCGCCCGCCTGAAACGGCACTTCGCCAGCATGCGTTGATCGCGGGTTGGTTATTTATCCAGCCAGACCGTATAACTGGTGCCGTCCGCCGAAATATCCCAGCCATGCGCAAGGTCGGGGATGATCGTCTTGCCGCCGTCGCGCGGATCGCGCCGGATGACGTTGTCGAACATGTTGGCCTGAGTGCCAATGTTCGCGAAGGTGCCGGATTGGTGCTCGTCGAAATGCGGCTGGCGCGAAAAGAGACCGATCCGCGGGACGCCGCCGCGCTTAACACCAGGCTCGGCCGCCGCCAGTTGAAACTTCGAGCCATCGTATTGCCTGTTCGTCGTCCGTGGTTTCGATCCTCCCCGTCCCTGTGCCGCTTTTTTTGATGCGTTATGGACGTCGGCGTGTGGCTCGGCCCGCCGCTGACTGAACGGGTTGCGCTCGGGCCGTTCAGACAGCATCGGCGAGCCCAGGGCGATCTGCCATCCACCCCGGGTGGGCGGTTGAGACCGGTGGTTGTTGACGGACAGGCCTCGCCGGGCTTAAACCGCGCCCCCTGGATGGCGGGCATAGCTCAGTTGGTAGAGCGCCAGGTTGTGGTCTTGGATGTCACGGGTTCGAGTCCCGTTGCTCGCCCCAGTTTCCCTTCCGCCACATCGCGGAGCACCCGGCAAAAAGGCGGCCTGCATGGATATCGCGCTGCCAGATTCGGTCTCAGCCGAGCTCCTTGAACAGGCGCGTGGCGCGACCGACGCGTTGTGTGTGCTGCTCGCCGAGGGAGGCCTGCCACCTGGCCTGGACGCCGAGGCGCTGACCGCGCTGGTGACGGTCATGCGTGGCGTGCTGGAGGCGGCGGCCGAGGATCAAGGCGACCTCAGCCCCTCCGAGGCCGCGTTGCGGTTGCGCGTGGCCCGCCCATCGGTGATGCGCCTGATCTCGCGCGGCGAGTTGTCCTCACGCAAGGACGGCGGCCATTACGTGTTGTCGCCACGGGAGGTGCGTGCGTTTCAGACCCGGCTCGCCTCGGTGCGGCGGGAGGCGTTGAGCGATTTGACCGGGATGGCGGAGGAATTCGGGTTCTGATCGGGCAACGGCTCAGGCCCTCGGTGAAAATGGGTCGGTGAGGACGATTCCGGGCGGATCGAGCGATATTGGACCATCGCGGAGGATGCGGGTCATGATCGTCCCGTCGTTGGCCCGGGCGTGGTGGATGATGAGCCGTTCCTCGGCGCGGACAATCAGGTAATGGTGGACTGAAGGCAGGCGGAAATAGTCCGCGAGCTTCGCTCCGGTGTCCCGGCCGCGCGACGAGCGCGACAGGACCTCCACGACGATGACCGGATCGGAAATCCGCGCAATATCGCCGCCCAGAGCAGTGCCGCATCGCACGAGGACATCGGGCTCATAGACGGTTGCTTCGTCGACGACGACCGCCAGGCCGTCGATGAACGCTTCGCACCCAACTCCTGCCGCGTCGATCGCGACCGCCAGCTGGTTAACCAGATGCAGTTTGGCGCGGGCGTGGGTGGCCCGTTCCGGCGCCATGGTGACGATCTCGCCGCCGGCCAGTTCGTAATGTTCGGTCTCCGGTTGCTCCATCGCCCAGGCGATGAACTCGTCGGCGGTCATACGGGTATGGGCGGGGAGCGGCATGGTGTGTCCTCGGCTTGTGTTCGCTGCTGACGGCCGTGGCCCGGATGGCGTCGTCACCGATTGGGTTCTATCACGTGTTTCGTTCTCGTACGCATTGGCCGCGCACCGCCTTGCCCCCATTCGCCCGACCCACTAGATAACCCGCGAGAGGCCGGTGGCGGACGGGCGCCTTGTCTACCCTGGTCAGGTCCGGAAGGAAGCAGCCGCGGCGAGTTCCGTTTGGGTCGTTCGCCGGTCTCTCACTGTCTGTCCCACCCGTTCATGCCGCCCCGGCGGCCGGAGGTCCGATCGCGCATGGCCGGCCTGTTCCAGGACGTTGCGCCAGATGGGGCGCCAGATGGGGCGATGCAAGAGGAACCCCCGCCGCCGCCTGACGGTCCCGGGCTTTTTGGCGACGCGCTGCCCGTGGCCGCGCCTCCGCCCGTGCACGCGGTGGCGTACCGGGTCCTGGCGCGCAAGTACCGGCCCACGACGTTTGACGATCTGATCGGCCAGGAGTCGATGGTGCGCATTCTGCGGAATGCCTTCGCCCTCGGCCGGGTCGCGCACGCGTTCATGCTGACCGGGGTGCGCGGGGTCGGGAAAACCACGACCGCCCGGATCATCGCTCGCGCGCTGAATTGTGTTGGGCCGGACGACACCGGCGGGCCGACCGCCGATCCCTGCGGCATCTGTGGCAATTGCCTCGCCATCCTGAATGAGCGCGAGCCGGATGTGTTCGAGATGGATGCCGCGTCGCGCACCGGCGTTGACGATGTGCGGGAGATCATCGAGGTCAGCCGCTCCCGGCCGATGAAAATCCGCACCAAGGTTTTTATCATCGACGAAGTGCATATGCTGACCCGCAACGCCTTCAACGCGTTGTTGAAGACGTTGGAGGAACCGCCACCACACGTAAAGTTCGTGTTCGCGACGACGGAGATCCGAAAAGTCCCGATTACTGTATTGTCGCGTTGCCAGCGGTTCGATCTGCGCCGGGTCCGGGTTTCGGAATTGCATGCCTTGTTCGCGAAGATCGCGACGAAGGAAGGCGTGGCGATCGAGTCCGCCGCGCTGGATCTGGTTGCTCGGGCCGCGGATGGCTCGGTGCGCGACGGGTTGTCGATGCTGGATCAGGCGATCGCCCAGGCGGAGGGGGAGATTTCCGCGGTGCAGGTGGCGGAGATGCTGGGGCAAGCGGATCGCGACGCGGTGTTCGATCTGTTGGAGGCGGTGATGTCGGGCAAGCCCGCCGCCGCGCTGGCGATCACCGATCGCGCGTATGAACGGGGCGCCGATCTTGGCACGATGCTGCAAGACCTGCTGGAATTGCTCCACACGATGGCCCGGCTGAAATCGATCCCCGGTCTGCGCGACAGCTCCGAACTGCCGGAGACTGAGCGGACCCGTGGGGCCGCGATCGCCGACCGGTTGACGGTGCCGGCTTTGGCGCGCGCCTGGCAGATGCTGCTGAAGGGTGTGGGCGAGGTCGAAATTGCTCCCGACCGGCGGGCCGCCGCGGAAATGGTGTTGATCCGGTTGTGCCATGTTTCCGATTTGCCGCCGCCAGGCGAGTTGGTGCGGCGATTGACGGCCGGGGGTGCCGCTCAGGCGGCGGCGCCTTCGAATGGTTCAGGCGGAGGGGGCGGCGGCATGACCCGCGCGGTCGCCAACGGCACGCCCGTGGTGGAGGCCTCGCCCGAGGGTCCAAGGCTCGCCAGTTTTCGCGACGTCACGGCGTTGGTGAAAGAGCAGCGCGAGGCGATGCTGCACGCGCATCTGTTGCATTCCGTGCATTTGGTCCGTTTCGCGCCGCCGGTGATCGAACTGCGCACTGAGCCTGACGCGCCGCGCGACCTTGCCCCGAAGCTGGCCGCGATTCTGTCCGAGGCGACGGGTCTGCGTTGGACCATCGCTCTCTCGACGGCCGAGGGCGAGCCGACGCTGGCGGCGCAAGGGCAACAGGCTGACGTCGCGCGGCGGGAGGAAGCCGCCGATCATCCGCTGATCCGCGCGATCATGCAGGCGTTTCCGGGCGCGCGGATCGACTCGGTCCACGATCGCGATGCCGATGATTATGGCCTGCCGCCGGTTGCCGCCGCGCTGCCTTTGGGCGAACCTGACATGCCAGATTTCGCGCCACCCGACGCCGAATTCGCCGATGAATATCCGTGGGAGTCCGATCCGTGAAGAACCTCGCCGGCCTGATGAAACAAGCTCAGCAGATGCAGTCGAAAATGCAGGAGATGCAGGATGCGCTCGCGCGGCTGGAAATGACCGGCGAGGCGGGTGCGGGGCTTGTGCGGGTGACGTTGAACGGAAAGGGGGACATGCGCGGGTTGCACATCGACCCCAAGGTGGTCGATCCCGCCGATACTGAAATGTTACAGGATCTGATCGTGGCCGCGCATCGCGCCGCGAAGGAAAAGGTCGAGGCGGCCTCGGCGGCGGAGATGCAGAAGGTCACCGGCGGGCTGCAATTGCCACCGGGGATGAAGCTGCCGTTCTGATGCGCGGTTCGCCCCTTTTTCGTCATATCCCGGCTCTTTATCGCCTTGGCATGGCCAGACCGCATGGTCGTCAGGATAACCATTGAGATGTGGCCGGCATTGTGCCAAATCGTCATGGGCCGGGCCATGACGGGGAAAGGAAAATATCCGCCGCCGGCCCGCCGTTATCCTCATGCCAACGCGACCGGACCAGGCAATGCGTCGCGGCTCAGCGCCGGGCCAGCCTGACCGATGGGCGGGCCCGAGGTTGAGAATCTGATTTCTCTGTTGGCGAAGTTGCCGGGCATGGGGCCGCGCAGCGCCCGTCGCGCGGCGTTGAGGATGTTGCAACAACCGGACGCGCGAATGCTGCCGCTGGCGGCCGCGTTGGCCGAGGCGGCGCGAGCGGTGAAATCCTGCGTGGAATGCGGCAACCTCGACAGCCGCGATCCGTGTTCGATCTGTTCGGATCATCACCGGGACCGGTCGGCGATCTGCGTCGTGGAAGGTGTTGGCGACCTCTGGGCCCTGGAGCGGGCCAGGGTACATGACGGTTTGTATCATGTTCTCGGCGGGACATTGTCCGCGCTGGGGGGCGTTCGGCCGGAGGACCTGAACGTTTCGACGTTGGTCGCGCGCGTGTCAGATGGTTCGGTCACCGAAGTGATCCTGGCTCTGAGCGCGACGGTGGAGGGCGCGACGACCGCCCATTGGCTGACCGACAGACTGCGCCCGTTGGGCGTGGCCGTGACGAAGGTCGCGCAGGGTTTGCCAATGGGTGGTGCGTTGGACGCGTTGGACGATGGAACGTTGGCCGCGGCGTTACGGTCGCGCCGGGCGTCGTAACAGTACCGAACGGGATTGCCCGCCGCCCGGCTACTGCTCGTCGGGCGGCGCCACGTTGGGAATGCCATTCATGAGGGACGCGGGCACCGTTTCGATCAGTTCGTTGACCGAAAACATTCCGCCATCGTCGTATTTATAGATCGCCCGAGCCTCTTCGCCGAACTGATAGGTATGGATCATCGATCGTTCCGCGTGAAACAACTGGCCGTTGATATCGCGGGATTCCTCGGTGCAGAGGTAAGCCACCATGGGCGCCACGAATTCCGGTCCTGGCATCGCCATCCGAGACTCGTACTGCGCCTGTGTCAGTAGACCGCGCTCCAGACGGCGTTTCCAACCGGCGATGACCCCATCGTTCACGGTCATACGGGTCGCCGCCATCGGACACATCGCATTGGCGGTGATCCCGTAACGCCCGGCCTCGCGCGCGATCGATCGTGTCAGGCCGATGATGCCCGCCTTGGCGGCGGCATAATTGCACTGTCCGACCGAACCTTTGAACGCATCGGACGAGAAATTCACGATCCGCCCGTAACGCGCCCCACGCATGACCTTGATGGCATGGTGACACATGTTCCAGTTGCCCTTCAGATGGACTGCGATCACCTGATCGAAATCGTCTTCGGTCATGTTCCAGATCATGCGTTCGCGCAGCATGCCCGCGATATTGACTACGAAATCGATTTTTCCATAGGTGTCGACACATTGCGCGACCATGCGCCCGGTCGCGGCATAATCGGCCACCGACGAGTAATTCGCGCTGGCCCGCCCCTGAAACGCCTGGATCTCCGCGACCACCGCGTCGGCCGGCTTCTCCTCGGTCGCCTCGCCGCCGCGGCCGAAGCCGGGATCGTTGACGACGACGCTGGCACCTTCCTTGGCCAGCAACAACGCGACCGCGCGGCCGATGCCTCGGCCGGCGCCGGTCACGATACCGGCTTTTCCCTGGAGATTCATGGCGTTTCCTTCAGACTTCACCCGGATGTCATTTCAGCATGACCGCGGGCCCGCCGCAAACGCGCCGCACGAGAACCGGGTTTGCAAGGGACGCGCCCAGGTGCCAGGTTGTCCGGGAGGCAACGTGTCGCGTCTCGCGGCCCGTGCCCAACGAATAACCCAGGAGGGCGTCCAAATGGCATATGATCTGTTGATCAAAAATGGACTGGTCGTGGATGGATCCGGCATGCCGGCATTCCGCGGCGACGTGGGCGTAAGCAACGGTAAAATCGCTGAAATCGGCAAACTCAGTGGCCCCGCCACGCGGACCGTGGACGCGGCGGGCCTCGCGGTCACGCCGGGCTTCATCGACAACCACGCGCATTATGACGGCCAGGTTACCTGGGATCCGCTGTGCACCTTCTCACCGCAGCACGGGTCGACGACAGTGATTTTCGGCAATTGCTCGCTGGCGCTCGCTCCGGTGCGTCCGGGCAAGGAGCATCGGACGGCGGAATTTCTTTCCTACGTCGAAGCGATCCCGATGGAAGTACTGAACACCATCGATGTCGATTGGGAAACGATCCCGCAATATATGGCCAAGCTGGACAAAACCCTGGGCGTCAACGCCGGAACGTTGATCGGGCATACGCCGGTGCGGCACTACGTGATGGGCGACGAGTGCCAGGGGCGCGCCGCCACGGATGACGAAATCGGGGCGATGCAGGATGTCGTGCGCGATGCCCTTACCGCGGGAGCGCTCGGGTTGTCGCTGTCGCGGCAGAAGGGGCATTTCGATCCGCAGGGCGTGCCGATTCCGGCATTGTGGGCGGACGACAAAGAAATCTTCGCGCTCGCCGACGTGCTGCGCGAACTCAGCACCGGAACGATCCAGGTTGGCGGCGGTGTCGATCAGGAACTGAAGGACGGCATGATGGCGCGCCTCGCCGAGGCGACCGGCCGCACGGTCGTCTACAACAACCTGTCGCAAACCGTGCGCGATCCGGACAAGTGGAAGCAGCATATGGCGCGCGTCGATGAGACGGTGGCGCAAGGCATCAAGGCCTATCCGATGTGCAGCCCGAATCGGGTGACGCAGGACTTCACAATGCACAATTGTCAGGTGTTCCGCGGCCTGCCGACCTGGCATCCGATCCTGATCTCAACCGATGAGGAAAAACTGCGCGCCTACTCCGATCCGGTGGTGCGGCAGAAACTGCATGAGGAAGCGGTTGAGCGAAAGGGCGACATCTCCGCCGCCAACGGGTTCTCGAAGACCTGGTGGGATTACATGTGGGTCAATGAGCCCGCGTTGAAGAAGAACGAAGAGTTCCGCTTCAAGACCATCGGCGAGATCGCCAAGATGACGAACAAGCGGGTGATCGATGCGTTCCTCGATCTCGTCGTCGAGGAAAATCTCGACACCAGGTTCCTGCAGGCCGAGAACAACATCGACGATGAGGCGATGACGAAGATCCTCACCTATCCCAACGCGATCGTCGGCCTGGGCGATGGCGGCGCGCACGTGCAGTTTCATGGCGGCTACGGCTATACCACGCGGCTGTTGGGCGAGTGGGTCCGGAAACGGAAAGTGCTGACGCTGGAACAGGCGATCCGGAAGTTGACGTTTGAATCCGCGTCGACGTTTGGCATCCACGACCGCGGCATGCTCCGGCCGGGGATGGCGGCGGACATCGTGCTGCTCGATCCGAAGACGGTGGACGCCGGAAAGGAGAGCATTGTGCACGACTTCCCCGGCGGCGGCTGGCGCATCAAGGAAGAGGCGATCGGCATCCATATGACCATCGTCAACGGTCAGATCTTGCTTGAGGACGGCAAGCATACCGGTGCTTTGCCTGGGCAGGTGATCCGGAACTCCTGGTACCACGCGCACCGCAACTGATCGGCACGCACGCGCCTGGAATCATCCCTGGGCGCGTGCCGCCCGCGTCATTCGCACGAGTTCCGTGCGCACCCCGCCGGCATCGGTGACTGGCGCAGACCAATGAAACCGACGGACGGCCTCGCCAAGCGCGAGGTCCGTGCCGTCGATATCGGCGGTGACCATGCGCCAGTCCCCGGCCTGCCCCGTGATGGCGGTGAGCGCATCCGGATGATCGTTATTGCAATGGCCGATGATCGATGTCTCGGCCGCCGCGATGGCGGCGACGGCGGCCGGATCAGGCGTCAGGTCCGCCACCCGGACACGGGCGGCACGCGCGAACCCGCCGACCAGCAGCGCGCCCATCGGCCGGACGCGCCAAAGGTGAAAATCGCCAAAATCGGCGTAGAGCGCGGCATAGGGGTGCACCGCCAAATAGCGGGCCTTCAACGCGGGATCGTCCGAGACCCTCGCGATTCCCGTCACTGTCACTCGCGGCGCGGTCTGCGGGTTCGCGGTCTCGGCGGTGCCGGTCACCAGGATCGAACAGCGCGGTTCGGCGCGCAAATGCCGCGTGTGCTCGGACAGGTCCGACAGTAGCAACAGTACCCCAAGGTCGGGCGCGCAGGCGGGCGTGACCAGGGAGGCGAAGGGCTGCCCGCCATCCCCCGTCGTCGCGAGCGCGCCCGATCGCGCCGCGCGCAGCAGTTTCCGACATTCGAAACCCTTGGCAGCCGGGTCGTCTGCCATTTTTTGTTCACCTCACGTCCTCGATACGCCACAATTGGGTGTAAGGTTGCCTTATCCGGCGGGAAGCCGGAAGCAGGCCTCCATAAGGACGCACTCCATGAAACAGACGATCGCCCTGGTCGACGACGACCGTAACATCCTCACCAGCGTGTCGATGACGCTGGAGCAGGAAGGATTTCTGGTTCGCACCTACACGGACGGTGAAAGCGCGTTGCAGGGACTGACCGCGAAGCCCGTCGACCTCGCGGTGCTGGACGTGAAAATGCCGCGCATGGACGGGATGGAACTGCTGCAACGGCTGCGCCAGCGCAGTTCGATGCCGGTGATATTCCTCACCTCCAAGGACGAGGAAGTCGACGAGCTCATGGGCCTCCGCCTGGGCGCCGACGATTACATCACCAAACCCTTCAGCCAGCGCCTGTTATTGGAGCGGATACGCGCGTTGCTGCGCCGGAATGAGGCGGGCCGCGCGGAAGGCTCGGGCGCCCTGCCGGGCGGGGTGATGACCCGAGGCGAGCTGGTGCTGGACGAGACGAAGCATCAATGCCTGTGGAAACAACAGGACATTCAACTCACGGTCACCGAGTTCCTGCTGGTCAAGGCGCTTGGCGCGCGGCCCGGCATGGTAAAAAGCCGCGATCAACTGATCGACGCCGCATATGGCGAGAACATCTATGTCGACGACCGCACGATCGACAGCCACGTCAAGCGGGTGCGTAAGAAGTTCCGGGCGGTGGACAACGATTTCAACCAGATCGAGACTCTTTACGGCATCGGTTATCGTTACAAGGAGCACTGAATGCCCGATGGCGGCACCGTCGCCGCGTTACCTCTGACTCAACGCGGCTCGGCCGGGCGCTTCCGCCAGCGCTGGGTTTCGCCGTTGCTGCGGCGCATTTTGATGGTCAACGCCCTGCCGCTGGCCTTGCTCGTCGTGGCGCTGCTGTATCTGGATCAGTATCAGAACGGTCTGCTGGAATCCCAGGTGGGCGCGCTGCGGGAACAGGCGAAGATTTACGCGGGGGCGATCGGGGAAAGCGCGGTGCTCGCGACCGATCCCGACAATCCGCGTCTGGTGCCCGAGATCGCCCGCCCGTTGTTGCGCAGGCTGACCGATCCCACGCCCGACGCGCGCGCGAAGATTTATGCTCCGGATGGCACGACGGTCGCTGACTCGCAGCAGCGGGACGGGCAAGGGACCACGTCCAGCCGGCCGCCGTTACCGCCGATCGATCGCGGGATTATCCTGTCGCGCGTCGGGGCGGTCTACGATTTCGTGCTGTCTCTGGTGCCGCATCGGGGTCAGGTGACCAGGGTCGATATGACGCCTGGCGCGCGCGGACCGGAGTGGCAGCCGGACGTGAAAGAAGAACTGCGGCTGCAAAGCGCCGGCAACAGCCGGGAGATGCCCCCCTACATTCGCCGCACCGTCGATAACCGGTTGTGGATCACCGTCGCCGAGCCGGTGGAGCGTGACAAACGCACGGTCGGTATCGTGCTGCTGACACGGGAAGCGCGGGAGGTGGAAGAGAGTTTGCTCGCGATCCGCTTGTCGATCATCGCGCTGTTTGGGCTGGCTCTGGCGCTGACGGTGCTGTTGTCGTGGTATTTGTCGCTGACCATCGCGCGCCCGATTCTGCGGCTGGCCGATGCGGCGAGCGATATGCGGGAGGGCAAGGGGCGGACCGGCAGCGTTTCGGCCTCACTGCTGGCGCGGCGCGATGAGGTGGGAGCGCTGGCCAACGCGGTAGCGGATTCCGCCGCCGCTTTGTGGGCGCGAATGGACGCCACCGAACGTTTCGCGGCCGATGTGGCGCACGAGTTGAAAAATCCCCTGTCCTCCATCCGGAGCGCGATCGAGACTTTGATGCGGATCGAAGATCCGGTGCGGCGGAAGCAATTGCTGACCATCATTGGCCAGGACGTGGTGCGGCTCGACCGGCTGATCAGCGACGTGAGCGACGCATCCCGTCTCGATGCCGAAATGTCACGGGTGACCGCGCGGCCGGTGGACGTGGTGGCGATTCTGCGCACCTTGAAGGAACTCGACGACGCGACGCGCGATCCGGATAACGATCCGGGACTTGAGGTGGTGGCGCCGCCGAACGGGATGGAGGTTCTGGCGGTTGAGGACCGGCTGGTGCAGGTGCTGCGGAATCTGATCGGCAACGCGCAGTCGTTCAGTCCGCCAAAGGGCCGGATCCTGGCACGGGTGAAGGACAATGACACCCAGGCGGAAATAAGTGTTGAGGACCAGGGGCCTGGCATACCCGAGGCGAACCTGGAACATATCTTCGAGCGGTTTTATTCGGAACGGCCGCAAGGTGAGAAATTCGGTCAACATTCCGGTCTCGGTTTGTCGATCAGCCGCCAGATCGCGGAAGCGTTGCGCGGTCAGATTTCCGCCGAGAACGTCCGTGACGCGAACGGGAAAGTTCTGGGCGCGCGCTTCATCCTACGCTTGCCAAAGGTATGACCATGTTTCGTTATCTGATGTTCGCCGTGCTGCTCGCCGGGCACGACGTTGAGTTCGGTGCTGAAAAAGGGCTACCTCGAGTGTGCCGTCGCGCCCACGACGCCAGGTTTCAGTTTCGTTGATAGCAAGGGGGACTTCCGCGGTCTCGATGCCGATACCTGCCGCGCGGTGGCGGCGGCGGTTTTCGGCGACGCGGGCCGCACCCGCTTTGTTCCGACCAATGGCGCGCAACGGCTGCCGGTGTTGCAGTCCGGTCAGGTCGATATGGTGGCCCAGACTTTAACTCAGACCATGACGCGCGAGGCGGCGAATGGGTTGCTGTTTGCCGGGGTCAATTTCTACGACGGACAGGGATTTCTGGTGCGTGTATCCTCGGGGGTAAAGCGGGCCAAGGATCTGGACGGTGCGTCGATCTGCGTGGCGGCGGGTAGCACCAGCGAACTGAACCTCGCGGACTGGGCGCATGCCAATAACGTGAAAATCCTCCCGGTGGTGTTCGAGCAGCGTGAAGAGGGACGGGAGGCTTATAATAAGGGCCGGTGCGATTCGTATTCGACTGATTCAAGCCAGTTGGCGTCGATCGCGACGCTGATGTCGGATCCCGAAAATCAAATCGTTTTGCCCGATATCATCAGTAAAGAACCGCTGGGACCGGCGGTGCGTCAGGGCGATGATCAGTGGTACCTGATCGTCAAGTGGACCCTCAACGCGTTGATCGAGGCTGAGGAACTGGGCGTCACGCAATCCAACATCGACGAGAAACTGGTCAGCGGCAACGCGGCGGTGAAGAGGCTGCTGGGTGCGACCGGCGATTACGGCAAGTTCCTGGCATTGGACAATAAGTGGGCGTACAACGCGATCCGGTCGGTCGGTAATTATGGGGAAATGTTCGAACGCAATCTGGGACGGGGAAGTGTGTTGAAGCTGCCTCGCGCCAAGAACGAACTTTGGACTCGCGGCGGATTGATGTACTCGGCGCCGATTCGCTGATCAGCTCTGAAACGACGGCAAGACCGCTTTCTCCATCGTTTGCTTCGCCACTGCCGCGTCGCTTTCCGACACGCCACGCATCGCACCGGTTATTACGATCTTGTCCAGGCCCAAAGCCGTCAGGCCATGCAACCGCTCCGTCACTCGCGCGGGCGGACCGACGATCGCGAAACGATCGATGAAGGATTCCGTCAGCACACCGGCCTGGCGAGAGTCACCGCGCGTGTGGGCACGCATGTCGTAGCTATCGTGAAGATCGCGCAGCACCGCGCGGTCGCTGTCGGACACCGGGCCGGCCGCCGTGCCGTGCATGACGTTGAAACGGGCGAAGGTCGTCAGGCTTCCGCGCACCAGGTTCCGCGCGATCGCGATGTCTTCGTGGCAAGCAGCGTTGACGTAGGCGCCGAACGCGATGCCGTTTGGGTCCAGGCCGGCTTTGACTCGGGCTTCTTTCGCCTGCGCGATGCCCCAGGCCAGCCGTTCCGCATCCGCGCCAAGCGCGAACATGATGCGATCGGCATGCACGGCGGCGATCGCGATGACGCGCGGACCGCTGGCGGCGACCTCAATCGGCACGACCGGCCCGCCGCCGGACAGCCAGCCGATCTGGCTTGAGGGCGGCGCGTCGGCCAGCTCCAGTTCGGACATTGGAGGGGCGATGTTGGTGGGGATATCGATTTCGTCGAACGGCACGGCCTCACCGCGCAGGTAGATGCGCAGATGGCGAAGGTAGCGTTCGAACGAAGCCAGACGGGCGGGTCCCCGGCCGAGATGCGCCAGCGCGGAGTCTCCTCGGCCAATGCCCAGGAAGGCACGGCCGTTGGAGATTCGTTGCACGCTGGCGATCGAACAGGCGGTGACCGAGGCATGCCGCGTCACGGTGTTCGTAACGCCTGTGGCAAGGCCCAGTGTCGATGTCGCGGTGGCGGCCATGGCCAGCGCGACATAGGGATCGCCGGACAGGTTCTGCGAGTCGACGACCTGGAAGCCGGCCCACCCGGCATCCTCCAGTTGTCTCGCGGCGCGGGCGCTGGCGCGGGGCGACGCGACGCCCGTGGTCCATAATTCCATCGCTGCCTCCTTACGCGGTTTGCCGGGCCCCGGTCAGTTTGTTCCATGCCGCGCCGACCAGACCTTGTGGCAGGAAGATGATGAACACGACCAGCAGGGTGCCGTAGACCAGATTATCGTAGCCCAGGGCGCCGGTGCCAAAGAAAATTCGCAAACCCTCGGCGAGAAGGATGGTGATGATCGCGCCGACCGTCGGTCCCGGCAGGACGTAGATTCCGCCGACCACGGCGGCGAACACCATCTGCAACGAAACGCTGATGCCGCTGACGGTGTCCGGGGAGATGAACATCTGGTACTGGCAATAGACGCCGCCGGCCGCGGCGGTCATGGCGGCGCTCAGGGCGGTGATTTTCAGTTTCTCGGCGGTGACGTTCACGCCCGCGGCGCCGGCGGCATCCTCATCCTCGGCGATCGCTTCCAGGGCGTAGGCGATCATCGAACGGTCCACCCACCATCGGATCAGCAAGCCAAGTGCCCAGAACCCGAGCGCGACGAAATACCAGGAGATTTTGCTTTCGAACTGGAACGCCAGGATGTTGCCACCGCCTTGCACGCGCTCGGGCGTGTAGCCAAGCGAGCCACCGGTGAGATCTCGGCTGGCGGTCGCCACCTGCAGCACGATCGCGCTGAGCGCCAACGTCACGAGCGCGAAATAATGCCCGGTGATGCGGAAGCGGGAGCATGGGTAAGCCACGACCAACGCCAGTGCCACCGCCATGACCATGGAGATCGGGATGCCGATCCACGGTGTCAGGCCGAGATGGTTCCACAGCAGCGCGGTGCCGTAGGCTCCAACGCCCATGAAGCCGCCGTGGCCAAGGGACACGAGACCGAAGCGGCCCATCACTGACCAGGAGGTGTAGGCGAACGACCAGATCAGCACCACGATCATCAGGTGCATCGGATATGGCGCGCTATAAACGAACGGCAGCGCGATCATCGCCGCGCCAACGATCCAGGGCAGGGCTTTGTTCATGAGTTGCGCGCCAGCAGGCCGCGCGGGCGGAAGAACATCACGACGATGAAGAAAACGAACGCGAAAACGTAGCCCCACTCAAGGTCGAGGTATAATCCGCCGACGGAAATGATTTCGGCGAACAGGAACGCGGCGACGAAGCCGCCGATCATGTTGCCCAAACCGCCCAACACGCAAATCATGAACGTGATGGGTCCGAAGGTCAGGCCGATGAACGGATGCACGTCGTATTGCAGCACCAGCAGGCAAGATGCGAGGCCCGCGAGACCGCCTCCGATGGCCGAGGTCACGAGGTAAATCCGCCGGCTGTCGACGCCCATCAGCGGCATGATCTGGCGGTCCTGCGCGATGGCTCGGATGGCGGTACCGGTATAGGTTTTCGTCAGGAACAGATACACCGCCACCATGCCCGCCAACGCGGTGCCGAACGCCAGCAGCCGCGCGTAGCTGATGAACATGTCGGCGATTTCGATCACCGGCATGCGAATGCCGAGATTGCGGAAATCGATGCCAAACACGACGGTCGCGAGCGCCTGTAGGAACGCCAACACACCGCCGGTCGCCAGTAACTGATTGATTGGCGCGGCGTTCAGCAAGGGCGCGATCACGATCAGGTGCAGCAAGATACCGAGTATCGCGACCAGTCCAATCGAGATGAGGGCGGCGGCCACGAATGGGAAGTGGTAGACGGACACGAGATAGAACATGCCGTACATGCCCATCATGATCAGCTCGGCGTAGCAAATCCAGACGACATCGATGACGCCAAAAACCAGGTTCAGGCCCAATGCCAGCAGCGCGAGCACGCCGCCCAGGAGAATGCCGTTGATCGCGGCTTCGAGAAGATAAATGTCAAACATTCGCGCGACGTTCAGAGCGTTTTCCGATCTGGTTGCGTCGGGCCGGTATTCTCCCAATCGTCTTGGCATGGCGTGTCCGGGCCATGACGATTGGGAGGTGGCCCGGACAGGCCGTGCCATGACGAACGGGGGGAGGCCGGCTCGGTACAACCAGATTGGATATTGCTCTAAACCCCAAGATACGCCTCCTTGATCGAATCGCTTTCCAGCAGTTCGGCCGATGTTCCGCTGGCGCGGATCGTTCCGGCTTCCAGCAAATAAGCGCGGTCGACGACGCGCAGAACCTGGTGGACATTTTGTTCCACGATCAGCACGGTCAGTCCGGTGGCGCGAATGCGCTCGACCAGGGCGAACACCTGTTGCACCACCACCGGCGCCAATCCCGCCGACGGTTCGTCCAACAGCAGCAGCCTGGGTTCGGACATCAGCGCGCGGCCGATAGCGCACATTTGCTGCTCGCCGCCCGACATGGTGCCGGCGAGCTGTCCACGGCGTTCCTTCATGCGCGGAAACAAATCGTAGACGAAGTCGAGACGCTGGCGGAACTTCGCGCGGGCGGCCGGAATGTAGGCGCCCATGCGCAGATTGTCCTCGACCGTCATGCGCGGAAACAGGCGGCGGTTCTCCGGCGCATGGGCGATCCCGAGTTCCAGGATCCGGTGGGCGGGCGTCGCCAGTAAATCAGCGCCTTCCATGCCGATCTGTCCGGCGGTGGGACGGATCAGGCCGGAGATCACGCGCATCAGCGTCGTTTTGCCGGCGCCGTTCGGGCCGATGACGCCGATTGCCTCGCCCGCGTTGACCTCCAGCGAGACGCCGAACAGCGCCTGGAACGTGCCGTAGCCCGCGTCGATACCAGTCAGCGCAAGCATACTAAGCTCGCTCCGCGTGTGTCATTATTGCCGCTCCGCGTGTGTCATTATTGCCGCTCCGCGGCGGCGGCCTGCACGGCGGTGGCGTCGGTGCCGAGATACACCTCGATCACGCGCGGATCGGCGGACACTTCCGACGGCAAACCCTCGGCGATCTTTTCCCCGTGATCCAGCACCATGACGCGATCGACCACCCGCATCAGCACGCCCATGATGTGTTCGACCCAGATGATGGTGATGCCCAGTTCGGCGCGAATGCGGCGCAGCATGTCCGCGGCCTGATCCATTTCGTGTTCGTCCAGACCGCCCAGGCTCTCGTCGGCCAGGAGCAACCTGGGTTGCGTTGCAAGCGCCTTGGCCAGTTCCAGTTTCTTCAGGCCCGCGGCGCCAAGTCCACCGATCATGGTGTTGCGGTCGATCGGCAAACCGACCAAGGACAACGCGCGCTCGGCGGCGTCGTAGGCTTTGGTTCGAGACGGCTGGCCCTGGCCGTAATAGCCCGCGAGGGCAACGTTCTCGAAGATGGACAGGCGCTTGAATGGGCGGGGGATTTGAAAGGTCCGGCCAATGCCTTGGTTGATGATCCGGTAAGGAGGCAGCCCGCCGATTTCATGGCCCAGAAATCGGATCGTTCCGGCGGTGGGCGCCAGCGTGCCCGACAGCATGTTGAAGATTGTGCTCTTGCCTGAGCCGTTAGGGCCGATCAGGCCGAGAATCTCGCCCTGACCGACCTGGAACGACACGTTGGACACGGCGGTGAACCCGCCGAACCGCTTGATCAGCCCAGAAACTTCCAGCACGGACTGGTGATTACTTCGCGGCGTACGGTGAGGAAGCGGGGAGTTTCAAAACCGGTTCCCGCTCCTGTTGCGACGGCGGCCACACAACCCAGGCTTTGTCGTCGATATATTGCACGACGACCGGCGCGGCGCGGTCGTTCTGGCCCGCCATCGTGCTGCCTTCGCCCAGAAACTTCACGCCAAAGCCAAGCATCGTTCCACCTTCGGGAATGTCGACGTCGAGCGCGGCTTTGCGCAGCGCCTCAGAGTCGATGCCGCCGTATTTCTTGATGGCGCGCGGCAACACGTCAGACAGGAACAGGTACGTATTCGATGCCGCCATTCCGACATGCGCCGACTTGATCGTGGTTTCCGGCTTCGCCTTCAGGTAATCCTCGCCGATCGTCTTGATCAATGGGATCAGTTCCGGACGCAACGCCTTGGCGTTGGCTTGCCAGATCGAAATGGGATCGACGTTGAAAATGTGGCTCGCGTCGGCGCCCAGGGTTTCCTTGAGCTTGGAGTAAACACCGTAGCCCGCGCCGTGACCGATCAACGTCGAGAAGCGCAATCCGCCTTCGCGCGCCTGGCGCAGCATCAAGGTTATGTCCGGGTTGTATCCGGTGTGGAACAACACGTCCGGGCGCGCCCGTTTCAATTTCGTGATCATCGATGACAGATCGGGTGCCGTCGCCGAGTAACCCTCATGCAACACGACCTCGAGGCTGACGGTTTTCGCGCCCTCGGCGGTGCCCTTGGCGACGTCGGTGCCGTAAGCGCCGTCCTCGTGGACGATCGCGATGCGGACGTCCTTCGGATCCTTGCCAAGCTGCGCCTTCGAGTAATGCGCGACCATGGCGGTCGAGGACACGCCCCACTGGCGGCCGAAAGGCTGCGGCCGGAACACGTATTTCATGTTGCGGCCCTCCAGCACCGGAGCCGCGATGCAGGTGGTGATCCACATGAATTTCTTGAACTGCTCGATGCGCGCGGCGGCGGGAACGCACTCGGCGGAGGAGAAGAAGCCGAGCAGCATGTCGACCTTCTCCTGCTCGATCAGGCGGACGGCTTCGTTGATGGCGACGTCGGGCTTGCTCTGGGCGTCGACGTAAATTGGCTCAATCTTGTAGCCCTCGACCCCGCCGGTGCGGTTGATGTAATCGATCATGATCTTGGCGCCGAGATAGTGCAGGTCGGACCCGCCGCCCGCGAACGGGCCGGTCAGATCGTAGACGACGCCGATCTTGATTTTCTTCTCCTGCGCCACGGCAGGAGCGGCCAGCGCCGCGATCAGCCCACACGCCAGCACCAGGCTGGCAAGCCCGCGCCTCATCAACATCCGCATTCCCATTTCCCCTTGCGTAGCGGCTTTCGCGGCCACAATGCGGGGGCGCGCCACACGTGGCAAGGCCCGCCGCGCATGATAAGGACTCGCGACGCCCATGCGGAGGAGGCTCATATGAAATTCGGCATCGCCATCCCCACGGACTCGGATTCCTGGCGCCTGGTGCGCCGTGCCGAGGAACTGGGTTTCCATCACGCCTGGTTCTATGACACGCAATTGCTGAGCGCGGATTGCTTTGTCGCCATGGCCGCCTGCGCGATGAAGACCACCCGCATCCGGCTAGGCACGGGGGTGCTGATCCCGTCCAACCGGATTGCCGCCGTCTCCGCCAACGCTTTCGCGTCATTGAACAAGCTCGCGCCTGGGCGGATCGATTTCGGCATCTCCACCGGCTTTACCGGGCGCCGCACCATGGGACTGGGCGCGGTGAAACTATCGGACATGGAGGAGTATATCCGCGTCGTACAGGGCCTGTGGCGGCGCGAGACGGTCGAGGCGGAGGTCGAGGGCAAGCAACGCCTGATCCGTTTCCTCAATCCGGAACTGGGGCTGATCAATCTCGACGATCCCATGCCGCTTTACATCGCGGCGTCAGGCCCAAGGGCGCGGGCGTTGACGGCGAAGCTGGATGCGGGATGGATCGATGGTGCCGCCTCGGTCGCGCACGCAACGGCGAATATTGGGCTGATGCGGGAGGCCTGGACCGCTTCGGGGCGAGACGCCGCCGGGTTGAACGCGGTCGCATGGGCTGGAGGCGCGGTGCTCGAACCGGGGGAGGCTTATGACTCGCCCCGAGTGATCGCTCAATCTGGGCCTCGGACGGCGGTGATGTTGCATCGCGCGGCGGACCAGGCGCTGAGCGGGCTGATGAATACCGCGCCGTTACCGCCTCAGTTTCAGGAGATCGTGGCGCGGTACGTGGCGCATGCGCGGGGGTTTGGGCCTCAGGGCGCGCCGTATCTGGAAAATCATCGCGGGCATCTGATGTTCGTGCGCGAGGATGAACGGCCGTATCTGACCGCGGAGTTGATCCGCCACTCGACCTGGACCGCGCCGGCACCCGAATTGATCGAGCGGATTCAGGGGATCGAGGCCGCCGGGTTCAGCCAGATCGTGTTCTCGATCTTGCCTGGGCAGGAGCACGCGATTGAGGATTGGGGGCGGATCCGGCGGGCGTTCGCGTAGGGCTTGCTGTGTCCAAACTCGTCATGGCCCGTCTGGGCTGCATGCGCATCAGGACCAGGACGAGATGTGAGCGGCATTGTTCAAACTCGTCATGGCCCGGCGTGTCCGGGCCACCTATGCCAGCACAGTGCCGCAACGGGTGGCCCGGACGAGCCGGGCCATGACGTTAAATAGCCCGGCCATGACGGTAAAAAGGGGAATGTCCATCTCCCGCCCAGAGTTATCCTGATGCTTATGCGGACGCGCCGGTCCCGCTACTGCCCCCTCAACCTCGCGAAAACCGTCTGCAACGGCTGCCAGAACAGCATGGCCAGGCCCAGTGTCATGATCGTGCCGACCAGTCCGTTGGAGAAAAACACACCCAGATTCCCCTGCGACGCCAGCATCGACTGACGGAACGCCTCCTCCGCCTTGTCGCCGAGCACGATCGCCAGCACCAACGGCGCGAGCGGGTAGTCGCATTTCTTCATCACATAGCCCAGGATGCCAAATATCAACATCAACGCCACATCGAACGTCGAGTTATGCACGGTGTAAGCGCCGATCGCGCAGAACACCAGAATCACCGGACCGATGATGCTGAAGGGAACCTTCAGGATCGCGGCGAACAGCGGCACGCAGGTCAGGACGATGATCAATCCCATCAGATTGCCCAAGTACATGCTGGCGATCAGGCCCCAGACGAACTCCTTCTGCTCCACGAACAAAAGCGGCCCAGGCTGCAATCCCCAGATCATCAGCCCGCCAAGGAGGACGGCGGCGGTAGGCGAGCCGGGCACGCCCAACGCCAGCATCGGCAACAAAGCCGAGGTGCCAGCTGCGTGGGCGGCGGTTTCTGGCGCGATCACACCCTCGATCTGTCCGGTGCCGAACGCCTCGCCATTGCTGGATGAGCGTTTGGCGATGCCGTAACTCATGAACGACGCGGGTGTGGCGCCGGCCGGCGAAATGCCCATCCAGCAGCCGACGAGGCAGGACGTCAGCGACGTCTTCCAATAGCGTGGCAGTTCCTTCCAGGTCCGCCACACGACGGTGGGGTTGATCACGGCCGCGCGTCCCTGGAACGACAGGCCCTCTTCCATTGTCAGCAGGATTTCGCCGATCCCGAACAGACCGATGACCGCGATCAGAAAGTCGAACCCGTTGATCAAATTGGTGAAGCCAAAGGTCAGACGAAGGTTTCCGGTGATACTGTCGAGACCCACGGCGGCCATGACGAAGCCGATCATCATCGCGGCGATGGTTTTCGCGGGCGGCTCCTTTCCCATGCCGATGAAGGAGCAGAACGCCAGAAAGAAGACCGAGAATTTCTCTGCCGGTCCAAAGCGCAACGCGAAACTCGCGACAAGGGGCGCCAGCAAGGTGATCATGATCACCGCGAACAACGCGCCGACGAACGAGGACGTGAATGCCGCCGTCAACGCCTCGCCCGCGCGTCCGTTCCGGGCCATGGGATGACCGTCGAAGGTGGTCGCGACGGACCAGGGTTCGCCAGGAATATTGAACAGGATCGAGGTGATGGCGCCGCCGAATAACGCGCCCCAGTAAATGCATGAAAGCATGATGATCGCGGAGGTCGGCGACATGCTGAAGGTCAGCGGCAGCAGGATCGCGACGCCGTTGGCGCCTCCGAGTCCGGGCAGAACGCCGATGATGACGCCCAGCAGAATGCCGATGATCATCAGCATGATATTGTACGGTTGCAGAACGACCGCGAAGCCGTGAAACAGGTTGACGAGTTCTTCCATGAATGGAGGCCTTATAATCCCAGGAGTTCTTCGATCGGGCCTTTTGGCAACGGGACCAGGAACCACCACTCGAAGGTGGCGAAGGTCACGACGACGATCCCGGCGGACAGGGCGATCGCGAATATCGGGCGGTACTTGCCCTGAAACACCATGAATGCCGCGATCAGAACGATCGAACATACGTACAACCCCAGCCATGGGATCGCGGCGACATAGACCGCGGTTGGGACCACGACGGCGAGCACCAATCGCAGTTGTGGCCACGCCGCGAACAGTTGTCCCTTGGGGTGGCGGCGCGCGGCCAGTAGATTGATCAGACCGGCGACGATCACCACGCAACCGATATAAAATGGGAAAAACCCCGATTTCGGCCCCTCGACGCCCCAGCCGATCCCCACCAGCAGGCTGCCGAAGGCCGCCAGCAGGCCAAAGGCAACCGTTGCGAGGGCGACTCCTGCCTCGACCCCGCGCCGCGACGGCCCTCCGCTCGTTTCGATCTCGTTCATCGCGATCAGTTGCCCGCCAGAAATCCGGCTTCCTTCATCAGGTCGCGATGGCGGTTGTCCTCGGTGTCGACCCAGGCAGCGTAGTGGTCTCCGGTCATGAAGGTCGGGTTGAACGCGCCGTCATGCATCAATTGTTTCCATTCCGGCGTCGCGCGCACCTTCTCCAGGAGGTCGACATAGTACTGAACCTGCTCCTTGGTCGCGCCCGGCGGCATGAAGATCCCACGCAGCATGAGATATTGGATATTCAATCCCTGGCTCTCGCAGGTTGGAATATCGCTCCAGGCCATGTCGCCCGCGATTTTGTCGGTAACGGGGAGGACGATCTTGTCGAAGACGCAAAGCGGACGCAATTTACCGGCGCGCCATTGCGCGACCGCCTCGATCGGATTGTTGACGGTGGAGTC
Organism: Acetobacteraceae bacterium; assembly: GCA_009693865.1. GTDB lineage: Bacteria > Pseudomonadota > Alphaproteobacteria > Acetobacterales > Acetobacteraceae > Rhodopila. Next base: position 3,462 of record SHWL01000035.1, on the reverse strand, counting down.
GACGTGGTTGCCGACCAATTGCACCGCGACCTCGCCGCCGCCCTTATAGGGAATGTAGGTCATTTTGACGCCGGTGAGACGCTCCATGGCGACCGTGATGATCTGGTCTTCCTGCTTTGAACCTGTACCGCCCATCTTGAACTGGCCCGGCGGAGCCGCCTTCATCGCGGCGACGTATTCCGCCGCGGTTTTGTATGGTTTTTCCGCGTTCACCCACAGTACGAACTCATCCAACGCCATCATGGCGACCGGGGTCATGTCCTTCCAACTCACCGGAATACCAGTCGCCAACGGCGTGGTGAACAGGTTGGACAACGTAATGACCAGCTTATGCGGATTGCCGCGGGAGGCTTTGATATCCAGGAACCCCTCGCCGCCCGCTCCGCCCGCCTTGTTGATGACGACCATCGCCGTCGGCATCAGATTATGCTTGGTGACGATGCCTTGAATGACCCGCGCCATTTGGTCCGCGCCGCCGCCGGTCCCCGCTGGCACGATGAACTCGACGGGCCGGGTTGGCTGCCATGCAGCGGCCCAGACCGGCACTCCGCCGCCCATGGTCAGTGCGATGGCCATGAGTAACCCTGCCGCCCTAAACATTGTTTTGTTCTCCTCCCTGGTGCCAGAGCCCTGGCGGCGTTGCATCTTTTTTGAGCCCGTTTGACAGATAGCAGCCGCCGGTCGCGGGTGCCAAGGGTGGCCGGGCACCGATTGAGAGTCGCGCCCGACATGTGATAGATCGGGTTATCGTCCGAAGAGGCAAAACTGGGCCATGAGCGGCGCGGAGCAGGTTCTCGCGATCGGAAGGCACCGAATGGCGAGGTGGCCCCGGTGGCACGGCCGCCTCCATGGCTCCGAGTTCGCCTGGGCAATCGCCTTTGTCGTCCCCTACGCGGCGGTCATCATCGTGTTCGGCGTTTATCCGATCCTGTTCGGGTTCTGGATGGCCAGCACGCCGTCGCTTTACGCCGATCTCTTCTCGGACCCCGTCTATGTGCAAACGTTGGTCACGACCGTGCTGTTCGTTGGCATTGGCGTGAACCTGAAGATGTTTCTGGCGTTACTGCTGTCGGGCTTTTTCACGCGCCCCCGCTGGTGGATCAAGGCCATACTGCTCATCTACATTCTCCCCTGGGCTTTATCGGCTATTCCGGCCTTTACCTCATTCCACTGGATGATGATCGGACCCGGGAGTTTTCTGGATAGTTTGTCGTTGGCGTTGTTCGGCGTCGAAGGCCCGATCTGGTTCAATGACCGCTGGCTCGCGCTCGGATGCAATATCGTTGCTTATGTCTGGAAATGGATGCCGTTCTGGACATTGATCTTCCTGGCCGCCCGGATGGCTATTCCGCGAGACATTCATGAGGCGGCCGATATCGACGGGGCCTCCGGCTTTCGCCGTTTCGTCCACGTCACATTCCCGCTGCTCGCGAACGTCTATCTCATCTGCACGTTGCTCTCCACCATCTGGGCGTTGGGCGATTTCGCGACCGTCAGCCTCGTGTCAGGCGGCGCGCCCAAGAGAACCACTGACGTGCTGGCCACGCTCACCATTCGCTACGCCTTCGACATGGCGAAACCAGAGCTTGGCGTGGCGGCGGCGATGTCGGCCCTGCCAGTGCTGATCCCACTCGTTATTGGGCTGATGCGGGCGGTGCGTACGAGAGAGGTGCAGTTATGAGCGTCGCGCTCACCCCCGGCCGTCGGCGGCGTATTATTGGCGAAGCCGCGTCGGCGGCCCTGGGGATCGTGATTGTGATCTGGTCGCTGATGCCCGTGTATAACATGATGCTGGTCGCGCTCGATCCCGAAGGGGAAAACGAATTCGATGGCAATCTTTGGCCGCCGGAGCCGACGCTCGATAGTTTCCGCGCCGTTCTGACCGGCGGGCATTGGTACCTGGAGCGTTTCTGGCTCCAGTTCGGCAACAGTCTTTATATCGGTTTGATGACCATGTTTCTGACGGTGCTGATCAGTTCGCTGGCCAGTTTCGCGATCGGCCGGATGCGGCTGACCAAAGTCTGGGTGCTGACCGACACCGCGCTGCTAATCTACGTGGTTCCGGCATCGCTTCTCGCGATCCCGTTTTCTCGATTGATGTACAGCTATGAGCTCATGGATCGGTTGCTCGCCGTCGTCGCGGCGCAGGTGATGTTCGCCACGCCGTTCGCGGTCCTGATCCTGCAGCAATTCGCGAAGTTGATCCCGATTGAATTCGACGAGGCCGCGAGAATCGATGGCGCGACCCCCGCGCAGGTGTATCTGCACATTTATGTTCCATTGATGGCACCGGCGCTGGCGGCTGTCGGTACCTACGCGCTGCTGCTCGCGTGGGACGAATATCTGTACCAATACCTGTTGATCTCTTCGCCAAAGAATTGGACCGTGGCGGTGGCGATCGAGCAGTTCTTCGATGTCGACGAGGCGCCGTGGAATTACATGATGGCCATGGCAGTGATATATGCGCTGCCGCCGGTCGCGATCTTTTATGGCCTGTCGCACTACATGGCGACCGGTCTGACGGCCGGTGGTGTCAAAGGATAGGCGCGGGGCGCCAGGGCAATCGCGTGAACGGGAAAGCATCGGGGCTTTGCCCCGGACCCTACCAAGAGGCTCTGCCTCTTGGAACTCCGCCAAGGGCTCGCCCTTGGAACCATGACTTTTGGTCAGAGCTTCAGGGGGGCCAACTCGCACGTGTCGACTTCCGAGTAGGCCCCCTGAAGCTCTGACCAAATAAATCGCGGTCCAGGGACCGTGTCCCTGGTGGGAGGTCCAGGAGGGCAAGGCCCTCTGGCGGGTTTCAGGGCAGAGCCCTGACACGTCCACCGTTCAAGCGACTGGCCCTGGCCCGCCGAGTTCTAACCCTTGACGCCGCCCATGGTCAGACCGGAGGACATGCGGTTGCGGAACGCGTAGTAAGTAGCGACGGGTGGCAGCGCGTAGATGATCGCCGTCGCCATCATGTAGTTCCACGGCGCCTGATCGCTGTTGATGAACTGGGCCAGAGCGACGGGCACGGTCATGCTTTGTTTGTTCGACAGCAACAGGAACTGGTACAAATATTCGTTCCATGCCAGCAGCAGCGCATAGGTGCCGACCGCGACCAAAGCGGGCGCCATCAACGGCAGATAGATGCGGATATAGATCTGGAGAGGTGACGCGCCATCGATCCTCGCCGACTCATCGAGTTCGATCGGAATGCTGCGGCCGTATTCCTGAAAGATGAAGATCGCGTACGGCGTGGCGAACGTCACCAGCGCCGCGATGACCGACCATGGGTTATCGTGCAGCCCATAGTGACTCATGATCAGGTAGCACTACTGTCCGGAGTTTTCCGAACGAACCGTTCCGAAGTGTCTGACCTATAACGGTTTTTCGACGATTTTGGGTGGTGTCGGTTTGAAGTTGGTGGCGGTTTGCCCGACCCTTGTCCGGGGAGGGCTCACTCATGAACGCCGGAAA
>SHWL01000034.1 GCA_009693865.1 Acetobacteraceae bacterium | reverse complement strand
TCATCCTCCGGCGTGACCGGAGGATCGGTAGCGGCACATATCCGCGTATCATAGCGCCAAAAAGCGATGCGTTGTGCCGCTTCGGATCCTCCGGTCATGCCGGAGGATGACGATTGGGGAGAGGTCTGCAGCCAAAATGAGAATTGCTGTCCCGCAACCTGGCGAGTTGCAGGCGCTTCATCTCAAGCCGAAGCCGCAGTGTGTCCCACCAGCCATTATCGGTGCGTCCGTCGGTGTCGTAACCAACTCAACTGGACAGAATGATCGGGCGAGGCGTCAGCTCCGTCCACCGGTCCGGCCAGGCGGAGCGGGCGACATCCAGCAGCGCGGCGTTGAACCGATCGATCGCATCCCGCCCATGAGCGATCGCCGTCCCGGCATGGGCGAACTCCTGCGCGAGAGTGATCGGCGGTGGGACGGGAACGACGGGCTCGCGCGCCCACTGGCCGCCTCGGCGAGCGCGTGGCCCAGCTCCAGTGGCAGCGCGAATGTGGGATGCGCGGTGAACACCGCGGCGAAGCGGGGGCGCTCCACCAGCGCGCGATATTCGGCCCAACGGACCGGAGAGTCGTTCGGATCGGGACGGAGCAGGGTTCCGGCGAGGCGCGCGAGGATCGCGTCGTTGGCGGTCAGCTCGATGCCGCCCACGTATTCGGCGAGGCGTCGGGCACGGCCGATGAACGCGGCGTCGCGCAAATGCCGGATCAGCGCCGCGTGATGGCCAGAGCGACCAGCAGCACCGGGTTGCCGAACGGATCTTCCGCGACCCGCTCCCCCAGTCAGCTCCAGAAGCTCCTGGGCGAGCGTGGAGGCCGGGTCCGGGGGAAGGACGTCAGGCATTGTGGGATGTTGGCGCGACTTGTGCGATGCAGCAAGAATAATTTTCTGTGAGAGGCGGGCGATGGGCGGGCGGAGCACCGATTGATCGCGCTCCGGCGAGTCTCTAGAAGCCGCGTCCAGGGCAAGCAAGCCAATCCACGTGGACGGTGGCGGATCGGAAGCCTGGGGAAACATGAAGTCGCTCCTGTCATTCAGCGCGCTGATCGACACGCTCAATCAAAAGATCGGCGTGCTCTGCGATTGGCTCGTGCTGTTCGCCTGCCTGGTCAGTGGCGGTAATGCCATGGTCCGTTACGCGTACGACTACAGCTCGAACGCCTGGCTGGAAATCCAGTGGTATATGTTCGCGATCATCGTGATGTTCGGCGCTTCCTATACCCTGCGCCGCAACGAGCACGTGCGGGTCGACATTTTCTACATGCGGCTTTCGGAGCGGGGACAACTCTGGATCGATGTCATCGGCACCTTTTTGTTCCTCATGCCGATGTGTCTTCTGCTCTGCTGGCTGAGCTGGCCGTTCTTCATGCAGTCCTACCGGGTCGCCGAGGAATCCAGTAACGCCGGCGGGCTGTTGCGCTGGCCGATCAAGTTCGCGATCCCCGCCGGGTTTGCCCTGGTCGCGTTGCAGGGCGTCTCGGAACTGATCAAACGCATCGCCGCGTTGCGGGGCATCCGGGTCCCTGAGCTTGAAGCGCATTATGAGAGGCCCGTGCAGTGACCTTATTGGAATTGATGCCGATATTCATGTTCGCGGGTCTTATCGTCTTCATGCTGTTTGGCTATCCGGTCAGCTTTTCCCTCGGCGCGGTGGGGCTGTTTTTCGGCCTGATCTCGATCCATCTTGGCTATTTCGAAATGAACTTCTTGCAGGCGATCCCGGGCCGCGTGTTCGGTAGTATCCTGGCGAACGACCTGTTGCTGGCGATTCCGTTCTTCACGTTCATGGGCGCGATCCTGGAGAAATGCGGGCTCGCCGAAGACATGCTGGAGTCGATGGGACAAATGTTCGGCCCGGTCCGCGGCGGTCTTGGGTATTCGACCATCATCGTGGGATTCATTCTGGGCGCGATCACGGGCACGGTGGCGGCCCAGGTGATCGCGATGGCGATGATCACGATGCCGGTGATGATCCGTTACAAGTACAATGTTCGCTATGCCACCGGCGTGTTGGCCGCGTCGGGCACGATCACGCAACTCGTTCCACCATCGCTCGTTCTCATTGTTCTGGCGGACCAACTCGGGCGTTCCGTGGGCGATATGTATCTTGGCGCGTGGGGGCCCTCGCTGGTGCAGATCGCGTTGTTCGCGGGCTATACGTTTCTGCTCGGGTTGGTGAAGCCGGAGCATGTGCCGGCAGTGCCGCGGACCTTGACCGGGTGGCCGCTGGCGGTGAAATGCATGTGGGGGATCGTACCCTCCGCGGCGCTGATTTTCCTGGTGCTTGGCACGATCATGATGGGTCTCGCGACCCCGACCGAGGCCGGCGCGATGGGCACGATCGGTTCCATCGTTCTGGCGGTCGTCCGCAACGCGCCACTGACCACGGTCGATAAATTCGCCTTCGGTGGCGGTGCAGTGGCGGCGTTGATCGGCTGCGCGATCGGCGCCCTCGATTTGAGCGCCTTCGCGTTCAAGGTTACGTTCACCGCGATGTTCGCCGCGGTCATTTGGCTGTTGTGGCGCGCCTGGCAGGTCACGGAATTGCGCGATCTGATTGTCCAGGCGCTACGGGTCACCATGCGCATCACCGCGATGGTCGCCTTCATCCTGGTTGGCGCGACATGCTTTTCCATTACCTTCCAAGGCGTGGACGGCAATCTCTGGGTCGAGCACCTGATGAGCAATCTACCCGGTGGCGTTTGGGGATTTCTGATCGTTGTCAATCTGTTCGTGTTTTTCTTGGCGTTCTTCCTGGATTTCTTCGAGATCGCTTTCATCATCGTGCCGATGCTGGCCCCCGTCGCGCAGAAGCTGCTGACGCCGGTGGTTGGCGCCGATGCCGCGCTGGTCTGGTTCGGCGTGATGCTGTGCGTGAACATGCAGACCTCGTTCATGCACCCGCCATTTGGCTTCGCGTTGTTTTATTTGCGAAGCGTGGTCCCCAAGGAGATCAGAAGTTCCGACATTTATTGGGGCGCGATCCCCTGGGTGGGCCTGCAATTGATCATGGTGGTCCTGGTGATCGCCTTCCCGGTGACGGTCACGGTCTTTCTGGACCATACACCGAAGGTCGATCCCCACACGATCAAGATCGAGCTCCAGGCGCCGAACAATGAGGAAGGGAGCGCGCCGCCGGACTTTGGCGCCCCGGTGAAAAAGCGATGAGCTGAGATTGGCCCGCCGTTGCGTGGACCGCCGTCTTCGGCCCAAACTGGTGTGGGACGCAAAAAGGGGACGCGATATGGCGGAACGTTTCGCCGGACGGGTGGCGGTTGTGACCGGCGGCGCATCGGGGATTGGCGCGGGCATCGCGGCCCGTCTGTCGGCCGAGGGCGCCAGGCTCAGTCTCTGGGACATGGACGAAGCGGGCCTCGCGAAGTCCAACGCGGCGCACACGGTGAAGCTGGACGTCACCGATCCTGACGCCGTGCATCGCGCGGCGGAGGCCACCGCCGGCGCATTGGGAACGATCGACATTCTGGTGACCTCGGCTGGAATTACCGGCCCGAACCTGCCCACCTGGGATTACCCTGTCGCGGCCTGGGATCAGGTGATCGACGTCAATCTCAAAGGTGTATTTTATAGTAACCGCGCCGTCGTGCCGTTCATGCGCAAGCAAAACAGCGGGCGGATCGTGAATATCGCTTCCATCGCGGGCAAGGACGGCAACCCGAACGCGTCGGCTTACTCCGCGTCGAAAGCGGGCGTCATCGGGTTGACCAAGTCTCTGGGCAAGGAACTCGCGGACACCGGAATCCGGGTCAACTGCGTCACGCCCGCGGCGGTGAAAACGCCGCTGTTCACACAAATGACGCAGCAGCAGATCGACTGGATGCTGTCGAAAATCCCCATCGGCCGGTTTGGCGAGATCGATGAGGTGGCCTCGCTGGTTTTGTGGCTCGCCAGCGACGAGTGCTCGTTTTCCACTGGCGGCGTCTTCGATATTTCCGGCGGCCGCGCGACCTACTGACGGAGGATTCTCATGAGTTCCGAAACGATCGGCTTTCTGCCCGCGACGGAATGGGCGGCGAAAATCCGAAGCAAGGAGATGTCTCCGGTCGAGGCGATGCGCGCTTTGCTGGATCGCGTCACGGCGTTGGAGCCGAAGGTCAATGCGTTCGCGTATCTTGCCGCCGATCGGGCGATGGATGCCGCGAAGGCCTCCGAAAAAGCCGTCATGGGTGGCGAACGTCTCGGCCGATTGCATGGTGTTCCCGTGACCATCAAGGATTTGTGCTGGACCAAGGACATGCCGACGCAGAACGGCAGCCTGACGTCCAAAGGTTTCCAGCCGGTGGAGGACACGCCGGTCGTGCCGCGGTTGAAAGCCGAGGGTGCGATCGTCATTGGCAAGACCACGACCTCGGAATTCGGCTGGAAAGGCGTGTCGGAAAGTCCGCTGACCGGGATCACGCATAATCCGTGGAAATATGGAATGAACGCGGGCGCGTCCTCGGCTGGCGCGGCGGCGGCGGCGGCGGCTGGGTTCGGGCCATTGCATCAGGGCAGTGACGGGGCCGGATCGGTCCGGATGCCGGCGCATTTCTGCGGCGTGTTCGGACTCAAACCGAGCTTCGGCCGCGTGCCCTATTATCCTGTCGGAACCGGCGATCTGACCTCCCACATGGGGCCGCTGTCGCGCACCGTCGAGGACAGCGCGCTGATGCTGGAGATCATGGCCGGTCCTCACCATCTGGATTACACAACGCTCGAGGCTTGGCCCGCCTCGTATCAGGCGCGGCTGGCAGCCGGAATCAAGGGCAAGCGGGTGGCGTATTCGCCCGATCTGGGCGTGGCGCGTGTCGACCCCGAGGTGGCGGCGCTGGTCAAGGCCGCCGCCATGCGTTTCTCCGACCTGGGCGCGCATGTCGAGGAAGTCGCGATCCCCTGGGGCTCGCCCGGCCCCGAACTGATCCGGTTTTTCTGGTCGGCGCATATGACGATTCGAAAACCGTTGCTGGAGAAATGGGAATCCCAGATGGATCGAGGCCTCGTCGCCTGCATCCACGACGCCGAAAACTTCACCGTCGCCCAATATCAGGCTGCGCGCGATCGCAAGATGGGCTACATCGCCGCCATCAATGGCTGGTTCGAAAATTGGGACTTCCTGTTGACGCCGTCAGTTTCCGTCGCGGCGTTCCCGGCGGAAAAACTAATGCCCGATCACTGGCCCTCCCATCCCTGGGACTGGGTTTCCTGGGCCGAGTTCTCCTATCCGTTCAACATGTCCTGGAACCCGGCGGCGAGCGTGCCCTGCGGTTTTACCGCGGCCGGATTGCCTGTGGGCTTGCAGATCGTTGGCCGACGCTTCGACGATCTGGGCGTGCTACAGGCATCGGCGGCGTTCGAGGCGGCACAGCCATGGGCTGGGAGAACGCCGGTTTTGTAACGATCTGATCGCGTTCCGTCATCGTCATGGCCCGACCGGGCCATCCGAAGCGGCAATGTGCTGGACCGGCTGGTCCGGTCAAAGCTTGCCCCAGCGAAGGCGAGGTTCGAGCCATGACGATAAACGGGCTGCAATGCGATGCTACCCGATCGGACAACGATCCAACGTTTGACCATGGGTACAACGCTTCGGTCCGTTCATCCCCGTGACGAGCACGGGGATGAACAATGTTTCTTCGGCTGTCGATATCACGTGATATTATACAGCGCCGCCACGTTATCGTGCACGATCTTACGCTGCGCTGTTGTCGACAGCCCCGCCAGGTTCTCGCCCAAAATCCGTCGTGAATCGGGCCACAGACAGTCCGGATGCGGGTAGTCCGACCCCCACATGATCCGGTCCTCGCCAATCAACGGCACGATCGGCTCCAGGAACTTGTCCTGCTGATACGTCACATATCCCTGCCGCCGGAAATAATCGCTTGGCTTCATCTTAAACCCGAGCGACCGTGCGCGATCATGATACTCTGTGTCCAGCCGGTCGAACACGTACGGCAACCAGGTCACGCCCGACTCGCCGAGAACGAAATTAAAGTCCGGGAACCGTTCGCAGGCGCCGGAGGCAAGGATCGATACCAGTACTTCCATCGTATCCAACTGGAACAACGCCGAGCGCACCAGCCGCCACTGGGTAAAATACTCTTTCTCCATCTGGGGATTATCCGGCGCGCGCACCGCCTTGAAGCCGGTCGAGTGGAACGACACGGGGAATTTGCATTCCGCGCTGGCCTGCCATAGCGCATCCCAATCGTGGTGCCACAGCGGCAAGGCCATGCCCTTGAAGGCCAGTTCGCCACCTCGTAAACCCATTTTCGCGCAACGCCTGACTTCCGCCGCGGCGGTTATCGGGTTGACGTTCGGGATCAGCGCCAACGGAAACACCCGGTTCGGATCGGCCTTTTTCGCGAAATCCGCCACCCAGTCATTGTAAACCGTATCAACCCAGTCGCGGATTTCGTGATGAGAGATGATTTCGTTGATGCGGAGGCAGCCGTAGATGATTTCGGCGTAAACCCCGTCGGCATCCAGATCCTTCACACGCAGATCCGGCGTCGTGGGCCGCGACACGGCGCCACGCTTGTAATCCCATTTGAAGCCGAGATCGGCCATCTCATCGACGTGTGTGAACGAGCCCTTTTCGTATTTCGCGAACCCGGGACCGACCCCGTTCCACATCCCTTGATCCGTTCCATCGACGATCCAATGCAGGCCGTCGTCGCGCTCATCGGTACGGGGCACGAGGCCCTTCCATTTCGCCGGCGCCGCGTCCGACCACAGATCGGGCGGGCAATAGGTCATGTCGATGTGGTTATCCGCCGAGATCAGTCTGCCGTTCATCATCGGACGCTCCATTCTCATTGTGCCCCGGGACGCTAACCCGGGCCTGGCGTCCCGGCAAGGGCTTGGCCGCCCCACTGGCTGCCCCACTGGCCGGATGCGGGGCGATCCCCTAAACTCCGCCGGTCCATTCCCAATCAACCGGAGGAACCTCCATGGCACATTCCCTGTATGACGCGTCCGTGACGCCCTGTGCGCAACAACTCGGCGCGCTGGTCAACATCATCGACAAGGCCGCCGCGCACTGCGCCGCGAACAAGATCGAGGAATCGGCGCTGCTGGGCGACCGGCTGTATCCCGACATGTTCAGCCTCGCGCGGGAAATCCGCCAGGCGGCGGACTTCGGCTGCAACACGCCAGGCCGCCTGGCCGGCGTCGCCGGGCCCGCTCTCCCGGCCGTCGACGACACCAGCTTCGCCGCCGCGAAGACGCGGGTCGAAACCGCGTTGGCCTTCGTCAAAGGCCTGACGCCCGCGCAGGTAAACGGCAACGAAGACAAGGTCGTCTCGTGGATGGCGGGCGCCGCCGAGCGTAAGATGAAGGGCGCCGATTATCTGCAACAATTCGCCATGCCGAACTTTTTCTTCTTCGTCACGACCGCGTACAACATTCTGCGCCATCGCGGCGTCGTCGTCGGCAAGCGGGACTTCCTTGGCCCGGTGAACTGGCTCTGAGATAACGCCGAGGCGTCCGGGACGCGAGTCCCGGACGCCTCGGCGGCGACCAAATATTACCTGAGCGACTGACGCGCGGCTCTCGTACCGTCATGGCACGACTCGTTCGCATTGGCATCAGGATAAGGCCCCAAGGGTAGGAGGTTTTCCCCAAAACCGTCATGGCGCGGCCCCCGCCTTCGCAGGGGCAGGCTTCGTCCGGGCCACCCATTTCGGCACAGTACCACAACCGGTGGCCCGGACGAGCCGGGCCATGACGATGAAAAGAGAATATCCGTCTCCGGTCCTCCGTTATCCTGATGCTTATGCGGCTCGTCCGGGCCACCCGTCGCGGCACTGCGCTGGAACGGGTGGCCCGGACGAAGCCTGCCCCTGCGAAGGCGGGGGCCGTGCCATGACGGGGAGATAGGAGGTCGTGTTGAAGCGGTAATATTTGGGCGCCGCTCTACGCTGCCTCGTGCAATGTCGAGCCCTGGTCCAGCGTCGTCGCGCGGCGCAGATCGCGCGCTTTGGTTTCATCGTGCGGGCGGCCGCGATGCATGGTGCAGCGGTTGTCCCAGATCACCAGATCGCCTTTGTGCCATTCGTGGCGGTAAATGAAGCGCGATTGCGTCGCGTGTGTGTTCAGGTCCAGCAGCAACAGCCGTCCATCCGCCACCGGCCAACCGACGATATGCGACGCGTGCGCCGACAAATATAATGTCTTCCGTTTCGAACCGGGATGCGTGCGCACCAGCCGTTGCGGCGAGGGCGGATATTGATCCCGCTCGCCCTGAGGAAATTCCGTGAACCCAACCTGGGCCCGCGACCAGAACACGTCGTGCTCCACGATCAGGTCGTTGACCGCGGCCTTGGTGCCGTTCGGCAGTGCGTCGTAGGCGGCGCGCATGTCGGCGAACTCGGTTTCCCCGTTACCGAACGCCGAGGGCGGCGGCAGCGTGACCGCATGCAGCATCCCCAGCACGACCGGCACCGGCATGTAGGACGCGTCGGTGTGCCAGAGGCGGTTGCCCAGGGAATCAAGGCGGCGGCGGTCGAAGAGATCGCGCACCTGGTGGTCTTCGTTGAGGTTGGAGATATCGCCGATCTGCGGGATCGACAGCCGGCGCCGCCCTGGGCGCGCGGCGGCTCGGCCGATCTCCAACGGACCGAACCGTTCGGCGAAATCGCGCAACTCCGCGTCGGTAAGCGCCTGATCGCGGAACACCACCACGGAGAATTCGTCGATCGCGCGCCAGATTTCAGCGACGATCGCATCGTCGTTGGTGCCTCGGAGGTCGATGCCGCCGATCTCGGCCGCGAACCCGTTACCCAATGGATTGATGGCGATGGACACGCTCGTTCACTCCCGGTTTGTCAGGTGGTGGCATGATGACCTAAGATTTACGGTAAGAACAGAGTGGCGTGCCCGCAGACCAAAGGGGGGATGGGCAAATGGTAGGTCTTCAAAAGCGTATGGTGTATGGTTTTGTCGCGGCGGTTGTTTCGGTTTTGATCTTTCACCAAGGGGTTTGGGCGCTGCTGCATACGCTCGCCATTCCAGGAATGACGATGCCGCCGCCATTTCCCACTGACGGCGTACCGCCGCTTGGCGTGCCGAGAATTGTCAGCCTCTGTTTCTGGGGCGGTGTCTGGGGCGCGGCGTTCGGCGCTGTTTGGCGCGGCCGACGCGCCTCATACTGGTGGGGCGGGATTTTTTTGGGCGTCGCCGCCGCGCTGACAAGTTTGTTCATCGTCGCCGCGATCAAAGGCCAGCCGATCGCGGGCGGATGGGTGTTGACGAGTTGGATCCGCTCACTGCTTATCAACGGGACATGGGGTCTCGGTGTGGGCCTGCTCCTCACCGCCGCGGCCATCGGGTCTGGCCCGCGCGACGAGGCCGAAAACCGCTGAGGCTGCTGGGAGCATGGGAAGGCGATGCCTGGAGGCTTCCGGGCATCGTCTCTGTCGCGAGTACAAGGAAGGGTTTGACATATGGAATTTGGTGTATTTCATGAGTTTCCGTCATTGGTTGGGCGGCCCGACTCCGAGGCATTTGAGGAAGCGTTCGACGTCGTAGATGGCGCCGAGCGGTGGGGCCTGGATGTGATGTGGCTCGCCGAACTGCATTTCGATCCGCCACGTTCCGTCCTGTCCTCGCCGATGTGTATCGCCGCCGCGATCGCCGCGCGAACCAAACGGATGAAGATCGGCGTCGCGGTGCAGGTGCTGCCGCTTGGCAATCCGCTGCGCATCGCCGAGGAGGCGGCAACCGTCGATCACATCAGCCGGGGCCGCCTGATTTTCGGCGCGGGCCGCAGCGGCGTGGCGAAAACGTACGAGGCCTATAACGTTCCCTACTCAGAAAGTAAGGAGCGCTTCAACGAAACACTGGACATTGTCCGGCGTGCCTGGACGGAAACGAACTTCTCGCATCGCGGCAAGTATTTTCAGTTCGAGGACGTGACGGTCACGCCGCGTCCGTTTCAGTCGCCGATGCCGCCGATCCGTGTCGCCGCCACCAGCCCCGACACGTTCATCTCGACCGGCGAACTGGGCATGCCGATCTTCCTGGCGGTCCGGCATGAAGACGCGCGGCATTTCATTCCCCACATCGAGATTTTTCGAAAAGCGTGGCGCGACGCCGGACACGCTGGCGAAGGCCCGGTGTACCTGCGCGCGCCCGGCTTCGTTGCCTCGACGGCAGCCAAGGCGAAGGAACACTATGAGGCCAGTCTGGAGCATTATTTTCGCGCCCAGGGACGGCTGCTGGCGGACTCGGCGCGGCGGTTGGGGCTGGATCCGGCCAACCCGCGGTTCGCGACCTCGGAGGGGCTGATGACGATGACCTATGATAGGGCGCGGGAGGGTTCGACGCTGATGGGGACGCCGGACGAGGTCACGCGGAAGATCGAGGCATTGCGCGACGACATGGGTCTGAGTGGCGTGCTGGTGGAATTGAATTGCGGCGGCAAGGTCGAGCACGCGCATGAAATGGAGGCGCTGCGGCTGTTATGCGAGGAGGTGCAGCCGCGGTTTCATTGAGAGGGTTGGCGCGCGCGAGACGGTTCCGCGGGGTTGCTTCGTTCGCTCCGGGAGCACCAGGCCGGTTGGGCGGACAATAGGGAATGGTCATCAGGACGTAGGCGCCTCGCCGGATTGATGGCGCGACTGCCCTCAGGTTTCGCCAAAGAGAATCCGCAATGCCTCCGCGCGTGCCTCGTAGCGTTCGTCGGTCTCGCCTTCCTCGCGCTGCAGAATGCCGGGAGCTTCACCTTCCAACTCTGGCGCGGTGAAAACGTAGATGACCGGTTCCGCCTCGTCGCGGGCTCGCAGGTCTCGCTCGATCAGCATCTGAACATAGCCCGCAATGGAACGATGCTCGCCAGCCTCGATCCGTTGGATGCGGTCGCGGACATCCGGATCGAGGCGCACGGTGATCCCCGGGCGGGTTAGCTTAGCGGTGTCGCTCATGAAGCGTTGATGCATGATCATAGTGCAAAGGTCAAAGAAGTACCACTCACGGCGCCATCGCTCCCCGCCCGTTGATATACAACGCATAAACCGACGTGCTCGCGCACATGAACAGCCGGTCCTTTTTCACCCCGCCGAAGCACAGATTGGCGCATCCCTCGGGCAGATGGATCTTGCCGATCAGGTCGCCGTCGGGCGCGTAACAGCGCACCCCGTCCTCGGCCGGATCGCCCCATCCCATCGAGCACCAGACATTGCCATCCGTGTCGCAACGCAGCCCGTCGGTCATACCGGGCCGGAAATCGTCCGCGAACACCCGGCCGTTCTTCAACGTTTCCCCATCGACATCGAAAACCCGGATATGCGCTGGCCCACCATGCGAGATCCCGCTATCGACGATGTAAAGCCGCCGCTCATCCGGCGAGAACCCGATCCCGTTGGGACGCGTGAAATCGCCCGCCACGACACGGGCCCGCCCGGTCGAGGGATCGAGACGGTACACATTCGTCGGCAACAACGCCTCGGCCGCATGCCCTTCATAAGGGCCGTCGATGCCGTAGCCGGGATCGGTGAACCAGACGCCGCCGTCGCTCGCGACCACGACATCGTTCGGGGCGTTTAACAGTTTGCCCTCGAACCGGTCGATCAGCACGGTGATCGTGCCGCCCAGTTCGGTACGGGTCACGCGCCGCGAGTCGTGCTCGCAGGATATCAACCGCCCTTCGCGGTCGCGGGTGTTGCCGTTGGTGTAATTCGAGGGCGCGCGGAACACCGATAAATGCCCGTCATCCTCCAGCCAACGCATCATGCGGTTGTTTGGGATGTCGCTGAAGATCAGATATCCCCCGTCGCGGAAATACACCGGACCCTCGGCCCAGCGAAACCCTGTAGCGATGCGTTCGATGGCGGCGTTGCCTTGCTTGTAGCGGAAACGCTTGTCCAGGGCCTCGATGCGTGGATCGGGGTAGCGCGTATCGGGCAGCAGGCCGAGGGGCAGGGTCATGGTTCCTCCGTCATGGCTTTTCGGAACCGTAGCGCGGTTTCCGGTTGTCCGCACATGCCCGCCGGACGATCGCCTGAACAGCGAAGCAAGCAAGGTCGAATCACGGATTTTCACGGATTACAGGACGGATTTCACGGACCTTCGCTCAGTCATCTGGGTCCACACATCAAGCTTGTCGTGTGTTCGCGAAAGCGCCGCAAGGGTTCGCGTAATCCGTGCCGGAATCCGCGAAAATCCGTGTGACACCGCTTGCTTGCTGACTCGATCCACGCAATGGCCGGCGTATTGACGCGAGACGTCTCGGTTCTCTCGCAAGGTCCGAGCACGCCAGGAAAACTCCGTCATGCCCTCGATCGGCGCCCACGCCGCTTCGGCGGCTTCGGGCACATTCCCATGGAATTCTTGTTGCATCGCACCATAGACCCATGCGGCGCTTCCCCATCAGCGTCCCGGGCAGCCCAAATGACCCGAGGATACGTGGAATTCGTCCGGAAGGCAGGTCTGGTTGCGACAACCTGGCCCTCGACGGACGCCGGCACCGGTCAACGGCCCAAACGAGGATGCCTGACCATGTTGGAAAAACCTCGGACCAATGAATTCTCCCATGTGAAACCGTGCGACACACCATGGCGAAGCGACGGTTTGCGCGATTCCTTTGTGTATCGCGACCTCGGCATCGCCGCCGCCACCGGCAGACGGGTCATCGCGTAACTGGCGAAAGCGAATGAGAACCCGGAAAACGGCACCGGATGGCGCCAGCATCAAGCCGAACTCCACATCGTTCTGATGCTCAAACGCTGGGCCAAATTCATGTATGAGAACGAGGAACACCTCGTGGCCGCTGGCGCCTGCATGCACCAACGGCCGGGGATCACGCATTATTTGTTCGATTATGCCCCGGACAAGGAAGATCTGGAGGTCGTCGGACCGGCGGGTTTGCCAGGCATCGACACGACTGGCCTCTCTGGCATTAAAACTCGATATCGAGTTCTTCGATCTGCTCCGGCTCCCGCTGCGCTGCGGCCCACCATTCGCGCAAGTCCGGCCACGCCAGGATATGCTGGCACCAGGCTTCGCAGACCGGGTCGACCTTCACGTCGTAAGTACGAAGCCGGGTCACCACCGGCGCATACATCGCGTCGGCGATCGTCGGCCGCTCGCCGTATAGCCAGGGCCCGTGCCACGTCTCCAGGCACTCCCGCCAGATTTCGGTGATCCGCCCGATATCGGCTCGCACGGCCGACCACAGTGTGAAATCCGGCCGGAACAGCTTCAGGTTCATCGGCAGCGACCCGCGCAACGCGGCGAAACCCGAGTGCATTTCACCCGCGACGGACCGGCAGTGCGCCCGCGCTTTCGGATCCGCGGGCAGCATGCGCGCCTCGGGGAAAACCTCATTCAGATACTCGGCGATCGCCAGAACATCCCACACCACGACGTCACCGTGCGCGAGGTAGGGGATGCGAATCGACGACGACTGCAACAACAACTCCGCGCGGTTCGAGGGATCGTCGGGAGAGACGACCTTTTCCTCGAACGCCAGCCCGGACAGGCGCGCGAGCAGGAAGCCCCGCAACGACCAGGAGGAGTAATTCTTGCTGCTGATGTATAACGTCGCACCTTTCATCGTGACAATGCCTTCCCGTGGTGCCATGCTGCGGTGCAATATAGCAGTCACCCGATATCAAAAGCGAGGGTTCATGTTGGCGTTGCACACGATTTCAGCCGTCCGGGTCCCATGGAGCGCGTGACCGCCCGGCCATGATGTATCAGGCGTATCAGGCCAAACACGATCTTCTGCACCCGCTGCGGGAGGCGGCGCGGTTTGGCGCGGCCTGGGTGCGCGCCTGGGATATCGGCGCATTTACGCCACAGGCCTTCCGGGCCATGGGCGCGGTTGGCGAGTTGATCGCCCAGGCGCGATTGACCCATACAAGGCCGGATTTCGGCATCCAGGATGTTCAGATTGGCAATGTGTCCGTCGCGGTGACCGAGGAAGCCGCCGACGAAACGCCCTTCGGGACGTTGCTGCGCTTCCGCAAGGATACCGCGGCGGTGCAACCGCGCGTCATGCTGGTGGCGCCGATGTCCGGCCACTTCGCCACGCTGCTGCGCGCCACCGTCAAAACCATGCTGCCCGATCACGATCTTTTTATCACCGACTGGAAGAACGCCCGCGACATTCCGCCCGCCGCCGGAACCTTCGGCTTCGATGCCTATGTGGAACATCTGATTCGATTTCAACGCGTGCTGGGACCCGGCGCCCATATCGTCGCGGTCTGTCAACCCACCGTGGCCGCGCTCGCCGCCGCCGCCATCATGGCCGAGGCCCGCGATCCGGCGCAGCCGCGCAGCCTGACGCTGATGGCTGGGCCGCTGGATACCCGGGTCAATCCGACCAAGGTCAACGCGCTCGCGCGCTCCCGCCCGATCGAATGGTTCGAAAAGGAACTGATCGCCGCCGTGCCGTGGCGTTTCCCTGGCGGCGGCCGCCGCGTCTATCCGGGGTTCCTGCAGTTGACCGCGTTCATGACCATGAATCTGGAGCGCCACATCAACGCCCATCTCGCGCAGTTCCGCGCCTTGTCCGGTGGCGAGTTGGACGCCGCGGCGGCGCACCGGAATTTCTACGATGAATACGGCGCCGTGATGGACCTGCCGGCCGAGTTCTTTCTGGAAACCGTTCAGCGCATCTTTCAGGAAGACCATCTACCGCTTGGCAAACTTACGTTCCACGGCGAGAAAGTCTCGCCCGCCGCGATCCGGCGCACCGCGCTGCTGACGGTCGAGGGGGAGCGCGACGATATCTGCGCGGTCGGACAAACGGTCGCCGCGCTCGATATGTGCTCCGGCGTGCGGGTCGATATGAAATCGCATCATTTGCAAAGCGGTGTCGGCCATTACGGCGTGTTCAGCGGACGGCGGTGGGAGCGGGAGGTTTATCCCAAGGTTCGTCAGGTTATTCAGACGCGGAGTTGATCAGGGTGCGCACCGCGATCAGGTCGCGCACGAACGCGGCATATTCGCGTGCGCGGGATGCCTCATCCGGCTGACGCAACAGAAACGAGGGATGCACGGTCAGGAACGCGAGGCCGCCATCGGGCAGGTTGAACGGACGTCCCCGTTCCCGCGTCACCGCCACCGGCCGGCCCAATACCGCGCGTCCGGCGCTGCCACCCAGAAGCACCAGCACGGCGGGGTTCAACGCGGCCCGCTCGGCGTCGAGCCAAAAGCGGCAGATGCCGATTTCCTCGGGCGAGGGCGACACATGGATGCGCCGCCGTCCGCGCAAGGCGAACTTGAAGTGCTTGACCGCGTTGGTGATGTAAATTTGCCGGCGGTCGATGCCCGCCTGCTCCATTGCCTCATCCAGCAATTGACCCGCTGGTCCGACAAAGGGGCGGCCGATCGTGTCTTCCTGATCGCCCGCTTGTTCCCCGATGAACATCGCCCGCGCGCCACTGGGGCCCTCGCCGAACACTGTCTGGGTCGCGGGCCCGTGCAGCGGACAACGCACGCAACCGCTGGCGTCCCGGGTCAGTGTTCTCATCGCGTTCGAAGGGCGAGCCGGCAGCACCACTGGGCCGAGGTTGGGGCGGTCCGGTGGGCGAGGCGCCTCCGGCAGGTCCTCTGCTTCGGGCAAACCGCCGTCGTCGTGCGCGGTTGCCAGAAGGGTGTCCTGATGCGCCTCCCACCACGCAACCAGCGTCTCATCGTCCTCCGGATTCTTCAGTCCTGAACCGAAGCGGAGGCCGGTCGCGTCGCGATGCGCGGTGCCATCCGGCGTCACCAGCGTAAAGCCAAGAGCCGGATCGCGCCGCGCCATCAGCCTCGCGTTCGGCTCCAGAACGAAATGACCGGGTTCGTACCAGCCAAGAAAATGGCCTTGGCCTCTGAACGTCACCGGCACAAAGCGTAAATGCGTGCGCATTCGATGCGCGTCGGCCCGCGCCGCCAGAGCCCATCGCCGCGCGATGCGCATATCGGGATCGTCCTCGCCGGTCAGTGGCAAGGTTCCCCGATGGGCGCGCCAGATCAGGCTGTAGAGCAGACCGAAACGCTCCGGATCCCGCGCCTGAAACGCCCGCGCGGCCAAGGCCACCAGTGACCCGGACAGCGTGAACCCACCTTCGGCGTCCGGTAGCCGGGAAGCCTCCAGGCCGCCGACGGTCCAGGTCAGGTCCGCCGGCTCCACGCCCGCGAGCACGAAGGCCCGAGCCGCGCGGCGCCATCCGGTCCAGTCAGTCTCATGCGCGAGGGAATAATCTGGCATCGGTCTTTTTCGGCATTATCAACGCCCACGTCACGCATTTATTCGGACAGCAGGCGGTTGGCTGGTCTATGGTAGGTCTGCCAGCGTCCCCGAATACCGTTTCCAACAAGGCATAGGTGATGCCGCCCCGGTCTCGTCCCCCGATCGAGCTCCGCTCAACGCCATTGCCGCTGGCGGGCCTGAAGCACCGGGTCTGGAATTCTCCATGGGTGCTGCTCGTACTTTGTAACCTGTTCTGGGCGGGGAACATCATCGTCGGACGCGTCGTGCTGGCACACGTGCCCGCCGTCGAGTTGTCGTTCTGGCGCTGGACCGGAGCGTTCGCTTTCGCGTTCTGGTTCGCCTGGCCGCATCTGAAGCACGATTGGCGTGTGCTTCTTCAACACTGGAAACTGATGCTGGTGCTGGCGGCGACCGGGATCGCGTTCTTTAATACCGCGGCCTATATCGGCCTCGCGGGCACCACGGCGTTGAATGTCCTGCTGCTGCAATCCTGTCTGCCGCTGATCGTGACGATCTGGGCATTTGCATTGTTCAAGGAACGACCAGGCGCCTGGCAACTGCTCGGAGTCGCGCTGTCCTTACTCGGTGTCGCGCTCGTCGCCGCGCACGGCTCCGTGGACGCATTGCTGACGCTGCGGTTTTACTCCGCCGATCTGTGGAGTTTGGGCTCGGCCGTTATCTACGGGATCTATGTCGTCCTGTTACGGCGCAGGCCTGACGTGCACCCGCTGAGTTTCATGCAGGCCGCGATGGGGCTCGGTGCCTGCATGGTGGCGCCGTTCTACCTTTGGGACCTCAGCCTGGGCATGCATATGACCAATGACTGGGGGAACTTCGTGGGGATTGGTTATATGGCCGTGTTTCCCTCATTCATTTCTTATCTGTTTTTCAACCGCGGCGTGCAATTGATCGGCGGCGCGCGAGCGGGGCAGTCCACCCATTTGATGCCATTGTTCGGCAGTGCGATGGCGGTTCTGCTGCTCAGTGAATCCCTGTATTTTTACCACCTGGCCGGAGCGGTCCTGGTGGGCGCGGGGATAGGACTGGCGCACTTCATGGCGCCGGTCCGTTCGGCCGAGGACATCGCCCTCGGCCGTTGATCCGGCTCGTGTCAACCTTGCAATTCGGGAATGATCCACAGCGGTCTTTCGCCTCTGATCACACGCTGGCAATTGTCGAACGCGTTACGGAAGCGTGAGAACTGCGTATCCCAGGTCGGTCCGGCGAAATGCGCGGTAAGCACGACATTCGGCAGCGCGAAGATCGGGTTGTCCGGCGGCGGCGGCTCCTGGTCGAACACATCCAGACCCGCGCCCGCGATGGTGCCGTTGCTCAACGCCTCGATCAACGCTGGTTCGTCGATTACCGGCCCGCGGCAGGTGTTGATCAAATACGCCGACGGCTTCATCATCTTCAGCCGTTCCGCGTTGATCATGTGGCGCGTTGAGGCCAGCAACGGAACATGCAAAGATACGATGTCGGACGTCTTCAACAGTTCTTCCAGCAACGCGAAACGCACGCCAATTTGTTCCGCGTGTTCCTCGCTGAGGCGCGTCACGTCGTAATATTGCACGCGCATCCCGAAGGCGCGCGCGAGCTTCGCCGTCTTCCGTCCGATGATGCCCAGGCCGACGATGCCAAGCGTTTTGCCATACATTTCGTAGAGCTTGACCTCGCTGGAATTGTTGCCACGCCACCGGCCGCCGGCGACGTTCGCGTGCTGCCATATCAGGGACCGGCTGACCGCCAGCATCAACAGGATCGCGTGCTCCGACACCGCCGTCGAGTTGGCGCCGCCGTTGTTGCAGACGGGCACACGCGCGCGCCGCGCCGCCTCGATATCGATCCGGTCGTAACCCGCGGACAACAACTGCACCAGTTTCAGTTTGGGCGCGCTTTTATAAAACGCGTCGTCCATGGAACCGTCGCCAAAGCCGACCAAACATTCCGCGTCCGGCAACGCGGCCATGAATTCCGGACTGCCGTGTTTGGCGACAACGGCGTCGAGTGCTGGCGGCAGCAGATCCCGCGCGATACTGATTTCGTTCAGCGGATTGTCGGCGATGATGATTTTACCCATGATGCTTCCTTCCCCGGAACATGATCGCTCTGAGCCGAACGCCGGCCGAGCGTGAATCATGCGATATGACAGAAAGCCGGAGCACTTTCACCCCGGTCAGCTTGGGTGAAAGTGCTCTGGCGATCGATTTATTCCGCGGCCCTGGCTTTGCGCGCGGGCCATTCATCCACCGGAATGCGCGGCACCTCGAATCTGTCGGTGACCCGCGAATACCAGCCACCGCCGTGCAGACGCCCGATCAGGTCCAGCTTCGGTGTGTCGATATAGCAACGATCCGCGTCGAGCACGCAGTCGTCGCGCACATAAACCGCCAGCACTTTCCCCAGTACGACGGCGCGGTCGACGCCGACATCGACGATCACCAGCCGCTCGCATTCGAACGCGACCGGCGCCTCGGTGATGCGCGGCACCTTGATGTGAAGCGACGGCGTGGTGGTCAGGCCCGCTTCCTTCAGCTCGTTGACTTCCTTGGGGAAGTCGATCGCGGTGATGTTCATCGGCTCCGCGAGTTCATAACTGCACAGATTGACCACGAACTGACCGGTGCGGCGAATGTTGCCACCGGTGTCCTTGACGTCGCCCGGACCGCGCCCGCCGATCCCGAAGGCGAGGACCGGCGGATTGCCCGACATCGCGTTGAAGAAAGAGAACGGAGCCGCGTTGACCGTGCCATCGGTGTCCTGTGTCGTGACCCACGCGATCGGCCGCGGTCCAATCGTCGCGACGAGGAGTTTGTAGACATTCTGATTGGAGGTATCGGCGAAATCGAACAGCATTCCACGCCCCTTTTATGAGAGTTGGGGCAGCGTTACGCTCTGGCCCCCTGGCTGTCCAGATGGAGATGGACACCGGTGAAACCCCTCGTTAGATTCGCGCCAGTTCATGATTGGCCGGCCAATGCAACTCGCCTCAAGAACTTACGATGTCGCCGATGTCTGGGCTGCGCAGGAGCTGTACCACGCGAACGGGTGGACGGATGGGCTGCCGATCGTGCCGCCCACGCGCGACGCGGTGGCCGCCTGCCTCGACTGGGCGATGATGGAGCCCCAGCAATTGGTCGGGATCGAACCCGTGCGAGGCGTCGCGATCACGGCGGAGAAGCTGGCGATCAACGCGATCATGGCGGGCTGCCTGCCGATGCATTTCCCCGTCGTCCTGACCGCTTTCACCGCAATGTTGCGGACCGAGTTTCTGCTGCATGGCGCGACGGCCTCGACCGGTGGTTGCGCGGTCCTGATCATTCTGAATGGACCCATTCGCCTGGAAATCGGAGCGAGCGGAACGTTCAATACGCTTGGTAACAGCGACCGGGCGACCGCGGTGATCGGCCGCGCCATCCGGCTCGCGTTGATTAATATTCTGGAGGTCCGGCCCGGCGGGATCGACCGTTCCACCCTTGGCCACCCTGGCAAATTCACCTTCTGCGTCGCCGAGGACGAGGAAAATACCACGTGGGCGCCTCTGTCTGTCCACCGCGGCCTGCCGCCGGAGGTATCGGCTGTCACCGTCATGGCGGCCGGCGCGCCTCGCCAGATCATGAACGAATGGACGACGAAGCCAGAGGAAATCCTGGAAACCTTCGCCGCCGAGATGCGCGCCAACATGCGGCATTATTCGATCTGGGCCGGCAACTATGCGATCGTCGTGCCGCAACAATTGCGGGAGCATTTGCAGACGGCGGGTTGGAGCAAATCCGACGTCGCCGCCTTCATTTTCGAACGCGCCCGCATCCATCGCCGTGAGTGGGCCGACGCGGGTAAGGGCGCTGTCGTTCGCGATCGCGGTGATACCGTCTATGGCGCGCTGGAATCGCCGGATCAGCTTCTGGTCGTTGCCGCCGGCGGTCCGGCGGGCGGATTTGGCGCGATCATTCCACCCTGGCTCGGTCATAAAAGCCATGCCGTCACCGAGGCGATTGGCGTTTGCATTGACTGCGAGCCGCCAAAGGCCTGAATTCCCGCCTGTCACGAAGGGAGATTTTCCCCATGCAGCTTCAGGTTCTCGACCCGACCAATGAGGCGATCCCGCCTTTCGGTGAGTTGGCCCCTCGCCTGAATTCTCTGGCGGGCAAGACGGTTGGTTTGATTTCCAATGGCAAGGAAGGCACCAAAGGCTTCTTCGCGCATCTGGACCGGATGTTGCGGGACGACCATGGCGTCGCCAACGTGATCACCCGCGTCAAGTCCAACTACAGCGCGCCCGCCGATCCGCATATCGTCGCGGAGATCGCCGGTTGGGACGCCGTCGTGTCCGGGCTTGGCGACTGAGGCAGTTGCTCGTCGTGCAGTTTGCATGACGCCATAACGGCCGAACGTCTGAAGGTCCCCGCGATCGGAGTGATGACAACCCGTTTTGTCAGCGCCGCCGAACTGATGTCGCGTGTGCTCGGCATGCCCGGTTATCCGTTCGCGGTGATCCCGCATCCGGTGAGCAGCGCCACGGACGATGGCTTGCGGGAGATGGCCGCGATCGCGATAGGCGAGGTGAAGCGGCTGCTCTTACGGCTGTAGACGCATCACCGGTCGATCCACATGTCCTCGAACCGGTAGCCATTGTGCGGACTGTTCGTCATCGGCGTGTAGCCCCGGACATATTTGTGCCAGCACGTGCCGCCATGCTGATGCAGGATCACCGGCCTGGCGACCTCATTCTGCAGGCGCTGGTCGATCTCCCAAACCAATGCGCGGCGGGTCGCGAAATCGACTTCGACTGACTGGCGGTCGAACAGCGCCTCCACTTCCGGGTTGCAATAACCGGAATAATTACGGTCGGACTTACAACCGAAATTTTCGTAGAACGTCTGATCGGGATCGTCCATCGAGTTGCCCGTCAGGTTCAACCCGATTGCATAATCTTTGCGGTAGAGCTTCGGGTACCAGATCGCGGTATCGACCGGGTCCAGCTCGCCATCGATATAGGCTTCCTTCAAATGGTCGATCAGAATGACCGCGGGATCGCGGAAGTAGGGAATGTTGCGGATCGAGACCTTCACCGCCAGCCGGTTTTTCGGCCCATAGCCCAGTTTTTCCATGATCGCCTTTGCCTGGGCGCGATTGGCCGCGACGTCCGGTCCAAAGCCCAGCATGGTCTTTTTCATGTCATCGGGCATGCCCCAGACGCCTTCGGGACCTGGCATCAGTGAGCCGCCGATATCGGCCTGTCCCTCGAACAGAATGTCGATGAAGGCCTTGCGGTCGATCGTCAGCGCCATCGCGCGGCGAATGTCGAGGTTATCGAAAGGCGGTTTGTCGCCGTTGACGATCAGGTTGTAGTTCACGTTCATGGTGCCGAAATGGCAGATGGCGTTGGGAACGTGCGCCAGGATGTCGCGGCGGATGGGAACCGAGACCTCCCACGGGAAGGTCATATCGATCTTCCCTGCCTCGAACGCCAGGATGGCGGTGGAGCGATTCGCGATGATCGGCCAGTCGATGCCGTCGAGATAGGGCAGACCCGGCTTCCAGTAATGCGGGTTCTTCACGAAGCGGAGGATTTCGTTTTGTTTGAACTCGGCCGACATATAGGGGCCAGTGCCGATGGGTTTGCTCCGCATCTGGATTTGCGGAACATGACACGGGTACATGGGGGTAAAGCCGGACGCCAGCATCGCCAGGATAGACGGCTGGCGCCGGCTCAGGTGGATCGTGGCCTCCAGTGGACCGTTCGTGGTCACATCGGCGACGTTTTGGTACCAGGGTTTTCGGGGGTTCTTGCGGAATTTGTCTGCCGCCTTTTCCCGTAACAAATCGAATGTGCATTTCACGTCGGCGGAGGTGAAGGGTTTGCCGTCGTGCCAGGTCACGCCCTCGCGTAATCTGAATGTCAGGTGCTGGCCGTCCTCGCTCCAGGTCCAGGATGTCGCGAGTTCCGGGCGGATCGTGTCCATGCTGGTGCGGGGAATATGCTGATCGTTGAGGACAAGGTTGTTGAAGACGCCCATGAATGGCGCCGTCGTCGAATAGGTGGCTTCCTCGTGGATCGAGGCGGAGGCGGGGTTGTCCCGCTGATAGATGCGCAGGGTGCCGCCGGACCTGGGTGTCTGAGCCAGCGCAGAGCCGGCGGTCAACAGGGCCAGCAGAAACGCGGCGAATTTGAACATGGGTATTCCTATGTTGCCGTCGGAGCCATCCGTCGTTGCACTGCGCCGCGACGGGTGGCCCGGTCGAGCCGGGCCATGACGAAGGAGCGGCGGCCCAGCCGGAAAACGCCTACCCGCGCGCGCCATATCCCCCACCCCCCGGTGTTTCAATCACGAATACATCGTCCGGGTTCATTTCGGTCTTGTCGGTCCCGGTCAGCACATCCAGTCGTCCGCCAGCACGTTCCACCCATTGGCGGCCCGGCGCGCCATCCGCGCCGCCCGCGAGTCCGAACGGTGCGACCGCCCGCCGCGAGGACACAATGATCGCCGTCATCGGCTCCAGGAATCGCACGCGGCGGATCGAGCCATCGCCGCCCCGCCATTTTCCCTCGCCGCCGGAATGGTGCCGGATCGCGAAGCGCTCCAGCCGCACCGGGTAGCGCAATTCGAACACCTCGGGGTCGGTCATGCGCGTGTTGGTCATGTGGGTTTGCACCGCCGCTGTTCCGTCGAAGCCCGGTCCGGCCCCTGTGCCGCCACAGATCGTTTCGTAATATTGCCGCGTCGCGTCGCCGAACAGAAAATTGTTCATCGTCCCCTGCGAGCAGGCGATGGAGCCCAGGGCGCCAAAGATGGCATTGCAGGTGGCTTGCGAGACCTCGGTATTGCCCGCGACCACCGCCGCGCCCGGCCTCGGTGACAGGAACGTGCCGTCGGGGATGATGATTTTCAGTGGCTTCAGACAGCCGTCGTTCAATGGAATGTCGTCGCCGACCAGGCAACGGAACACATACAAAACGGCCGCCTGGGTCACGGCGGGCGGGGAGTTGAAGTTGCCGGTGTCTTGCTCGCCGGTTCCGGTGAAATCGACGACGGCCGAGCGCGACTCCCGATCCACCCGGATCGCAACGCACAGCGGTTTACCGTTGTCCATTCGATATTCGAACGATCCGCTGCCAATCCGGTCGATCACGCGGCGTACCGATTCCTCGGCGTTGTCCATGACGTGACGCATATAGGCGCTGACGGTGGGCCAACTGAACTGACCGACGACTTTTCGAAGCTCCTGCACGCCTTTTTCGTTCGCCGCCACCTGGGCTTTGACGTCGGCGACATTCACATCGGGACTGCGCGCGGGATATTTCGCGCCCGCCAGCAACGACCGGAACTCCGTCTCGCGGAACGCCCCGCCATCGACGAGCAGAAAGTCGTTGATGATGACGCCTTCTTCTTCCAGCGTCCGCGACAACGGGGGCGTGGAACCCGGGGTGATCCCGCCGATATCGGCGTGATGGCCGCGGCTGCCGACGAAGAACAAAATCTCGCGGCCCGCCTCGTCGAAGACCGGGGTGATGACGGTGACGTCAGGCAGATGCGTGCCGCCATTGAACGGATTGTTCAGCGCGACGACGTCGCCGGGTTTCAGCGTGGCGCCGCGATCGCGCAGCACGGTCCGCACGCTCTCACCCATCGCGCCGAGATGCACGGGCACATGCGGCGCGTTGGCGACCAGGCGGCCAGTGGCGTCGAAGATCGCGCAGGAGAAATCCAGACGCTCCTTGATATTGACTGACAACGACGTGTTTTGCAGCACCGCGCCGGTTTGTTCCGCCACGCTCATGAACAGATTGTTGAACAATTCCAGCAACACAGGATCGGGCCGGCCGCTGTCCGCCGTCTCCCGCTCCGGCGCGGCTTCGGTGCGGCGCAGGATCATGTGGTCGAGCGCGGTGACCTCGGCGGTCCAGCCGGGCTCGACCACGGTCGTCGCGTTCGCCTCCCGGATCAGCGAGGGGCCGCGGATCGTGTCCCCCGCGCGCAACTCCGTCCGCTCGAACACGCGCGCGGTGTGCTCGTGGCCGTGGGTGAACAGCGAGACATGGTCGATGGGTTCGGCCGATCCGGACTCACGGGCAAGGAGGACGGTTTCCCGCACCCGGTCGCCTCGCGCGGTGGCTTCCACCGACACCTGCTCGGCGACAAGCGGGCGTTCCGGCGTGGCGAACCCGAAGCGGGCGCGGTGCGCTTCGGTGAAATCGTGGATAATGGTGGCGAGATCGCGTAACGGCACCGGCAGCGCGGCCTCAGTGCCCGCGTAGCGCAGATGCACCGTGCTGGTGTGGGCGATCAGCTCCGGGCTGGCGCCTTGTTCCCTCAAGGCCGCGCAAGCGCGATCCGCGAGCTGGGCCGCCAAAGTCTCCAGTTCCGGCATGATGTCCGCGCCAAGCGTTTTCTCGACGGCCTGTTCGCGCATCGCGGACTGATCGGCGAGGCCCATGCCATAAGCGGACAGAACGCCCGCGTAAGGATGAATGAACACCGTCTCCATGCCCAGGGCGTCGGCGACCATGCAGGCGTGCTGGCCGCCGGCGCCGCCGAAGCATTGCAGGGCGAAACGGGTGACATCGTGACCCTTCTGCACCGACACCTGCTTGATGGCGTTTGCCATGTTGGCGACGGCAATTCGCAAAAAGCCCTCGGCGGCGGCGCGGGCCGTACGGGCTTCCCCGGTGGCGCGGGCGATCTCGTCCGCCAGAACGGCGAATTTTTGTTCCACCACATCGGCGTCCAACGGCAGGTCGCCATTGGGCCCGAAGATCGCCGGAAAATGCTCGGGCTGGATCTTGCCCACGCAAACATTGGCGTCGGTGACCGTCAGCGGCCCGCCGCGGCGGTAGCATGCCGGTCCGGGATCGGCGCCCGCCGAGTCCGGGCCAACCCGCATGCGCGCGCCGTCGAAATGCAGGATCGAGCCGCCGCCTGCCGCCACCGTGTTGATCGCCATCATTGGCGCCCGCATGCGCACGCCCGCGACAGCGGTCTCGAACGCTCGCTCGAACCCGCCCGCGTAAAGCGCCACGTCGGTGGAGGTGCCGCCCATGTCGAAGCCAATGATCTGGGTCAGGCCCGCCATTTCGGCTGTCCGCGCCGCGCCCACGATGCCGCCCGCCGGTCCCGACAGGATGGCATCCTTGCCCTGAAATCCGCCCGCCGCGGCGAGCCCGCCATTCGACTGCATGAAGTATAGCCGCGTGCCCTGTAGCTCGGACGCGACCTGTTCCACATAACGGCGCAGGATGGGCGAGAGATACGCGTCCACGACGGTCGTGTCGCCGCGCGGGATCAGCCGCAGCAAGGGGCTGACGGCGTGACTGGCGGAGACCTGCTGGATCCCGGCCTGCCGTGCCAACCGGGCGAGCCGTTGCTCATGCGCGGGGTATTTCCACGCGTGCATCAGCACGATGGCGCAGGCGCCGATGCCCGCCTCGGCCGCCGCCGCGAAGGCCGCGCGAGCGGAGTCTTCGTCCAGAGCTTCGATCTCGTGGCCGTGCACGTCGACCCGGCCGCTGATTTCGACGACCTGCTCGTACAGCATGCCCGGCAACACGATCGCGAGGTCGAACAAACGCGGACGGGCCTGGTTGCCGATGCGTAACGCATCCGCGAAGCCGCGATTGACGATCAGCAGAACGCGGTCGCCCTTACGCTCCAGTAACGCATTGGTCGCCACCGTGGTGCCCATCTTGACAGCGTCGATGAGGCCCGCCGGAATCGGCTGATCCGGCGCCACGCCAAGGATCGCGCGAATGCCGGCGAGGGCGGCGTCCGCGTAGCGGCCGGGGTTCTCCGAGAGCAGTTTGTGCGTGGACAGTGCCCCGTCCGGCGCGCGCGCGACGATGTCGGTAAAGGTGCCGCCACGGTCGATCCAGAATTGCCATTGATCCTGTGCCATGGCCCGTGCCTGGTCATTCCCGCGGCCCGCGTCAAGCGTGGCCTGGGCCGGTGGCGCATCATCCCGCCGCTTGTGGCGCGGGAAGCGCCCGGCCTAAAACGTGGGAAACGACCGGCATCCCGGTCATGGAGTCCAGACCGTGCTGCCCAAAGCGATCCTGTTCGACCTCGATGATACGTTGATCTCGGCCTACAGTCAGCCTCACCGGGCCTGGCTGGAGATCGCGCGCGAGTTTATCGCCGATTTGCACCCGTGTCCGCCCGCCGAGGCCGCCGCGGCGATCAACCACGCCGCCGATATCTTCTGGGCTGACGCGGAACGGCATCGGGTTGGGCGGCTGCAACTGCTGGACGCGCGCGCCCTCATCATCGCGGATGGGTTCGCGGCCTTGGCGAAAGCCGGGCATACCTCACCGGGCGAGCCGGTCGCGCGCCGCATGGCCGCGCGCTACAACGCCTATCGTGAAGAACAGATGCATTTGTTCGACGGCGCGCATCACGTCATCGACACCTTTCGCGCCAAGGGTGTGCGGCTCGCCCTGATCACCAATGGCGCCGCCGAGCCGCAACGCGCGAAAGTCATTCGTTTCGATCTGACCCACCGATTTCACCACATCCAGATCGAGGGCGAGCATGGCTTCGGCAAACCCGAGGAACGCGCCTACCTTCACGCGCTGTCCGCTCTGGGCGTCGAGGCCTCCGACACCTGGATTGTCGGCGACAACCTGGAATGGGAGGTCATCGCCCCCCAACGTCTGGGCTTACACGCGATCTGGCACGATGTGGTGGGGGAGGGGGTGCCGGCCGGCTCGCTCGCGCGTCCGGACCGGGTGATCCGATCGTTGCCGGAGCTGCTGGTGGGGATCGTTTGATCGGTCGTCAGCGGGAGAGCGAGTCCGGCTCTGCTGGCCGGTTGAACCAAAGCCGGGTCGTCGAAGGCCCCCCGCCCTCACTATCGCACGCATGACAGATGGTGGTCGCGCGGCAGGCCCGGTGGCGTCAGGCGTAGTTGAACCGCGGCGACCAACCCTTTGCCCCTCCGGGCAGCAATTCCAGCAAGTGCCACAATGCGCAAAAATCGTCGCCTGGCTGGAAGCCCGTGTCGGCGACCCGGGAGATCCGGTCCCCTTCGCGCCGGAACACGGAGACGCCGGGCATCCAACCACCGGTTTTCGAGCGGTAACCCATATCGGCGCCAAAACTCGTCCCTCGATGACTTAGGCGACGCCCAGAAATAAGCGAGTCGACAGGCATCCTCCCCCGATCGTCATGGCCCGGCTCGTCCGGGCCACCCGTCGCGGCACTGTGCTGGTATAGGTGGCCCGGACGAGCCGGGCCATGACGATCGGGGGAGGATTCCGGCCTGACGCGGTAATATTTGGGCGTCGCCTTACCATCGGAAACCGCCAACCCCGGCCGGCCGCGAACCGGCTCTGCGTGTCCGGACTACAAACAACGAAGGCGGCACGGTCCGCCACATGCGCGTAGATGCCATTGAACCCGTCAGCCCAGAGCGTGCAATAAGGGCATGACACGCCCATGTTGTGGATGACGAACAACGCATCCTTCGACCCGAACAGATCCGACAAATGCGTCGTTCCATCCGGTGTGGCGAACGCATGATCGGGCACGATCTCGGGTTCCGCCGCCGCCTGAATATCTCGTATTTTTTGGCGCAGTTCCGTGATCTGATTTCGGTAAGGCAACGCCCAAAGATAATCGCTTCGATCGGGCACCAGCCTCTCCTCGTCATGGTTCGGCTCGACCGGACCATCGGTCGCGGTACAGTGCCGCTTCGGATGGTCCGGTCGAGCCGAACCATGACGTGGAGAGGAAGGCGGCACGATTCGTTTATCTTTGGGCGTCGCCTAAGCGGCGAGCGCTGCTTCACTGTCCCGGTAGTTCACGGCTCAGGTTCCATAGCTATCGTGAAACCGCACCCAGGCCATGCCATACGGCAGATTCGCCTCGTCGCGGCCCTTCGGGACAAGATCGAGATAGTGATATGCGCCATTCAACATGTCGAGTCCGCGTGCGTGGCACGAATACGTATGATACACGGTACCGTCCGCGTCCTTGTAAAACACGCTGATCCCAGGCCGCTCCGTTGCCGAAGCCTTGGCCCGGTTGAAGTTGTAATAAATGTCGCCACTCGCGAGTTCCTCGGGCGTGAACGTGACGTGGTAGTCGTTATTGAAATCGCTGCCGGCCGAAGAAACCCATTTATGTGTCCAGCCCATTCGCGTTTTGAATTTTGTGATTCGTTCCAGAGGCGCGGAGGAGACCGTCATCAGTGTGACATCGCGGGCGGCGAGATGAACGTCGATCCCTTGCAGATTGTCAGCCCAGAACGAACAGCTTTTGCAACCTTCCGCCCAGTCCGCGCCAAGCATGAAATGATAGACGATCAACTGGGAACGGCCGGCGAACAACTCCGCCAGGGTCGCTTTGCCGTCCAGCCCTTCAAACGCGTACTCCTTGTCAACCTTGACCCATGGCAACGCGCGCCGCTCCGCGCTCAGTTCGTCGCGCAGCCGGGTGAATTCTTTTTCCCGCGCGAGGTGCTGCTTGCGAGCCTCGATCCATTCTTCCCGGGAAACAACCTGATGAGTCATGGTTTTGCCTCCTGTCCGGTCCTTGTTTGGTGATCGGTTGGTTTTTGCCCGAGGTCCTCCAGCGTCATCGCCATCAGATCGAACTGCGCCTGCCAGTATTTGCTGTACCGGTTAATCCAGACCGCCGCGGTGAGGATCGGCCCTGCTTCCAGGCTGCATCGGCTGATGCGCCCTGACCGTTGCTGCCGCACCAGTCCGGCGCCGGCCAGAACATGAATGTGACGCGATACCGCCTGGAGCGAGATCGAGAACGGTGCCGCGAGTTCCGAGACCAGCCCAGGACTCTGATCCAGCCGCTTGAGGATCGAGCGCCTGATCGGGTCGGAAAGCGCGAAAAACACCTGGTCGAGGGTCGCGGCCTCCTGGGCGTCATCCTCGATCACGGCAGCCGTTTGTGTCATGCCGGACTACTATCAACAAACTCATTGATAATCAATGAGTTTGTTGATAAATCTGACGCGGCCTCATTCCAACCGGCCGTGAGGCCTCCATCCAGCCGGTCCATGACGCATGAGGCCGGTAGGTCATGCTTGTCCGCGGCTGATATCAGGTCACCAACCGGCGTCGAACGGAGGCACCCACTCGCGGGAGTAACCCGCCGTCACCCGGCGGAACATCCTCCAAGGGGAGCAGCAGCGAAGACCATCGCCGATGGCCTGAGAGCGGGAGCGGAGCAGTCAAACTCGATTGGTGCTCGGGCCCGCGCGGGTGGCGCCTTCCTTGGCCTGGGTTCGCGAAGTGGGCGATCCAGCGGAAACCGGATCCGGTGGGGACAGCGGGCGTCTTCTTTAACCCGCCGCCCTTCGCGCGATCAGTCCCTTCGCTTCCAGCATCGGCAATACGCCGCCGCCAACCATCATCTCCAGCAGCATTGTGGGAATTGGGGTGACGGCCAGTGTCTGACCGGTGCGCGTGTTGGTCGCGGTCCAGTCGTCGATGGAAAGTTCTGCCCGGTCGCCCTCACTGAACGCGGTGCTGACGCCGGGACATTCGAACGCGCGAAAGCCGAAATTGACGCAGTTGCGGAAGAACAGTCCGTTCAACGCCTCGGCCAGCAGGAATCCCACACCGCAATTGCGTAACGATCGCGCGGCGGGACGGGACGAGCCCATGCCGTAATTGAACCCGCCGATGACGACGTCGCCTTGTTTCATATCTCGAAGGAACTCGGGGCGGTTGTTGATGAAGACGGCTTTTGCCTGTTCCCCGGCGGAGCGGTACAGCCAGGGGCCGGGCAGCATCAGGTCGGTGTTGATGTCGTCGCCGAATTTCCAGACTTTGCCGCCCAGGGTGTTGGTAAGGCTCATGCTCGGTCTCCCGCGAAGAATGTGCCGGGGTGGGTTATGACGCCGGTCAGCGCGGACGCGGCGCAGGTGGCGGGCGAGCCCATGTAGATCTTCGCCGAGGGATCGCCCATTCGCCCTTTGAAGTTCCGCGTGCTGGCGGTCAGGCAAATCTCGTCCGGACCGAGGGCGCCGAGGTGGCCGCCGACGCAGGCGCCGCAAGTGGCGGGGGTGACAATGCCGCCCGCCGCCGTGATCGTTTCAACATAGCCGGCTTTCAACGCGGCGAGGTAAATCGATTGAGTGCCAGGCGTGACGATCAGCCGTGTGCCTTTCGCGACCTTTCTGCCGTTGACCACATGCGCGACGACCGCCAGATCGTCCAGCGTGCCGTTGGCGCAGGAGCCGACGAAGGCCTGATCGATGCGCTGACCTTCGACCTGACCCACGGGGACCGAGTTGTTCACGATGCCGTCGGGCAGCGCGATCAGCGGCTCCAGCAAGCCCAGGTCGATGGCGCGGCGTTCGCGGTAGAGGCAGTCCGGGTCGGGCATCGTGGGCCGCGTTTGGGCGGTTGGGTTGACCGTCCGCATGTAATCGGCGAGAGCATCGTCCGGTTCGAATATCGTGAACTCCGCGGAGAGTTCCGCGCCCATCGCCGCCAGCGTGCGCCGTCCGTTCATGCTGATCGTGTGCATTCCTGGGCCGCCATACTCGACATTCTGGTTCACATGCGCGCCGTGCGTGCCCGCGATGTGGAGAAAAATGTCTTTTGCTGAAACGCCGGGGCGGAGGGCGCCGGCGAAGTCGTAGCGGATCGTTTCGCCAACGCGGAACCATGCCTTGCCGGTGGTGATGGCGAACAGCATATCGGGACCGCCGACTCCTCGGGCCGCGCAGTTGAAGGCGCCGGCGGCGCAGGTGTGAGAGTCGCCGTTGACCAGCACCGTGCCTGGAATGGCATAGCCTCGGTCGGCGACGACGGCGTGCGCGATGCCCTGGTCCAGGCCGACATCGTGCAACCTTTCGATCCCGTATTGTTTCGCGAAGCGGCGGCCGGTGGCGTGTGCCGTCGCGGCCTGGATAGTGGGGGCGGGGACGAGATGGTCGAACACGATCACGACTTTCGACGGATCGTGGAGGCTCAGGACCTCGCGCCAGCCCTCGGGCAGGAACGTCATGTCCATCAGCACCGCCGTCTCCACGTCCACGACGGCGAGGTCGCCGGGACTGATCGATGCCTGGCCGCTGGCATGAGCGAGGATTTTCTCAGCGATGGTCATCGGCATGGCGGGTTTGCTCCCCTGGACGTTTCGCGTTGGGTGCGCCGGTTGGGGAGGGTTGTAAAGGTTGAGATGGCGGGTGCTGGGGTGGGGCGATATGTACGAATAAGGTAACCGGAAGTGCCGCGCCGATGGACTTCACGAAAGACATCCCGCCGATGACCACGTTCCGCAATCGCTCAGCGGATATTCCGCGCCATCTTAGCCCATATTTAACACTTTTCTCGCCACTTACCGTAACGAACTCCCGAAAATCCCCGGAAAACCGCCAGTTTATTCTGGAAAAACTTTGTAGTGCCATAATATTATTGTCTACCCCTTGACTGCCATGACCGCCCGGCCCATCTCC
>SHWL01000198.1 GCA_009693865.1 Acetobacteraceae bacterium | reverse complement strand
CAGCAATTCTCATTTTGGCTCTGACGCTTGCTTTTTCGTCATCCTCCGGCGTGACCGGAGGATCGGTAGCGGCACATATCCGCGTATCATAGCGCCAAAAAGCGATGCGTTGTGCCGCTTCGGATCCTCCGGTCATGCCGGAGGATGACGATTGGAGAGAGGTTTACAGCCAAAATGAGAATTGCTGACAAAGATTGCGCATTATATGTTATCGTGCCATCTTCGCCGCATCGGGAGGTGCCTTGCGATGAACGTCTCGATCGGTGAGCGTTGGGAACGATTTGTCGAAGCCGTGGTCAAAGGCGGCCGCTACGCCTCGGCGAGCGAAGTCGTACGCGAGGGGTTGCGCCTGGTCGAGGAACGGGAAGTCAGGCTGCGGGCGCTTCGCGACACGCTGAATGCGTCCATCGCGCGGGGTGGACAAAACACGTCGGACGATCTCATGAGGGCATTGGACGCGACGGAAGCGGAGCTGGCCAAGGCCGGATACTGAGTGCGCCGGCTGATCCTGCTCGATACCGCCCTCGCGGATTTCGCGGATATCCTCAGGTATATCGCCAGGCAAAGCGGCAGCCGGGTCATCGGCAGACGCTTTGTCAATCAGCTTCAGAGCCAATGCGAGAGGCTGGCATCATTGCCCGGGACGCTCGGGCGCGC
This sequence comes from Acetobacteraceae bacterium, assembly GCA_009693865.1. GTDB lineage: Bacteria > Pseudomonadota > Alphaproteobacteria > Acetobacterales > Acetobacteraceae > Rhodopila. The sequence goes on along the minus strand of SHWL01000198.1, from coordinate 5,243 downwards.
GCGTCCGGAACTGCGCCCCGACATTCGCAGTTTCGCGTTCAAAAACTACGTGATCTTCTTTCGCTATGATGGCGACCGATTTGAGGTCGTGAACGTGCCGGAAGGGCATCGCGACATCATCGCCTATTTCCGTGACGATACGGTCTGAGAACGTCCCCCTATCTCATCCCCTCCGGCCGCATCCTCACCGGCAGCGTCGTCAGACTCTCCGTCGTATCGAAATCGCGGAGGACCGCGTCATCCGCCATCTCCACCTCGGCGACCGCTTCCGCGTGCTTGCCCACAAGGAACCGGGCCCCCGAATCCCCCGTGATCGCCAGAATCTCCGCGAAATAGCTCCGGTCCCAGATCATCGGGTTGCCTTGTTTGCCGCGAAACGTCGGCAACACGATCTTCCTGCCCTCTTCCGGATCGTAAAACGACAGCAACCGGTCGATCATCCGGCCAGTGACCAGCGGCATGTCGCCCAGACAGACGATCGCCCCCGCGCATTCGGGCGGGACGGCGGCGATGCCAGCTTTCAGGCTCTCGGCCAGACCCTTCGAGAAATCGGCGGCATGGACGTAGCGCACCGGGCGGCCGCCCAACGCATGCTCGATCTGCTCATGCTGATGGCCCGTGACGACCAGTACCGGGCGGGCGTTGGACGACAGCACGTTCTCCACCACGCGCGCGATCATCGGTTTGCCGGCCTTGTCGGTCACCAGCAGCTTGTTGTGCGGCGCCATGCGGCGCGAGCGGCCCGCGGCCATGACGATCGCGGCGATGGTCGGCGCGCTGCGCGGTGCCGCGCCAACCCGAGGCATCGCCGGCGCTTTTTCCCGCGGCAACGGCCGGTTGTCGAACTCCTTCAACAACCCGCCAACACCCATCCGCATGATCTCGTGACTGGTGACTTTCAGTCCAGCGAACAGGCGGGTCAGAATCCAGTCGATGCCGTTGAGTTTCGGACTGCGCGCGCATCCCGGCAGCACCAGGGCCGGCTTGTCTTTGATCCGGCCCACACAGATCAGGTTGCCGGGATCGACCGGCATCCCAAAATGCACGATCTCGCCTCCCGCCCGCACGATCCCGGCGGGCCCGACGTCGCGGCGGTCGAGTACGGCCGAGGCCCCGATGACCAACAGCATATCGGCGCCCGCCGCGATCAGGCCGCCCAGAGCGCGAGCAACCGATTCCTCGTCATGCGCGCACCGCACCGGGGGTAGCAGCGACCCGGTCAACTGCGTGATCCGCTGCTCCGTCACCTCGATCGTCTTGCCGGTCGTGCTGTCCTTCAGGCCCGGCAGTTCGGTCGCGACCAGGCCGACCTTAAGATGCCGGAACGGATGCAAGGTCAGAGGCGTGCCGTTCTGCCGCGCCAGCGCCTCCGCGACCGTCAGCACGGTGCCGGGAACTGAGAACGGGATGATCTTGATCGTCGCCACCAGATCCTTCGGCGCGACCACCGCGTAATCCGGCAGCGTGCCGATCGTCAGCGCCTCGTCGATCGAGTTCAACTGATCGATCTTCGACGCCTGCACGCGCAACAGGCCCGGCACTTCGGCCGACAGGTTCACTCGTCCGGTCGCGGCGCGGGACCGCGCGATCAGCGGCGAGACCAACGGCGTTGCCAGCCGGTCGGCCGCGATATCCTCCGGCACGTCGCCCGGTTCCAGGATCGCGCAGATCACCTCGGTCCGGCCAGCGCCGCGCAAGGCCGAGATCGCCGCGTCATCCAGGCGCGCGCCCTTGCGGATCATCGTTTCGCCCACGCGCTGGCTGTGCGCCATGATGCCGCCCCGCGCATCGTCCAGTGGCATGGGTCCGAATTTCATGGAGGAGTTGTCTTCGGCGCGGACTTCGGCGGTAGCGGCGCGCCGCGGCGGACAGCGATGATTTCCGAAATGATCGAGGCGGCGATTTCCGGCGCCGTCACCGCTTCGATGTTCAGGCCCACCGGTCCCCGGATTCGGGACATCGCTTCCTCCGTATGACCCAGATCGCTCAGCCGTTTCAGGCGGGCCGCGTGCGTGCGGCGGGAGCCAAGCGCGCCGATATAGAATGCCCCGGACTTCAACGCGCGGTCCAGCGCGGGGTCATCCAGCTTCGGATCGTGCGTCAGGGTCACGACGGCGGTCCGGCTGTCGGGTTTGAACGCCTCCATCGCCTCATCCGGCCACTCGGTCGAAATTGTCACGTTTGGGAAGCGCTCGTCCGAGGCAAAGGAACGCCGCGGATCGACCACCGTTGTCGCGTATCCGCACGACGTCGAAAATTGCACCAGCGCCTGGGCGATATGCACGGCGCCGACGATGACCAGGCGCAGCGGCGGGTTGTACGCGTGCATGAACCAGTCGACACCGTCGATCTTGTGTGTCCCGCTGACGTCGGACTCAAGCACCGCGCGCGCCGCTTCGTTCACCGCGGCGGGCGCGCCGGGATCGGGCAGCAGACACTGCTCGCCGCCCGGCAATTGGGTCGCCAGCACGATCGGTTGCTTGGCCGCGCGCGCCTTTTCCAGCGCGGCGAGAAGGTCGGGTGTCACGACAGCTTCTCCACGAACACTTTGACCTTGCCGCCGCAGGCCAGGCCGACCTCCCAGGCGCGTTCGTGCGTCACGCCGAAATCGAGCAATTGCGGGATGCCTGAATCCAGCGTTTTCATCGCCGCCTCGGCCACCGCGCCCTCGATGCAGCCGCCGGAAACCGAACCCGCCATGCGGCCCGATTTCGTTACCGCCATCTGGCTCCCCGCGGGTCTGGGCGAGCTGCCCCAGGTTTCCGTCACCGTCGCGATCGCCACCTGTTCGCCGGCGGCGCGCCATCCAGCGGCGGTGCTCAGAACATCTTCGACATGGTCGCTCATGGTGGTACGCTCCCCCTTGGATTTCAGTGCGCGCCGCGGCGAGTGAGGCTCCACCCCGTCTCGTCACGGCCCTTTCCGTCACGGCCCGGCCCTTTCCGGCATGGCCCGGCCCCATTTCGTCATGGCCCGGCCCTTTCCGGCATGGCCCGGCCCCATTTCGTCATGGCCCGGCGTGACCGGGCCATCCGTGGCGCCACTGTGCTGGATCGGATGGCCCGGTCAAGCCGGGCCATGACGAAATGGGGCGGGCCATGCCGAAATGGGGTGCGCCATGCTGAGATGGGGGCGCGATGCCGAGATGGGGCCATACCGAGATGGAGCCAGCAGGCGACGCAGGAGAGAGGCACGGCTCAATCGGTCGCACACCGGTTATTCAATCCGCCGCCGGTCAGTCACGAGCCGTCCAGTTCAGCGGTCGCGGCGCCGGCCTGGACAGCAGATCGACAAGCGCGCGCAGGCTGGCAAGGTTATGCACAGGCCGGAATTCATCGACATGCGGCAGCATCGCGCGGATGCCCTGCGATTTTGGCTCGAAACCGGCCCACCGCAACAGGGGGTTCAACCAAATCAGGCGGCGGGAGGAGCGGTGGAGCCGGTCCATGTTGTCAGAAAGGCCCATCGCGCCGTCCCGATCGAGCCCATCGGTGATCAACAGCACGACCGCGCCCTGCCCCAACACGCGCCGCGCCCAGAGTTTATTGAACTTTTCCAGCGATTCCCCGATGCGCGTGCCGCCGGACCAATCGGGGACGGCGTGGGAGACCATCTGGAACGCGACCTCGGGGTCGCGCGCGCGCAACTGCCGGGTGACGTTGGTCAGCCGGGTGCCGAATAAAAAAACATGCACGCGGTCGCGGTCATTCGTCACTGCGTGCAGGAAATGCAGCAGGATTTGCGCATAACGGCCCATCGAGCCAGAAATGTCGCACAGCACGACCAGCGGCGGCGGGCGCGTATGGCGCCGGTCCCGGGCGATGGCCAGGATCTCGCCGCCCTGCCGCAGGCTGGATCGGATGGTGCGGCGCAGGTTCATCACCGGCCCGTTCGGATCGGGCCGCATCGTGCGCGTGCGGCGGAGGTCGAGCGGCAGCCGAAGGCGGCGGATTTCTTTTTTCGCGTCCTCGATTTCAGCCGCGCTCATGGCCTCGAAATCCATGACCTGCAAACGCTCCTGGTCGGACACGGTCAGGACGGCGTCCTGAACCGGCGGTACCTCCCCGGGCTTCGGCCTGGGCGCGTTGGGGTTGGTGAAGGCCTCGGCGACGCGGCGGGACGCGGGCGGCGGGCGTTCCGGCTTCTTGTGCTTTTGCGCGTCCAGCAGAGCCATGGCGGCGGCCTGCTCGGCGGCCGAGGGATCGCGCCAGAACAGGGCGAAGGCCTGGTCGAACACGTCCTGATGCTCGTGGCGGTGGATCATGACGGCGCGCAGCGCGGTCCGGGCCTCGGTCTTCACGCCAAGATCGATCCGGGTCAGCGCCTCCTGCGCCGCGATCGTTTCCGCTGGGCCCACCGGCAGACCTGCACGGCGCAGGAGACGCGCGAAATGCATGACATTGGCGGCGAGGGTCATCGGCTCAGGCGTCGTGTTTCGGGATGAACCGGACACCCGGCAGACTTTCGAAGTGCCGGTCGCAGGTCAACACATCCGCTCCATACGCCTGGGCTGTCGCGTAGATGATGGCGTCGGCGGTTGCCAATCTGTGGCGGGCACTGAGGTCGGCCGCCGCGAGCGCGGTCTTCGTGTTCAGGTCGGCGATCTCGCAAGTATCGTAGAAGGCGATCACCGTCTCCGCGGCTTCCACGCCCAAACGGCGGGTCAGCCATTTCGCCAGTTCGAGCTGGACGATCGTCGGAACCAGCCACGCATCGCGTCGCGGCAGTTCCCGTGCCACCTTACTGCCCAAAGGCGATTCGATCAGATATTCGATCCAGGCGGAGGTATCGACAACCCGCATCAGTAACGGTCGTCCCGGTCCCTGTAGCCTGTCGGATCAGCGCCAGCGGCGATGCCCATCAGATCCTCCAGTTCCGGCACCGGCACCAGCATCACGTGTTTACCCCTGGGCACGAACGCGAATTCCTGGCCGGGTTTCCACTCATGCGCTTCCCGCACCGATTTCGGGATCGAAATCTGGTATTTGGAGGACAGCGTGGCAGTGCGCTTCTTGCGCATGGCGGTTCCGATCGATCAGAGGATGGTAAGAATATAGAGGGCGGGGGCGGTAAACACAATGCCCGCCCCTCCCAGGCAGCAATTCTCATTATGGCGCTGACGCTTGCTTTTTCGTCATCCTCCGGCGTGACCGGAGGATCGGTAGCGGCACATATCCGCGTATAATAGCGCCGGAAAGCAAGGCGTGGTGCCGCTCCGGATCCTCCGGTCGCGCCGGAGGATG
>SHWL01000197.1 GCA_009693865.1 Acetobacteraceae bacterium | reverse complement strand
TCGATCGGGCTCCAGCCTCCCCTCGTCATGGTTCGGCTCGACCGGACCATCGGTCGCGGTACAGTGCCGCTTCGGATGGTCCGGTCGAGCCGAACCATGACGTGGAAAGGAAGGCGGCGCGACTCGGTAGTCTTTGGGCGTCGCCTAAGCGTGCAAAGCACGAACCCAATGTCCGGCCAATACCGCTCGTCTCAACGCTCGACCTGGGCGAAACCGTGGAAATCCGCGTGCGCGACAATGGCACCGGTATCCCCGAGGATATCGTAGCGAAGGCGCACGTTGGCACGATCACGGTCACCTGTCCGTCGCTGGATACCACGGTTTCGGGCGACGTGTTGGGTTTCGGTTCCGTTGCCAGCGCACGGTTCAAGGCTTTGGGCGACAGGCCACGCTCCCGCGACCGGCGCCAGGCATGGCCGGAGAACGCCGGGACAGGCCGGAAGCGATCGAAGGAGGACGCCATGAGACATCTGTCGCATGGCCGGATGAACGCAGGGTTGAGCGCCTGGCCTGGTGCGAATTCGGACGATCTTTGACCGGACCGAGCCAAGCCTGCATTGTCCTCCGTCCGGTCACGACCTCCCGAGGGACCCCGCCATGATCCGCCGCCTCATGCTGGCCATTTGTTTGCTTGGCATCCTGCCAGCCCTGGGTCAGGCGCAAACTCTGCGCATCGCATTGCGCGAGGATCCTGACCAGCTCGATCCCACCCTGGCGCGTTCTTATGTCGGACGCATCGTCTTCGCCGGGCTCTGCGACAAGCTTTTCGACATCAATGAGAAGCTGGAGATTGTGCCGCGGTTGGCCACCAGCCACGAATGGGCCGATCCGGTCACGCTGATTCTACGTCTGCGGCAAGGTGTCACGTTCCATAATGGCGAACCCCTCGACGCGGCCGCCGTGAAGTTCACGCTGGAACGTCACCTCACGATGTCCGGCAGTTTCCGGCGCAGCGAGATCGCCTCGATCGACCATGTGGAAATCGTCGATCCCGCCACGGTGAAGGTCGTGCTGAAATCGCCTTCGGCGCCGTTGCTGTCGCAACTCACCGACCGCTCGGGGATGATCCTGCCGCCGAAAGCCACCGAGGCCGCGGGCAAGGATTTCTCGCGCGCGCCGATTTGTTCCGGGCCTTTCAAATTCAACGAAAGGGTCGCGCAGGACCGCATCGTGCTTGACCGTTATCCGGGATATTGGGACGCCGCGTCGATCCATTTCGACAAGGTGGTTTACCAGCCGATGCCGGACTCCGCCGTGCTGCTGGCCAATCTGCGCAGCGGCACGGTCGACCTGGCGGAACGGGTGCTGCCCACCGATATCGCCCAGGTGAAGGCGGACGCAAAATTGCGGATCGTGACGTCGCCGGGACTTGGTTACGAGGGAATTACGTTCAACTCCGGGAACGGGGAGCGGGCGAAAGCACCGATCGGGCAGAACAAGCTCTTGCGTCAGGCCTTCGATGCCGCGCTCGACCGGCAGGCGCTGATCGATGTCGTGTTCAACGGCATGTACACACCCACCGCGCAGGCCGTTTCCGCCGCGTCGCCATTTTACATCGCCGCGATACCGCCGCCGCCGCGCGATCTCGCGAAAGCAAAGGCGCTGATCAAGGAATCCGGCATTCCCACCCCCATCGTCGTGCAAATGAATGTGCCCAATACACCTGACCGCGCGCAACTCGCCGAGGTCATCCAGTCGATGGTAAAAGAGGCTGGGTTCGATGTGAAGATCAACCTGATCGAGTTCGCCGCTTCCCTGCAGGCCGCGACGCGAGGGGAGTTTGAATCGTATCTCATCGGCTGGTCCGGCCGCGCCGATCCCGACGGCAATTTATTCTCCTTTCTGCATTCCAGCTCAGGACAGAATGACGGAAAATATGCCAACCCGGTGGTCGATCAGGCCCTGAGCGCCGGGCGCCAATCCGTCGACCTCGCGGTCCGCCGCGGTCATTACGAGACCGCGTTACGGCAAATCCGTCAGGACCTGCCAGTGATTTATCTGTTCGCGCCGGTGAACGTCGTCGGTCTGTCCGCGAAGCTGACGGGATTCCGTCCGGTACCCGATGGCATGATCAGGCTACAGGGCATGGCGGCCGCGAAATAGATGCGAGGTCATCTCGGCGCCCGGATCGCGCAGATCGTTCCGACGCTACTACTGGTCAGCATCCTGGTGTTCTGCCTGCAACAATTGATGCCCGGCGATCCGGCACTGGTGCTGGCGGGGGAGGAAAGGGGCGATCCGGTCGTGCTCGCGCAAATTCGCGCGGAGTTGTGGCTCGACCGGTCGTTGCCGGTGCAATATTTTCACTGGATCGGTAACGTTCTGCGCGGCGATCTGGGTTATTCCTGGCGCATCCGTCAGCCGGTCACCGGGTTGATCGCGACCAAACTCCCGGTAACGTTGCAGTTGGGCGGAATGGCTTTCGTCTTCGCGGTGCTGATCGGTGTCCCCTCCGGGATCGTCGCGGCGGTGTACCGGAACCGGTTCCTGGATTATCTCGCGAATGCCATCGGGCTCGCGGGATTGTCGACGCCGAATTTTTGGCTTGGGATCATGCTGATCCTGTTGATCTCGGTAAATCTCGGCTGGCTGCCGCCCTCCGGCTACGTGGCGCTGACGGAGGATTGGCGGCAATCGCTGGCGACGACGATCATGCCCGCGTTCGTTCTGGGCAATGCCATCGCCGCGATCCTCATGCGGCATACGCGCGCCGCCATGCTGACGGCGTTGGACCAGGATTACGTCCGCACCGCGCGCGCCAAGGGACTGCCTGAATCCGGTGTCGTGTTACGCCACGCGCTTCGAAACGCGCTGATCCCGGTTGTGACCCTCGGCGCGCTGGAACTCGGCACGTTGCTGTCCGGCGCGGTGCTGACCGAGCAGGTGTTTTCCATCCCCGGTTTTGGCAAGATGATCGTCGACGCCGTGTTCAATCGCGACTATCCGGTCGTGCAGGGCGTCGTGCTGGTGACCGCGTTTCTTTACGTGTCGTTGAACCTCGTCGCGGATATTCTGTACGTCGTGATCAACCCCAGACTCCGAGGCTCATGACCGACCGCTTTTACCGCCTCGCGCCCATGTTGTTCGGTCTGCTCGCGCTGGTGGCGTGGGAGGGCGGAGTGCGGCTGTTCGATGTTCCGGTGTACCTGATTCCGGGACCGCTGGCGGTGGTGGAGGCGTTCCTGAAAGACCCGCTTGGGTTGCTGGCGTCGCTGGCGTCCACGTTGCTCGTGACATTCGCCGCGCTGATCGCGTCCGCGGTTCTGGGCGCGGCGATGGCGGTCGCGATGTCCACCAGCCGGTTGGCCCAGGCGGCGATCCAGCCGTGGGCGGTGGTGATGCAGGTGACGCCGATCGTGGCGATCGCGCCGCTGATCATCGTTTGGGTTGGAGATCCATTTGCCTCGCTGGTGGTCTGCGCGGTGATCGTTGCGTTCTTTCCGGTGTTCGCGAATACCGCGACAGGGCTTGCCTCGGCGCCGGCCGAGTTGACCGATCTGTTCCGGCTGTACGGCGGTGGGCGCTGGCGCACATTGACGCTGCTGCGGCTGCCCGCGGCGCTCCCGTATTTCCTCTCGGGACTGCAAGTTTCGGGCGGGCTCGCGCTGGTCGGCGCGGTGGTGGCGGAGTTCGTCGCGGGCTCTGGCGGGTTCGCTTCGGGGCTCGCGTATCGCATCCTTGAGGCGGGATACCGGCTGGAGATCGCTCGCATGTTCGCGGCGCTGGTTTTGCTGTCGATAGCTGGGATCGCGATCAATTCCGGGCTGGGGTCGTTCGGCGGACTGATGCTTCGAAATCGGGGCGGCGGTTGAACCGTTTGCTGATTTTCGGGCTTGGCTATGCCGGGCGAGCGGTGGCCGCGGCTGTGACTGGCACCACTGTTACCGCGACGACCCGAGGGGTCGCCATAGGGCCGGTTCCTTCCCTGCGTAATGGCCCGACTCCTTTACCACGTCATGGCCCGGCTCCGCTCCCTCGTCATGGCCCGGCTCCCCTCCCTCGTCATGGCCCGGCTGGTCCGGGCCACCGGTCGCGGCAGGGTGCTGAAATGGGTGGCCCGGACGAGCCGGGCCATGACGGCCGGGAAGGGGTCAGCATGATCCCGTTCGATGCCGCGGAACGCGAGATCTCCGAGGCTACCCATATCTTGTCGACCGCGGCGCCAGGCACCGATGGCGATCCCGTGCTGAACCGTTACGCTGCGGCAATCGAAGCCGCGGCGGGATTGCGCTGGGTCGGTTACCTGTCCAGCACCGTCGTCTACGGCGACCGAAGCGGTGGCTGGGTGGACGAAGACACCCCTCCCGCGCCCTCACAGCCGCGTGGCCAGCGCCGCCTCGACGCCGAATTGGCCTGGGCCCGCTTCGCAAACCGATGCGCCGTTGATATCGTTCGGCTTGCGGGCATTTATGGGCCCGGCCGTTCGGCCTTCGACGATTTTCGAAGTGGCACGGCGCGGCGGATGATCAAACCTGGGCATCAGTTTGGCCGCATCCATCGTGACGACATCGGCCGCGCGTTGGCCGCCGCGATGCGCACCGCGCCGGACCGCGGACGGCGGGTGTTGAACCTGGCCGACGATGAACCCTCGGAGAGCGCCGCGGTTGTGACCGAAGCCGCCTGGTTGATGGGCCTGCCACCGCCGCCGGAGTTCGCATTCGCCGACGCTTTGCCGGCCATGAGCCCGATGGCGCGGAGTTTCTGGGCGGAAAACCGCAAGGTCAGCAGCAGGAAGACTCAGACGGCGCTAGGATTACGTTGGCTTTATCCCGATTTTCGAAGCGGCCTCGCCGCCATCTGGCGCGAGGAGAGCGGCCAGAGTCCGCCGTAACACCGCGAGGTCGCCTGGCCGCGACAAACGATGGTCGCCGTCCTTGATCAAAACGATTTCGACATCGGCGCCAATCAGCCGCTCGGCCGTGCGGAGCGCGAGTTCCCAGGGTACGTCCGGATCGGCCTGGCCGTGCAGCAGGCGGACTTTGCAGTCCAGGAGGATAGGGCCCTCCAGCAGCAAATGCGAGCGGCCGTCTTCGATCAACGCACGCGTGACCGGTGTCGCATCGCCATACTGGCTGGGGATGTGAAGAATACCATCTCGCGTGATCCGGGCGCGCTCATCGAAGGTCATTGCCTCCCACATCAGGCGTTGGGTGAAGTCAGGCGCAGCGGCGATGCCGATGATGGCGTCGACGCGCTCGGGCCGCTTCAAAGCGGTCAGCAGCGCCAGCCAGCCACCCATCGAGGAGCCGATCAGGATCAGTGGCCCCTCGGTCAGCCGGTCGATCGCGGTCAGCGCGTCGGCGGACCATTGGCTGATGGTGCCTTGCTCGAACGTGCCTCCGCTGGCGCCGTGGCCGGAATAGTCGAAGCGGAGCATGGCCTGGCCTCGAGCGGCGCAGAAGGCGGCGAGGGCGGTGGCTTTGTCGCCGGACATATCGGAGCGGAAGCCGGGCAGAAACACGACCGTGGGGCTCGCGCCATCGAGTTTGACCCAGGCGAGTTCGGTGCCATCGCCTCGGTCAAGGCGGCCGGTGGTTTCCATGGTGGGTCCTTTGGGTCGATGGCGGGATTTATCATGGAGGGGGAGGGGAGGCGAACGGGGTAAGAGCGGAGTGTCAGCGTCTCCGTTTTCGTCATGGCACGGCTTGACCGGGCCATCGCCCTCGGCACGATGCCGCGAAATGGCGGTCGCCGGGGTAAGAACTCGCGGGTGCGTGGCAACATTGAAAGAACCCTGGGTGCTTGTATGATCCGGTCACGCCCAGGGTGCGCCCGAATGGCCAGCGGCGCCCTCAATCGAAGGCCAGAATCGCTAAAGCGACGCCCAAAGATAAACGCTTCGATCGGGCTCCAGCCTCCCCTCGTCATGGTTCGGCTCGACCGGACCATCGGTCGCGGTACAGTGCCGCTTCGGATGGTCCGGTCGAGCCGAACCATGACGTGGAGAGGAAGGCGGCGCGATTCGT
>SHWL01000196.1 GCA_009693865.1 Acetobacteraceae bacterium | reverse complement strand
GCCATTGGCACCCGCAAACGCTTCTTCGAGCATTTGCGGTCGATCACGGTGTTCCTGGTCTTTCCTGGTTGGGAGGATATCCTGGCAACTCTGGCCTTCATCAGACCGCCACCACTGCCTTCCTGAAAAGGCCATTCTGACAATCGCTTTCGGATACGCCCTCAACCTCAACCCTACCTCTGGCCATAATGAGAACTGCTGCCTTCTGCCACCGTCGATTGACGAGTGGCTTCCGCAAAGGCACCTCGCCCGGTTCGTGGTTGAGGTGATCGACGGCCTCGATCTGACCGCGATGAGCCAGGCGTAGCGCGGCACTGGCTCGGCCTCCTACCACCCGGCGCCGCTGCTGGGGCTTCTGGTTTTCCGCTACGCGACAGGGGTGTTTTCCAGCCGCAAGCTGGAACGCGCGACGCACGATTCCGTTGCGTTCCGCTTTATCGCGGCAAACGACCATCCCGATCACGACACGATCGCCACGTTCCGGCGGCGGTTTCTTCCCGGGATCGAGGCCTTGTTCGTGAAAGTTCTGCTCCTGGCGCGCGAGATGGGCGTGCTCAGCCTGGGCACGGCCGTGCTGGATGGGACCAAAATACACGCCAACGCCAGCCGGCACAGCGCGTTGTCGTACGAGCACGCCGGAAAGATCGAGGCACTACTGAAGGCCGACGTGGCGGACCTGTTGGCAAGGGCGGAAGCGGCGGATCAGACCGCTGTTCCCGACGGCATGCCGATCCCGGCAGAACTGGCCCGGGGTGAGGGAAGGTTGGAGAAACTCGCGGCGGCCCGCGCGAAGATCGAGGCCCGCGCCCGCGAGCGTTTCGCGCGAGACCTGGCCGGGCATGAGGCGAAGCGGGCGGCGCGGGCGGCGAAGACCGCGGTCACGAGCAAGAAACCCGGCGGCAAACCACCTCCGCCTCCGGCCGAAGGGCCGCTCCCGGCGGATCAGATCAATCTCACCGACGAGGAGTCGCGCATCATGCCGGTAGCGGGTGGCGGCTTCGAGCAGTGCTACAACGCACAGGCGGCGGTGGCGGCGGACAGCCTGTTGGTGATCGCCGCGAATGTGGTTCAGGCTCCCAACGGCAAGCAGCAAATCGAACCGATGCTGAACGATATCGATACGCTGCCTGACGAACTGGGCAAAGTGAACACGTTATTGGCGGACACTGGCTATTTCAGCGCGGCGAACGTGGCCGCGTGCGAGGCGGCCGGGATCGGTCCGCTGATCGCCCCTCGCCTTCGCAAGGGCAAGGATGGGCCGGCAGCCGCATCATCCGCCGTTGAGCGAGCGTTTCGGTCCCGATCCGTTGCCGCCGGAGAAGCCAACACCGGTGGAAGCCATGGCGCACCGGCTGAAGACCCGCGAAGGCAGGAACCTTTATGCGTTACGCAAACAGATTCCCGAGCCGGTGTTTGGCATCATTAAATCTGTGATGGGCTTCCGGCAATTCCTTCTGTGCGGGATTGACAAGGTTCGCGGCGAATGGAGTCTTGTGACCATGGCCTGGAACATGAAGCGCCTGTTCACCCTTTGCCCCCGGGCGTGATGAGAAATGCATCCTTTTCGTGTTAAATCCGGAGCGCCAGGGGCCGGAAATGACGCTGTGGCGACGTATGAAACCGCATGGCCGGCTGCCAGCGGCTGCCGCTCGCCGCCAGGCGGCTCAGAGGACATACTGCCGGGTAGTCGGAAAACCGAGTCCGACAGGCTGCTAGTACGGCATACCGCAAATTCGCTGACAAAAATTACGATTAAGAAGCTGGCTTAGTACGGACGAAACGTCGCCCACGGAATGGCGACTCCGTGTCAGAGTGGAACCAGCGCCCCGAAAACACGTAACCGTGTTTACGAATCTGGGTACAGAGGCCGATCAAATCCAAAACCATCAGCTTTCATCAACTCCGCAATCGAAGCCATGCGTTTATTCTCTATAGATCGTTTGAGATCAGACCTCCACCGGCATTGACTCCCCAACCCCTCCCCCACAGTGTCCGCTCAACTCAGCCTAGGGGAGGTCCGGACCATGACCGCACACAACGACTCCGGCGACAAACGCCTCCGTTCCCGCCGCTGGTTCGACAATCCGGCCGATCCGGCGCTGACCGCGTTGTATCTCGAGCGCTACATGAACTACGGCATCACGCCGGACGAACTGCGCGGCGGCAAGCCGATCATCGGCATCGCGCAGACCGGCTCCGACCTGTCCCCCTGCAACCGGCATCATATCGAACTCGCCTCGCGCGTCCGCGACGGCATCCGCGACGCGGGCGGCGTGCCGTTGGAGTTCCCGATCCACCCGATCCAGGAAACCGGCAAACGCCCGACCGCCGCGCTGGACCGCAACCTCGCCTACCTGAGTCTCGTCGAGGTGTTGCACGGCTATCCGCTGGATGGGGTCGTACTGACCACCGGCTGCGACAAAACCACCCCCGCCTGTCTGATGGGCGCCGCGACCGTGAACATTCCCGCGATCGTGCTATCCGGCGGGCCCATGCTGGACGGCTGGTGGCAGGGACGTCTGTCCGGCTCCGGCACGATTGTATGGGAGGGCAGGAAACTCTACGCCGAAGGCAAGATCGACTACGACGAGTTCATGAAAATGGTGGCCTCGTCTGCGCCTTCCGTGGGGCATTGCAACACCATGGGCACCGCCACCTCCATGAATTCCCTCGCCGAAGCCCTGGGCATGTCGCTGCCCGGCTGCGCCGCCATTCCGGGCCCGTATCGGGAGCGCGGCTGGATGGCGTTCGAGACCGGGAAGCGGATCGTTGGCATGGTGAAAGAAAACCTGCGCCCGTCCGATATCATGACAAAAGAGGCGTTCGACAACGCCGTTGTCGCGGCAGCCGCACTCGGTGCGTCATCGAACTGTCCGATCCACATGGTGGCGATCGCGCGCCATATGGGCGTCGAGCACTCGCTCGACGACTGGCAGCGCCTGGGTCCCGAGATTCCCCTGCTGTGCGACGTGCAGCCGGCCGGACGCTTTCTCGGCGAAAAGTTCCACCGCGCCGGCGGCGTGCCCGCGGTGATGAAGGAGTTGCTGAAAGCAGGCAAATTGCACGGCGACGCGTTGACAGTGACCGGGAAGACAATTTCGGAAAACCTGGCCGAGGTGCCGGACGGCGACCGCGAGGTGATCCGTTCCTACGCCGAACCGATGCTGCCCGCCGCCGGGTACGTCGTCATGTCCGGCAACATCTTCGACAGCGCGGTGATGAAAATCAGCGTCATCGACAAGGATTTCCGGCAACGGTTCCTGTCCAACCCGGACCGTCCGAACGTCTTCGAAGGCCGCGCCATCGTCTTCGAGGGACCGGAGGATTATCACTCTCGCATCGAAGACCCCGCGTTGAATATCGAGGAACAATCCGTCCTGATCATTCGCAATTGCGGCCCCATCGGTTATCCCGGCAGCGCCGAGGTCGTGAACATGCAGCCGCCGGCGTCGCTGATGAGAAAAGGCGTGATGGCGCTGCCGACGATGGGCGACGGACGGCAATCCGGCACCTCCGGATCTCCGTCGATCCTCAACATCTCTCCCGAAGCGGCGATCGGCGGCGGCCTTGCGCTGTTGAAAACCGGCGACCGCATCAGGATCGATCTGAACACCCGGAAAGTCGACGTGCTGCTGGCACCCGGAGAGATGGAGACGCGGCGCGCGGCCCATGTGCCGCCAAAGCTGACGAACATGACGCCGTGGGAGGAGATTTACCGGTCGATGGTCGGCCAGATGAGTACCGGGGCATGCCTGGAACCGGCTACGTTGTATCTGAACGTTGTCGAAACTCGGGGGGAAGCGCGGAACAATCACTGACGTCGGAACGGGTGATCGATCGGGGCTCACGCACGGCCGGCGAACTCGCTATGATCGCCGGGCAGACGGACATGGAGCCAATGCGATGGCCGCGACGAAAGCCACCAAAGCGAAGCCCGCTTCCGGCCGCGCTCCGGCGCGCGGACAGCCCAGAAAAATGCGCGCCAAAGAAAAGGCCGAAGGCACCATGGAGGAGCTCGACGCCTTTCTCGACAAGCTCAATGCCAGAGCCGACGTGATATTGGCGGACATACGGCGGATCACACGCGGCATTGGCGGCGGGTAACCTGTGGCGATTCCGTCGCCCGCGGCCCTGTGGAAATTCGCCCGCTCAATGGAGCGTGTTTTCGAACTGGATGAAGCTGTTCGGGACGGGTTCGCCAAAACCGGGCAAACTATCAAGGACATTGAAGCCCGCTTCATGAAAATCGAGGCGAACCAACTGGTGCTGACCGCCGAAGTCCGCGCCGCCGCCATGACCGCGGGGAGCGCGGCGGCGACCCTCCATACCGCCGAGTTGTCGCGTCAGATCGGCATCTTGCAGGAGCAGGTGCGGACGCTCCGCGAAGGACCCGGAACACCTCAACGAGCAATTGGCAGCACCCCACGAGACTGATCCAACGACCTGGTGTTCCCCCAAAGGTCGGTCGTGTCACATTATCCCTCAGGTCGAAAATCTGTCGCCCGCCGCGGTTATTCCATCCCCCCGTCAACACTTTATCAGTCATTTCCCGCCACTCTGTCCGAGCCAATCCGGACAAAAACCCCATGCGCCCGCCTTTCCTCCGCCGTCTCATCGCCGGCACGACCCCACCCAATGTGATCGCCCTCAGTGCCGTCATATGCCTCTCCTGCATGGGGTTCGCCGTCCACCTGGGCCTCGCCGCCCGATCCGCCGCCACCACCGGGACACTTCGAGAAATGGCGGAAATCTCCGACGGAATCGCTCGGCGGATCGAATCCGACCTCGCGCTGTTCGACCTGGCCCTGCGAGAGGCGGCCAATCCGGCACATGGTCCGGCCCGGCCCGCCCCACTGGAACACCCGGTGATCGCAAGTCACGCCGCCTTCATCAACATCCTTAACGAAACCGGCGGCGTGATCGCCGATTCACGGTCCGGCATCCCGAAGCCCGCCAATTTCGCGGGCCGGGATTATTTCCAGGACCAGATGAAGAACCCGGCTGGCACGCTGGCGATCGGCCGCCCCTTCGCCACCGCGCCAAACCAACACGCGTCGATCCCGATCAGCCGCCGCCTGAGCGGACCGGACGGTGCCTTCGCCGGAGTCGTGGTCGCGGGAATCCGTCTGGCCTGGTTGCGGGAAGTCCTGTCGCATCCCTCACCGGGCCTCGCGTTATCGATCACGATCCGCCGGGCCGACGGGCTGATCTTGATGCGAACACCCTTCGACCCCGACGATATCGGCCGAGGCGGTGCGACCGATCCCGACTGGCAAACCTGGTCGCGCACCGGGACGTCGCCCGCCACCGGCGATCATGGCGATATCCGGCTCTTCCGCCGTCTCAACGCCGCCCCGCTGGTCCTGGACCTCGCAATGCCCAGAGCCGTCACCGGGGAGTGGCTATGGTTCCCCGCGCTGCCCCTCATCCCCTGCCTTGCGGTTCTTGGCCTGAGTCTTCTGGCCAATCGCCTGACGCGGCACGGGAACCGGATCGCCGCCGCCTCCCGCGCCGCCAATGACGACCGCATGCGCTTGCTGGCCACGATGAGTCACGAACTGCGCACCCCGCTGACCGGAATCCTCGGCCAGGCCGAACTGCTGCGGGAGGAAGGCGCGCTGAATGGCCGGCAGGCGACACGGCTCGCCCGTCTGACCGAGGCGGGGACCTTGATGCGGCACGTCGTCAACCGCGTCCTCGACCTCGCCCAGCCCGAGGCGCATGAGGCGCGGCCTCTCGTCGCGCCCAGCGATCTGGATGCGCTGATCGTGACCTGCCGGGGGATGGTCGAAAGCGAGGCGCGCGCCAAAGGTCTGCATTTGATAAGCTACGTCACTACTGTCCGGAGTTTTCCGAACGAACCGTTCCGAAGTGTCTGACCTATAACGGTTTTTCGACGATTTTGGGTGGTGTCGGTTTGAAGTTGGTGGCGGTTTGCCCGACCCTTGTCCGGGGAGGGCTCACTCATGAACGCCGGA
>SHWL01000033.1 GCA_009693865.1 Acetobacteraceae bacterium | reverse complement strand
TCATCGGGCCGGTCAGGAACTGAGCGACCAGCTCCTTGGGGATCGAGGGGAGCTTCGCGACGGCGCGCTCCAGCTTTTTGGATCGGACTGGCATAATACGCCTCCTTGGCGTTGGTTATGCCCCGCACACAGAATTACGGACAGGCTCCAGGGGTGAGAACATGCCGCCGCCGTGCTTTGACCCCTTGAGTACGCGCTTCTGCCTGAGGCACAATGGCGAGGCCCGGCTCGTCATCTGGTTTCCCTAAATCGCTCCGGGAAAAGCTTCGCACTTTCAGCGTCTCTGGCCGTAGATCCTCCGTTCGTCTGATAAATTCGTCATAGGGAACGAACTCGACGACGAGACCAACGTCGAATGCCGACGCCAACTCAAGCAGCGTCTTCAGAGTAAAGTTCCCGTACTCGCGATTTTCCAACCGGGATACATTGCTTTGCGGCTTTCCCAGGTACCGCGCCAACGCTCCCTGCGACCACACCCGCTGGTCGCGAAGCGCCCTTATTTGAGCGGTCAACTTCGTACGGATCTGCGCCGCGAGATATGCGTCCCGCATCTCCTTTTCGCAAAGTTCATCGGCGAATTTTTCAGAAATCAAGCTCATGTGCCCTCGATGGATCTTCCAGAACCAAATTCATGCGGCGCAAAGCCGTGTCGCGGATACCGGGTGGATCGAATTTACCATCGCGTTCTGTCGCCCACACCAATAACGTGAATGTCCTGCCTCCTGGGCCGAAAAAACCGAGCGGCCGGTGCTGCACGTTCCGGACCTTGAAGCGGAGCTTCCCCAATGCCCGGTAATGGCCGCCAAGACGATCGAAACCGTTCGGGCGGCACCATCCGATAATAGATAGCTGACCCCGGAGCCCGTTCAGAGTCGCCCTGAATTCCGCGCGCGCCGCTGGCGGCTGCTCGCGATACTCTCTTTCAAACACATTATCCCGCGCATTACGGAAGCATCTTATCACCCAGGAGGCCACAGGCAATACCTTTTTTGATAAATCTTGGGCTGCTCGTCATGGGCCTTCTTCATACCGGCGATTGGAAAACGGAAGGTTAACGCCGGGCGCGAAATCGGGCGGAACGTCACCCTTCCCACCGCCCCCCGCCGCGGCTACCCTTCGCCCAACCCCAAGGGAGAGAACACCATGCACTGGACAGACCGCCGCGAACGTTACCGGGCCACGATCGCCGGCAACGAATGCATCCATCCGGGATCCGTCTTCGACGCGATCTCCGCCCGCATCGCCGAGGAACTCGGCTTCGAGGTCGGGATGTTCGCCGGCTCGATTGGGTCCTTCTCCGTGCTTGGCGCGCCGGACCTGATCGTGCTGACTCTGACGGAATTCGCGGCCCAGGCGTATCGGATCAACCGGGCAGGGAAGTTGCCGCTGATGGTCGATGCGGATCATGGTTATGGCAATGCATTGAATGTGATGCGCACCATCCAGGAGCTGGAAACCGCGGGTGTCGCGGGCATCATGATCGAGGACACCGTTCTGCCACGCTCCTTCCGCGAACCGAAGCCGCAGCTGATTTCGCTCGACGAAGGGATTGGCAAGATGCGCGCCGCTTTGGCCGCGCGCGAGGATAAGTCGCTGACGATCATCGGCCGCACCAGCGCCGCCGCGATCAATGACTGGCGCGACGCTCTGACGCGGGCGAAGGCTTATGAGAAGGAAGGCGTCGACGCGATGTTCTTCGCGGGCGGCGTCACCAAGGAACTCCTTGAAGCCCTCAAGGGCGAACTTAAAATCCCCATCATGCTGGGTGGTGGCGTCGCCGGTTGGGACAAGGCCTATATGGGCAGCATGGGCGTGCGAATCGCGCTGCAAGGGCATCAGCCGTTTTCGGCCTCGGTGCAGGCGGTCTACGAAACGTTGAAGGCGTTGCGGGATGGGACGAATCCGTCCGATCTGAAGGGGATCGCGTCGGCCGAGCGCATGGCGAAAGTCACCCGCGCGGGCGATTACAAGTCCTGGACGGAGAAGTTTCTGACCTGAAGATCGCGCGCCGTCATGGCCCGGCCCCTGCGAAAGCCGGGGCCGGACCATGACGCCTTGTCTGTCGCCCCGTTCGTCTTGCCCTTACGCCGCCGCGCCAAATAGCCCGCCCAGAGCCGCGAGACCCGCCAGATGCTGGTCGGCGTCGCCATAGAGTTGGTCGATCATCGTCATGCGCTTGAAGTAATGCCCGACGGAATATTCCATCGTCATACCGATGCCGCCATGCAACTGAATCGCTTCCTGCCCGATGTGCTTCCCTGAGCGGCCGATCTGTACTTTCGCCGCTGCGATGGCGCGGCGGCGTTCCACGGGGTTTTCCTCCGCCGCCATGACGGCAGCGAACATGGCCATGCTACGCGCGCCTTCGAGCGCCACCAGCATGTCGACCGAACGATGCTGTAACACCTGAAACGATCCGATCGGCCGGCCGAACTGTTTTCGGGTCTTCAGATAGTCCAGCGTCAGGTCCTGCATCGACTGCATGGTGCCGACGGCCTCCGCGCAAAGCGCGGCGATTGCCTCATCCACCGCGTGTTCGATCGACGGCAAGGCGTTTTCGCTCAACATCTGAGCGCGGGCGCCGGTCAGCACGACCTCCGCCGCGCGCATTCCATCCTGTGTCGGATAGCCACGCCGGGTCACGCCGGGCGCGGTGGCGTCCACCAGGAACAAACCGATCCCGTCTCGGTCCATTTGCGAGCCGGATACCCGCGCGGTCACCAGAATTTTATCCGCGGCATCGCCGTGCAGCACCACGCTCTTGGCGCCGTTCAGCACATGATCGCCGCCATCCTTTGTCGCCGATGTCGCGACATTCGCCAGATCGTAGCGCGAATGCCGCTCAATATGCGCGAAGGCGAGTTTCAGTTTTCCTGCCACGATCTGGGGACCAAGCGCGGCCAGAACCGCGGGATCGGCGGCGCGGCGCAACAACCCGCCACCCAGGATGACGGTGGCGAAATACGGCTCGACGACGAGACCACGGCCGAAGGCTTCGGCCACGATCATCGTCTCGATCGGGCCGCCGCCAAAACCGCCCGCGGCTTCGGAGAAGGGGAGGCCGAGCAATCCCTGTTCCGCCAAGCGGGACCACATCGTTGAGCTGTACCCGGTCGGCTCGGCCATGTATTGCTTGCGTTGCTGAAACTGGTACTGGTCCAGAATCAGCCGATCGACGCTTTCCTTCAGCAGGCGCTGCTCGTCGTTCAGATCGAAGTCCATTGGTGCCGCCCTCCCGCCGTCAGATCACAGCCCAAGAATCGCCTTCGCGATGATGTTGCGCTGGATTTCGTTGGACCCACCGTAGATCGACACTTTTCGATAATTGAAATACATCGGCGCCGCCTCGGTCGCGTAGTCCGGGCCAACGACGGGTTCATTGCGTCCGTCGAAATCGCGTTGATACGGCATTGCGTACGGGCCCACGACCTCCATCACCAGCTCGGTCAGTTGCTGTTGGATGACGGAGCCTTTCAGCTTCAGGATCGACGACGCCGGATTGGGCCGGCCTTTCGCCATCTTCCGCTCGTCGGCGACGACGCGAAGCTGGGTCATTTCCAGCGCCTTCAATTCGATCTCGACCGAGGCCAGTTTTTCCCGGAACCTCGGATCCTGGATCAACGGCCGCCCGCCGGATTGCTCAATCGCCGCGAGTTCCTTGATCCGCGCCACCTTGGCTTTGGAGGCACCGACGCGCGCGATCCCGGTACGCTCATTGCCCAACAGGAACTTCGCGTAATCCCAACCTTTGTTCTCTTCCCCAACGAGATTTTCCACGGGGACCTCGACATTGTCGAAGAACACCTCATTCACCTCGCGCCCGCCATCGATCAGGACGATCGGGCGGACGGTGATGCCCGGGGTTTTCATGTCGATGAGCAGGAACGAAATACCTTCCTGCTGCTTCGCGTCGGTATCGGTCCGCACCAGACAGAAAATCCACTCCCCGTACTGCGCCAGCGTGGTCCAGATCTTTTGCCCGTTGACGACGTATTTATCGCCTTTCCGCTCCGCCCGCGTGCGCAAGGATGCGAGATCGGAACCGGAGCCGGGTTCGGAAAATCCCTGGCACCAGAAAATATCCGCGTTCGCCGTCGCGGGCAGGAAGCGCTGCTTGATTTCCTGGCAGCCAAACTGAGCTATGACCGGGCCCACCATCGACACGTTGAACGGAATGGGCGAGGGCACGTTGGCCAACTGCATTTCATCCTGGTACAAGTAGACCTGGACCGGCGTCCACGGCTTGCCGCCCCATTCCACCGGCCAGTTGGGCGTGGCATAGCCGTGCTGGTTGAGAATCCGCTGGCTTTGGATCATGTCGTCGCGCGTCAGACCTTCGCCCTCGGCGACCTTGGCGCGGATCGAGTCCGGAATGGCGGAGCGGAAGAAACGGCGGACGTCGTCACGGAAGGCGATCTCTTCCTCGGTGAAATTCAGGTCCATCCACGTGCCTCCTTGTTTTATTCCGCCGCCTCGCGTTTCAGCCGGCTGGTGAACTGCTTGCGAAATTTCGCGACCTTCGGCTCGACCACCACCTGGCAGTAGCCGCTCCAGGGGTTGTTGGCGAAATAGTCGTGATGTTCTTCCTCCGCCGGGTAGAAGATGGTCAGCGGCTCGACCTCGGTCACCGGCTTCCGGCCCCAGATACCCGCGCCCGAGATTTCCTTGATCACCGCGGCGGCCGTGGCCGCCTGCGCGGGCGTATGGGTCAGAATGATCGACCGGTATTGCGTGCCAACATCGTTGCCCTGGCGGTTGAGCGTCGTCGGATCGTGGATCGTGAAGAACACCCTCAGCAGGTCCGCGTAGTCCAACTCCGCCGGGTCGAATTTCACCTGCACGACCTCGGCGTGGCCGGTGCCGCCGCCGCATACGGCATAATAGGTGGGATTGACGACCTGGCCGGCGGCATAGCCGGACATTACCCAGGTGACCCCACGTAGTTCTTTGAACACCGCTTCCAGACACCAGAAGCAGCCGCCCCCCAGAGTCGCGACTTCCTCACTCACGTCACTCTCCCGTGTTTGACCCGTCGCATCATCGCATATCGGGCCGGGGTGGTCACGCGCTACCGTGATCCCCGGTGATAGTCCCGGTTTGGCATCATGTCCGTGGCCGAGGCCATGCGGTTGGACAGGTTGAAGAAGGCCACCGTCTCCGCGAGGTCGAAAATGTCCTCGGTGGTCAGCCCAACCGCCCGCAGCCCGTCCCGGTCCGCGTCATCGACCAGATGCGGCGTCACCGTCAATTTCCAGGTGAAGTCCAGCATCGCACGTTGCCGCGCGTCCAGTTTCGCGACCCGGTAATTGAACGCCATCATCTCCCCCAGTTCGGGATCGCCGGACAGCGCACGCACCGCCGCGCCGTGCGCGACGAGGCAGTAGTAACAACGGTTGGCTGAGGAAACGACCACCGCGACCATCTCCCGTTCCAGCTTCGACAGGCCGGACTTCGACAGCATGATCTCGTTGTACATCGCCATGAAGTTGCGCAGACGCTGGGGTTTCAGGCTGTAGGTGCTGAAAACGTTCGGTACGAAGCCGAGTTTTTCCACGCATTTGGCCCATATGGCCTTCAGGTCGTCGTCGAGACCGGCGGGGTCGGGAACGCCAAGCGCCGAGATGTGGTCGGGTTGCGGCATGGTTGACAGACCTCGGTTACCTGGAAACTCTGATCGCGGTTTCAAAAAGCAATAATATCACCACAAAGGCACAAAGGACACAAAGGCGCCAGATTGCCGTTCTTCTTCGTGTTCTTTGTGCCTTTGTGGTGATATTATCTTACGGTCCGGCGGCACGATATCGACGGTTTCACCTGGAACACTTCGCTTTGTCCCGACGGATCGGGGCAAAGCGGAGCGGAGCAGCGAAGGCGGCCTTACTCATAAACCTCCGGGTTGATCGTGTTTTCCTTGTTTGGCGTCCCGTCCAGCACGCTCAGAATATTCCGCGCCGTCGCGACCGCCATCGCCTGGATCGCCTCGACCGTCACGCCCGCCATGTGCGGCGAGGAAATCACATTGCTCAGTTTCAGCAACGGATTGTCCTGGGGAGTCGGTTCCTCGTCGAACACATCCAGACCCGCACCCGCGATGTGACCGCTGGTCAAGGCGGCGTGCAGGTCGATTTCTGAAATGATGCCGCCGCGCGCTGTGTTCACGATGAAGGCACCTTGCTTCATCTTCGCGAAACGCGCCGCGTTGAACATGCCGATCGTTTCGGGGTTCTTCGGGCAGTGAATCGACACGAAATCGACGCTGGGCAGCACTGCGTCCAGATCGGGCGCGGGAGTGCAACCCGCGGCCACGATCTTCGCGGGATCGACATAGGGGTCGTGAATCAGAACATTCATGTCGAAGCCGTTGCATCGCTTCGCCTGCCGCGTCCCGATGCGGCCAAAGCCGACAATCAAGACATTCTTACCGGACAACTCCATCGGCGGGCCGCGATGCCGGTCGCCCCAGCGGCCTTCCTTCACCAGCGCGTCCTGCTCGGAATGCTTTTTCGCCAGCGAAATCATCAGATGGAACGCCTGTTCCGCGACGCTCGTTGAGTTCGCCGTGCCCGCGGTCATCAACGGCACTTTCCGCGCCGACAAAGCAGGGATCTCCACCGCGTCATACCCGACGCCGATGCGCGCGACGACCAGCATGGCGGGCGAGGCATCCATCTCGGTCTGCTTGTACGGCGTCCCCGACAGGGCGATGCCCGCGACGTCGGACAGCATCGGCAGGAACGCATCCTGCTTGATGCCGGCGGGATAGATGACGGTTTCGATGTCCTCGCGCGCCCGGATGATATCCATTCCCTGCTGCCCCATCGTGTGCGGCAACATGACTTTACGCTTGTTGGTGGCCATGGGCGTGTGTCCTCAAAGTCTGCGTTGGAGGTTCGCGACATAGCCGCGGTTGTGGGTTGGCGCCAGATGCACCTCATTCATCACGACGTGCTTCGGCAGATTGGCGATATAGCGGATCAGGTCGCCGCAATCGGCGGGCTGCACCATCTTCGCGCGTACCTCTGGCCCCACGGGGTTGGGCCGCTGGTCCAGGATAGGCGTCGCGACCTCGCCCGGTAAAAACACGGTGGAGCGGATGCCGTTGAGGCATTCCTCCATGTTCAGTCCGTGACTCATGGCGACGATGCCGTGCTTGGCGGCGACATAGATCGGGCCGCTGACGCCGCCAATGAACCGGCCCGCCATTGAGGCGGTGTGGATGATGACGCCGTCCTGTTGGGCCCGCATGAACGGCAGCGCGACGGTGACGCAATACAGGGCGGCGGTCAGGTTGCCGTTGACCATGTATTCGATGCTCTCGGGTGTCAGCTTGTCCCAGTGGCGGTCGACGATGTTCACGCCGGCATTGTTCACCAGGATATCCAGCCGGTCGAAGGTCGCCTTGATGTAATCGCCGACGCGCCGCACCTGCGCTTTGTCCGTCAGATCGGCTGGCTGAACATGCGCGCTGGCGGCGTTGCCGATGCGGCGGGCGGTATTCTCCAGTTTTTCCCGGGTGCGGCCGGTCAGGATGACGGTCGCGCCATCCTCGGCCAGAGCGAGCGCGGCGGCCTCGCCGATACCGCTACCGGAGCCGGTAACCCAGGCGATCTTTCCCGTCAGATTTCCCACCGGCGGTTTCCTCCGTGTTCGGTTTTTGGAAGTATCCTAATAAAAAATCCCCGCGGCAAGCTGCGGGGAATATATCCCGAAAGCGATTCAATCGGGACGGATCGCGGAGGGCAAGCCCCGGCACTTGCTTCGTGTGTGTTGCGCGACTTGACGGTGGATCGAGGATAGTTACCATGAGATTTGCGCCAGACGACGCCTTTGACGCGCCAGCGCGCGGCTTTCAGTACGATCAAGGAGTTCAACGGACATCGTGCGATTCGTCAGGATCGATCCACCGGGCACGCATTGCCATTACGCGGCGCTCTGGGATTTCCTGCGCGATGCCCCTGCGCGAACCTTTCTCGAAGTGGGTGTGGGTTCGGGCAAGTTGGCGAGGCTTCTTGTCGGCCGTGGTCTGCGTGGCTACGGCATCGACGCGTCAGACGACGCGGTGACATTGGCCGGTTCGGAGCTCCAGCGCGAAATCGCCGACGGGCGTTTCATGCTGATGGGCTCGGACCTACTCGACACAGGCGCGTCCACATTCGAACCGGTCGATCTTGGACTGTCGATGATGGTCATGGAGCACGTCGAAGACGACGTCGGATTTCTCCGATCGATCATGCGATTCATCAGGCCAGGAGGCCGGCTGATCGTTTCGGTTCCCGGCAGGCGAGACCGCTGGTCCGTCGAAGACGAAACGGTGGGCCACGTGAGACGATACGATCGCGCGGACCTGGAGCAGACCCTTCAGGCCGCTGGTTTGAAGGATATCGTCATTCATTCGGTAGCGGTACCGGTCGCCAATTTGCTATACGGACTTGGAAACGTGTTGATCAGGCGGAGTGGCGAAACGTCGAAGTCCGCGTGGGATAAGCGGGACCAAACCCACCAAAGCGGCATTCGGGAAATCCCGTTCAAAACGGTCTTCCCGTCGTGGTTCAATCTCATTCTGAATCCGATTGTCCTCTATCCGTTGTTCGTCCTCCAACGGTTGTTTTACCGTACCGATCTGGGCCTGGAGTTGATGGCGCTGGCCCGTGTACCCGAGGACAATTCGGTACCACGTGACATGGAAGCGGTCGCGCGATGACATTGCCATCGGTTCCTCGCTATGGCGTCAAGGAGACCACTCCCTCCGGCGATGAGCTCGATACCTATGCGGAAGAGTGCCGGATCGCGGGGTATACCGTCATCGATAGCGGACTCGACCGTGTGCAAATCGAGGCGATTGGATCGGCGATCGATCGCGTCATCGCGCTGCAGGAAGCGGAAATGGGCGGATCAGCCGCGATGGGCCGTATTGGAGAGGCTGGCACGGGCCGAGCTCTTCTTGCCTACGACGATATATTTTTGGACCTGATGTCGAACCCAAAACTGATAGGCTTGGTCGAGCGGCTGCTTGGCGACTATTTCGTGCTGAGCCAGCAAAACTCGATTGTCCTGGAACCGCACGTGCATCACAACCAGGCTCAGTACCATCGAGATTTGCCCTATCAACATTTTGTGTCCAGCCGCCCACTGGCGGTCAATGCCTTGTTTTGTGTCGATCCGTTCACCGAGGAGAATGGCGCCACCCGGGTGATTCCTGGATCGCACAAGCACGAACCATTCCCGGCGGATCCTGTCGTCGCCCGGCTGGAGCGCGTCGCGACCGCCCCTGCCGGGTCGTTTATCGTGCAGGATGCGATGGTTTTCCACAGCGGCGGCGAAAATCGGACGAACAAGGTTCGCCGGGCGGTCAATCACGTTTTCGTCCTGCCGTTCCTGCGCCAGCAAATTAACCTGCCGCGCATGCTGGACGGCCGATTTTCCGATGACCCCAGGGTCAGCCGCCTTCTTGGCTATGATTGCCAGACGCCTGACAGCGTTCTCGGCTATCGGCGTGGCCGCCTGGATCGTCTCGGCGGGTAATTGGCCAACGTGGCTGTGAGTCGAGGTTCGTCAGGGGTAGGCCGGCCCAAACCAGACCGGCCCCTCCCTCACCGCGTCTCTGGCGTGACCTTGACTTTTCGGCCGAGAATCACCAGGATCAGCAGCAAGAGGACGAGATGCGTCAACATCCCTCACCTCCTGACGTTTGGCCGGCGGGCCTATTCCCGCCGGCCATTTAATTTGACCCCAAAATTGTGAATGAATCGTTTACAGGCCTGGCGCGACCGCCCAGGTCTTTTGCCCGCGTTCCCCCTCTGGCCAACCGCCGCGCGATCGGCCACATTGAACGCCCGAGGAAACGTCATAAGCACCCAATCATGGATATCACCTTCGATCTCCTGGGCAATGCCCTGGTCTCCGGCCTGTTGCTTGGCGGCTTCTACGCCGCGGTGACGATCGGCGTGTCGATCTCGTTCGGCATGCTCGACATCGTCAACATCGCCCACCCGGCGTTCATTCTACTGGGCTCGTATATCGCCTACATCATGAACGCCAATTTCGGCTTCGACCCAATCCTGGTCGCGATCGTCGCCATGCCCGCGTTCTACGCCCTGGGCGTCGCGATTTATCACATTTACGACGTTTCCTTCGAACGCCGAGGTGACACCGCTCTCCGCGGCCTGTCGTTTTTCTTCGGCCTGTTATTCATCACTGAAGTCACGCTGACCATGGTCTTCGGCGTTGATTACCGGCTGGTCGATGCGGTTTATATCGGCCCCACGATCCGTATCGGCGTCATCGACCTGCCGTTACGGCTGCTGGTTCCCGCTTTGGTGTCGGTCGCGCTGATGGGCGCGTTGCAGCTTTATTTGTCCCGCACCTTCATCGGCCGCGCCGTCCAGGCGGTCGCCCAGGATCCGTTGGCGTTGAGGTTGATGGCGGCCGATCCGAGCCGGATCAAACGTATCGCGTTCGGATTGTCGATCGCCACAGCATCGTTGGCGGGCGCGATCCTGATCATCATTCAGCCGGTCGAGCCCTCGATCGGGCGCGATTATATCGGCCGGATTTTCGCGATCTGCGTGCTTGGCGGCCTCGGCAGTTTCGCGGGCACGCTGGTTGCCGCGATCATTCTGGGTGTCATGGAGAACATCACGGCGACCTTCTTCGGCCCCTCCTGGGCGCCGGCGGTGGCGTTCGGGTTCCTGTTGCTCACGTTGGCGTTCCGGCCCAGTGGCATTTTTGGACGCGCGTGAATGAAGAACCCGGTTTTCATTCTGTGGCTGATTTTCGCCGCGGCGTTGACCTACATCCTCGCGCGGCTGGTCGATAACGCCTATTTCTACTTCGCCGGCTATGTCGTGCTGCAATACATCGTGCTGGCGACCGCATGGAACATTCTGGGCGGCTATACCGGGTATGTGAATTTCGGCATCCCGGCGTTCATCGCCGTGGGCGCCTACAGCACGGTGGTGCTGCACAAAACCACCAGCCTGCCATTGGTTGCGATGATGGTGATCGGCGGATCGCTGTCCGGGCTGCTTGGCGTCGGCATGGGGTATCTGACGCTGCGATTGCGTGGAACTTTTTTCTCGATCGCCACGCTGGCGATGGCCGTGGTGATGCAAACGCTGGTGACCAACTGGACCTTTGTCGGTGGTTCCCGCGGCGCCTATATCATCCGGCCGGCGATGGTCCCCTATCTGGGCATCAACTACATTGAATATTTGTTCCTGATGATGCTGGGCTTGTGCATCGTCGCGGTCGGCGTCGCGCGCGCCATCGAGAAATCCCGACTTGGTTACGGCTTTGCCACCATCCGCGACGACGAACTGGCGGCCGAGGCCTCGGGAGTGCCAACACTACAGCTGAAACTGATCGCCTGCGGCCTGTCTGGCGGGTTCATGGGAATGGCGGGCGCGCCGTTGCCGTACTACGTGACCTATCTCGATCCGGCATCGACGTTCAGTCTCAGCTACGCGGTCAATACCATCGCGATGCCGCTGATCGGCGGCACCTCCAGTTGGCTTGGCCCGATCCTGGGGGCGTTGCTGTTAGGCACGTTGCAGCAGGTGGCGACGGTGACGATTTCCTCGGCTGTGTCACTGCTGATTGTCGGCGTGCTGCTGGTGTTCTTCGTGGTGGCCGCGCCAAAAGGCATCCTGGGGTGGTTCCAGAAATGATGCCAACGGTCTTCGATACCGGCTTATCGGGCCATGGCGGCGGGGAGGGGATCTTGCGCCGAGTACCCCGGACGTTGGTATGAGCATCACCACTCCCATTTTGCAGGTCTCCGGCCTGGGCAAACGCTTCGGTGGCTTTATCGCGCTGGCGGACATCGAGTTGGAGGTCGGCGAAGGCGAGCGCATGGGTTTGATCGGGCCAAACGGTTCCGGCAAAAGCACGCTGGTCAATTGCCTCTGCGGTACGTTGCGCAACGAAAGCGGCAGTGTCCGGTTCAAAGGCCGGACGTTGGATGGAATGGCCGCGCATCAGCGCACACGCCTGGGCCTCGCGCGCAGTTTCCAGTTACCGCGGCCGTTCGGGACCCTGACGCTGGCGGAAAACTTGCGCATTCCGATCCTGTATGCGGTGCAAACACGAGGCGGCGGCGCGGGCGCGGATGTCGACCGGCGTTGCATGGCGCTGCTGGAAATGGTCGGGCTGCACGAAAAAGCCGCGCGTCTGCCCAAGGATCTGACTCAGATCGAAATGCGGAAACTTGAACTCGCCCGCGCCATGGCGGCGGAACCCACGTTACTGATCGCGGATGAGTCGATGGCGGGGCTGTCGCACGGCGAGGTCGACGATATCCTGACCCTGCTCGTGCGGCTGAATGAGGAAAAGGGCATCACCATCATCCTGATCGAGCATATCATGCGCGCGGTTCTGTCATTCTCTCAAAGACTCGTGGTGTTGGTCGCGGGACGGAAGATCGCCGACGGCGATCCCCGCGACGTGGTGCGGCAGGACGATGTCGTGGCGGCGTATCTTGGCAGCTAGTTTGCGCATTGCCGGCCTCAATGCCGGATACGGCGCCGTCAGCGTGTTGCATGGCGTGACGCTGAACGTGCGCGAGGGCGAGACCGTCGCGCTTCTCGGCACCAACGGCAACGGCAAATCCACTCTGATGAAATGCGTCATGGGGATGCTGCGCCCGTCCGCCGGAACGATCGAGGCCGAGATCGACGGCGTGAAATCCAACCTCGTGGGTATGACGACCGAGGACATCGTCAATCTCGGCATCGGCTTCGTGCCGGAGGGACGGCGCTTGTTCCCTCGCCTGACGGTGACCGAGAACCTGTTGATGGGCGCTTTCCGCATCCCCGCCCGGCCCCTGATCGAACGCAATCTGGCGTTTTGTTTCGAGTTGTTTCCGCGGTTGGCGGAACGGCGGAAGCAACTCGCGGGCTCCATGAGCGGGGGCGAACAGCAGATGCTGGCGCTGGCGCGCGCGCTGATGTCGGCGCCGAAAATGCTACTGATCGATGAGCCAAGCGTGGGACTGGCGCCGCTGCTGGTGGCGCGCACGATCGACAGTATCAAACAGTTGAAGGATGGGTTTCAGTTGTCTGTTCTGATGGCGGAACAGAACTTCACGCAAGCGATCAGGATCGCGGACCGCGGCTATGTCATTGTGCACGGCCAGATCGAGTTCGAGGGCGCCTCGGCTGAGGACCTGAACAACAACGATATCATCAGGGAACTTTATCTGGGGGCTTGAGGCGAGCCGGGGCACCAAACCGGACCAGGTGGGGTAGCATGATCGATCGGCGCTGGGTCATCCTGGGTGTCCTGTTCGTGGCGCGGACGGCGATGGGGTTCCAGTACCAGACGATCGGTTCCTCGACCCCGTATTTGATGGATGCCCTCGGGATTGGCTTTACGGAAATCGGCACGCTGATCGGGCTGTATCACATCGCGGGCGTGTTCCTGTCCCTGCCGGGCGGGCTGATCATACAGCGTTTCGGGGACAAGCGAATCTGCGCGTGCGGTCTGACAATGATGGCCGCGGGAGGCATGCTCATCGCGGTGGCGGATCGATACGGTGTCGCGATCGCGGGGCGCCTCGTCAGTGGTATTGGCGGCATTCTGTTCAACATCGTCATCACCAAAATGACCGCCGACTGGTTCGCGCGCCGGGAAATCGTGTTGGCCATGGCGGTCATCTTGTCCACCTGGCCGTTCGGCATCGCGCTTGGCTTGTTCACCCAGCCGCTGATCGCCGCGTTGTTCGGCTGGCGCATCGTCATGCTGCTCTCGGCGTCCATGTGCGTGGCGTCGTTGGTGCTGGTCTCGCTGTTCTATCGCGTTCCCGCGGCGGAGCCGTCAGTTGCCGCACCGGCCGCCAGAGGTCTGGGGTTGCCCGCTGGCCGTGTTCTCGCGCCGGTCATCGTGGCCGGATTGATCTGGGGCTCGTTCAACGCGGGCCTGGTGGGATATTTCAGTTTCGTCCCGTTGTTACTGGTTGAGCGCGGCGGGACGACGCTCGCCGCGGCGGGCGCGATGACCAGCCTGGCGCTGTGGGTGGGAATGCTGTCGATCTCCGCCGGCGGGTTCGTCGCGCAACGGTTGCGCCGGCCTGGCGCGACCATCGTGCTGTTCAGTGGCGCGGCCGCGGCGTCCCTGGCCGCCATCGTGGCGGGCGCGCCGCCATTGGTCGCCTGCCTCGCGTTCGGGCTCGCGATCGGCCCGCCGCCCGGGGTGATCACCTCGTTGCCAACCCGGGTGCTGTCAGCCGCCGATCGCGCGGCGGGGTTTGGCGTGTTTTACACCTGCCATTCATTATTGCAGGCGAGCGGGCCCGCGATCGTCGGCTGGGTACACGACCATGCCGGGGGAGGGGCGGCGGTGGGCTACGCCGCCGCCATGTTCCTCGTGCCGCTGCCGCTGTTGGTTGTGTTCGAGGTGGCGGCACGGCGGGCTAGGCAAGGCGACGCGGTGGCTCGTTGAATCGCTGGTTCGTCACGGAAATCGATACCAGGTGGCTTTCGCTTTCCCCTCCTGGATCAGCCGGCCCGATACTACCAATTCTTTCAGCCGCTTTTTTATCGTTCCGCGCGGCGCGTTTGTGATGCGCTCGGCCTCAGCCGCCGTGACGCGGCCATGGCTTTGAACCAACGCGAGAATCTGTGTGGCAAGCCGGGTAAGCGCCGCCGCCATCGAGTGCTCGCGGGCGATCTTTTCGGCCAGACCGTTCTTCTGGCGCTGTAACGCCGTCAGGAAAAACCGAAGCCAGGGGGTCCAGTCCGGCTCGGCGTCGTCAAGTGTGCCCTGGGTTCGGCGTAAGGCGAGATAGTAGCCGTCTTTGCTCTGTTCGATCACGCTTTCGAGGGAACTGAACGGGACATGGGTGTAGCCTGATTTCAGAAGCAACAACGTCGTGAGAACACGTGACAGACGCCCGTTGCCATCCCGGAACGGGTGGATCGCGAGGAAAACGACTGTGAATATGCCAATGATCAGAAGTGGATGGATTTGACGCTCCACGATGGCATCGCGCGTCCAGGCGATCAGGTGGGTCATACGGGCCGGCGTGTCGAAGGGGCTGGCGGTGGCGAAGACAATCCCCAGGCTTCGGCCCTGATCGTCGAACGCCTCGACGTGGTTCGGTAACGTTTTGTATTCGCCGCGATGGCGAACGTCCCTGCCGCTGTGCCCCAGCAACACGCCGTGCAACTGCCTGGCGTGGTTCTCCGTCAACGGGATCGCATCCCAGCTTTCGAAGACCAACCGCATGGCATCCGCGTAACCCGCGACCTCCTCCTCGTCGCGGGAGCGGAAGGAATGGGTCTCCAGGCGTGAAAGGAGGGCTTCGACGTCCCGGTCGGTCAGGCGCGCGCCCTCGATCCGGGTTGACGAACCGATGCTTTCGATGGTCGCGACGTGGCGGAGGGACGCGAGCCGTTCCGGCGCGAGGGTTTGGAGGCTTTTCCAGGTGCCCTTGAACTCATCGATATCGGCGATGAGAAGCAGGATTTCCTGCGTGACGATGAGGGAGTGGGTTTTTAATTGGTATCCCGGGTGGCCGATTCCAGGGCCGATTGTAGCCAATTGGGGCTGATTGGGTCCAGTCCCACGTTTTGGCCGCGTTTCGTGCTTTCCTCAAAAACCGCCCGTCGTGCGGGTTTGCCTCCCGATCAGGTCTCGCCGACCTTTCCAGCCACCCACCCGGTCATCATGGCCAGCCTCATTGTCACCGGCACCCGCCCGTCCTCCCCGGCCATCGCCGCCAGCGTTGCCGGAAACAATCCAGCGGGCGCAAACGTCCGCGACCGCGCCCGAACCGCATTCGTCTCCCCCGCCGCCCGCAAATCGCGCAACATCCGCAATGGATCGGCGTAACGCACGACAATCTCCTCCAGATCGGCGACCGGCGCGGCAAAGCCCGCTCGTTGCAACAAGCCCGCGCAGTCGGAAAGGTCCGGAAACGGCGACACCCGTGGCGACACCCCGCCCAGAAGCGCCAGCTCGGAGTCAGTCAACGCCGCTCGCAACTCCGCCAAACTGCCCAGACAGGGCATTGACGCGAGGAATAACCCATCCGGACGCAGCGCGCGGCGCAACTGGATCAGCGCCCCCGGCAGATCGTTGATCCAGTGCAGCGACAGGCTCGCCACGATCAGATCGAACGAGCCCGTCGCGAACGGCGAGAACTCCTCGTCCGCCGCGACCGCCAGCCCGCCGTTCAACCGCGCCATCGGGACCGACAGATCGGAGGACACGACGGCAATCCCACGCGCCCGCAACATCGGAGCAACCACCCCCCGGCCGCCAACATCCAGCGCGTGTTGGAATGTGCCCGTCATGTCGTCCAGCCGATCCAGCAACCGGTCCGCGGCGTCGCGCAGCAGATCGGCGACCGATGCGACCGTGGCGGCAGCGCGGTCGCGATGCGCCCGGACCGTGTCGCGGTCGAACACCAGCATGGTTTCCATGGGCGGGCTCGCTACCAGCACCACCAAAGGTTGCCAAGCACCGCCCGTTTTGCTACTTTCCGCGACATGATGGGAGAATTACGACTGTGAAACACATCGACCCCAATACCCTGCGCGTGTGCATCCTGGACGGCCAGGAACTGGCTTTGATCGACGCGCGGGAGGACGGCGAATTTGGCGCCGGCCATCTTTTCTGGGCCATCCCTTTCGGCATGGCGCACCGCGAGACCCGCGCTCAGGCCCTGCTTCCTCGCAAGAACGTTCGCATTGTCGTGACCGATGATGGCGGTCAACTGGCTCTTCAACTCGCCGCGTGGCTGGAAAGCGCGGGTTACACCGACGTCTCTTTCCTGGCTGGTGGCACCAAGGCCTGGAAAGACGCGGGCCATGTCCTGTTTTCGGGCATGAACGTCCCCTCCAAGGCTTTTGGGGAATGGGTCGAACACCACTACGGCACCGAAAGCGTCGACGCGCTCGAGTTAAAGCAATGGATCGACAGCGGCCGGAACATGATCGTCCTCGACAGCCGCACGCAGGAGGAATTCACCCGCATGTCGATCCCGTCGGGCATTCCGATGCCGGGCGCCGAGCTGGCCTATCGCATCGGGGACCTTGCTCCCGATCCGGAGACTCTCGTAGTCGTCAATTGCGCGGGCCGCACCCGCAGCATCATGGGCGCCGAGAGCCTTCGCCGCGCCGGCATCCCGAACCAGGTCGTGGCACTACGCAACGGCACGATGGGCTGGGAACTCGCGGGCCTGACTTGCGAACATGGCCGGCCGGAGCGGTTCGTCCCCGGCACTCCCGCCACGCTCTCGCTCGCGCTGAGCCGCGCCACGGCCTTCGCGGATCAATCGGGCGTGCGTGTCATTACGACGGACGAACTCGAGGCGTTTGAGGCGGATCCCTCTCGAACCCACTATGTACTCGACGTTCGCGACCCCAGCGAGTATCGCGCCGGTCATCGGACTGGCAGCCTCAGTGCCCCTGGCGGTCAACTGGTGCAGGCGACCGATACCTGGGTTGGCGTCCGGGGCGCCCGGGTCGTGGTCATCGACGACACAGGGGTCCGCGCACGGATGTCCGCCGCCTGGCTGCGGCAGATGGGTCATCAGGACGTCTTTGTCGCGGACAATGCCCTTGGTCAGGACACTGGAAGTAGTCTGCCCGATCTCGCCCCGCCAGCGCCAACGATCGAAGCGGCGGTGCTTGCCGCGAACGAGGCGGGCACCCTCATCATCGATCTCGCGCGCAGTATCGACTTCCGCGCCGGGCATATCTCGCACGCGATCTGGGGGGTCCGGAGCCGCCTGGGCCAGGTGATCGCCAAACATAAACAGGCGCGCCGGATTGTGCTGACCTCGCCGGACGGGGCGCTGGCCCGGCTTGCCCATGCCGAGGTCAAGGCCATGACCAAAGCCGAGGTCCTGGTGCTGGAAGGCGGCACCGCCGGCTGGCGCGCCTCTGGGCATCCCGTGTCGGTCAACCGCGCCGATCCGCCGGACGACGACTGCATCGATTTCTACCTGCGAGCCTACGACCGGAATTCAGGTGTGGAAGAGGCGATGAACGCGTATCTGACCTGGGAGATCGACCTCGTGAACGAAATCGAGCGGGATGGTACGATTGTATTTGGCGTTTCCGCCTCGCACTGATTTTTTCAACCCGCGCCGACTGGCGCGGGCTGCGCTCGATCTGTTGCTGCCACCCGCCTGCGTCACTTGTGCCACCCCGGTCGATGCGCCGGGACTGCAATGCGGCGTTTGCTTTGGCGCGCTCAGCGCGATTGGCGCGCCCTGTTGCGCGTGTTGCGGTGCACCGTTCGAGTTGG
Organism: Acetobacteraceae bacterium; assembly: GCA_009693865.1. Taxonomy (GTDB): domain Bacteria; phylum Pseudomonadota; class Alphaproteobacteria; order Acetobacterales; family Acetobacteraceae; genus Rhodopila. The sequence goes on along the minus strand of SHWL01000033.1, from coordinate 14,193 downwards.
CCTGGCACGACTCCGAGGGCGGGCTGTGTCACCGTTGCATCGACACGCCGCCGCCGTTTCACCGGGCGCGGGCGGCGTTGAATTACGATAAAGCCTCCCGCCGCCTGGTGCTGCCGTTCAAGCATGGCGACCGGACCGAATATGCGGCGATCCTCGCCCGCAAGATGGCCCAGGCGGGGGCGGTTTTGTTGCGAGAGGCGGATGTGCTGGTGCCGGTGCCGCTGCATCGGCGGCGGTTGTTTTCTCGCCGTTATAATCAGGCGGCGCTGCTTGCTCAGGCGTTGGGCCGCATGACCGGGCGGGCCGTGCTGATCGATGCGCTGATACGGTCGCACGCCACGGAATCCCTCGCTCGCAAGTCGGCGGCGGAGCGGCGCGATGAGGTGGCGGGCGCCTTCTCCGTCCGTCCGGGCCGTGCCACCGCGTTGGCGGGACGCCGGATTCTGGTGATCGACGATGTCATGACCTCTGGCGCGACCGCCAGTGCCTGCGCGGAGACGTTATTGGAGGTGGGAGCGGCTTCGGTCGATGTGCTGGTCGCGGTTCGCGTGCCTGACCCGCGCTTGAAGTCCCGTGGGCGCAAACGTTTCCGGCGGCGGAACCGTGCCGTGGATCTCAAGGAACTCGATGAGTGAATGGCGACCCGCGGTTTTCGCGGAGATTTGCGTCAGTGCATCGGGCCGGGGAGCAGAACTGACACCACCGCCGATGCCGCGAGCAACGCCATCGCGAGTAAGAACGGCAACAGGTGACTGACGCCTTCGGTGTGTTTTGGCACGAACCGGGCGGCGGTACCTGACGTCTCTGACATTGTCATCGTGGCCATGACGATTGCCTCCTTCGTGCTGACCTGTTCAGCATGAAAAATGCCGCGGCCGCCCGGTCTCTGCTTTGACGCAGATCAACCGTAACGGAATCGTAAGTTTCGCCGGCTGGTCAGTTCAGGGGCAGTGCCTCGAGGTCGATTTCACCCGTGAACGACGTCGCGACCGGGCCGGTCATCAGGACGTGGTTATCGTCCTGCCAGACGATGATCAGCTCGCCGCCATCGGTGATGACCGTTGCTTGCCGTCCCGCGAGGCCGCGGCGGGCGGCATTGACCAGCGCGGCACAGGCGCCGGAGCCGCAGGCGAGCGTCAGGCCGGCGCCTCGCTCCCACACCCGTAAGCGAAACCGGTTCGGGCTCAGGATCTGGACGAAGCCAATATTGGCACGCTCGGGGAAGATCGGGTCGCGTTCCAGCACAGGTCCAATCTTGTCGATCGGAATTGAACCCATATCCGTCACGAAGAACGTCGCGTGCGGGTTTCCCATGCTCGCGGCGGCGGGGTGAGACACCGGACCGACGCTCAGATCCAGGTCCAACGTGTCCATCGGGCGAGCCAGGGGGACCTCCCGCCAATCCAGGCGAACCGGGCCCATATCGACCGAGACCAGCCCGTTGGGTAGAACCTCGGACGGCAGATCGCCGGCGATGGTGCGGATCACCTGGCGCGAACGCCCGGTTTCCGCGGCCAGCAGATGCGCGACGCAACGGGTGGCGTTGCCGCAGGCGCCCGCCTCGGCTCCGTCGGGATTGCGGATGCGCATGAAGGCGTCCGCGCCCGCCTCCGCCGGTTCGATGACGATGAACTGGTCGCAGCCTACCCCGGTCCGCCGGTTGGCGATGGCGGCGGCGCGGGCCGGCGTGAGCCCGAGCGGGCCCCTCCGTTCGTCGAACACGACGAAATCGTTCCCGCAGCCGTGCATTTTCAGGAAGGAGGCGCGCATGGATCGGATATAAGGTGCCCAGTACGGATGGCCAACCGTCAATTGCGGCGCCGGACAGGCCAGGTTACCGTACCCCGGCCAAGCCAAGGGAGGGCACCATGAACGCGCCGGTCAGCACCGATCCTCCTTTGGGCGATCCCTGGACCATGCCGCTGGACCAGATCGACGTCTCCGACGCGCGCATTTTTCAGAATGACGTCTGGCCCGACTGGTTCGCCCGTCTGCGGCGGGACGATCCGGTGCATTATGTGGCGGACAGCCAGTTCGGCCCGTACTGGTCGGTGACGAAATACAAGGACATCATGAAGGTGGAGACCAATCCTCAGGTCTTCTCCTCGGCGTTCGGGATTACCCTGCTGGACCAGGAAACCCAGTACCGGCTGGCGATGTTCATCGCCATGGACCCGCCGAAGCACGACGTGCAGCGCCTCGTGGTGGCGCCGATCGTGGCGCCGGGCAATCTCGCCAACATGGCCGGCACGATCCGGGAACGGGCGATCGAGATTCTGGAGAAACTTCCCCGCAACGAAACCTTCGATTGGGTGGAGCGTGTGTCGATCGAGCTGACGACCCAGATGCTCGCGACGCTGTTCGACTACCCGTTCGAAAAGCGGAGGGATCTCACGCACTGGTCGAACGTCGCCACGACCAATTTCAAGGATCCCAACGCGCTCGTGAAAACCGAGGAAGAGCGGTTCAACGAGCTGAAAAAAATGGCCGGCGCCATGATGGGGTTGTGGAACGAGCGTGTGAACGCGCCGATGAAGCCCGACCTGATTTCGATGCTGTCGCATGGAGAGGCAACGCGGAACATGGACCCGATGGAGTTCATGGGAAATTGCGTGCTTCTTATCGTCGGCGGCAACGACACGACCCGCAATTCCATCAGCGGCGGACTGTGGGCACTGTGCAAGCACCCTGGCGAATATCGCAAACTGCGGGAAAATCCGGGTCTGATCCCGAACATGGTGCCGGAGATCATTCGCTGGCAAACCCCGCTCTCCTACATGCGCCGCTCCGTGCTGTCGGACACCGAACTGGGCGGCAAGACGCTCCGCGCGGGGGACAAGCTGGCGATGTGGTACATCTCCGGCAACCGCGACGCCGAGGCGATTGAGGATCCGGACAGCTTCATCATCGACCGCGCGCGTCCGCGGCAGCATTTATCGTTTGGGTTCGGCATTCATCGCTGCGTGGGCAACCGTCTGGCCGAACTGCAACTGACAATCCTGTGGGAGGAAATCATGAAGCGCTTCCCGGTGATCGAATTGGTGGAAGAGCCGAAGCGGATTTTTTCCAGCTTCGTGCACGGGATTTCGTCCATGATGGTCCGTATCCCGGCCTGACAAAAACAGAAGGAGGCCGCAATGAATGCTCCCATCGCGATCGACTATCAGGCAATCGCCCATCGCGATCCCTGGTCGATGCCGATTGAGGACATCGATGTCAGCAACCCCTATCTTTATCAGGAAGACACCTGGGGCGGCTTCTTCGCGCGGCTGCGGCGCGACGATCCCGTGCACTTCGTCAACAGTCCGATGTATGGGCCGTATTGGTCGGTGACGCGCTACCGGGACATCATGGAGGTCGATACCTCGCACAGTGTTTACTCGTCGGACGCGGCGATGGGCGGGATCGCGCTGAAGGACGTGCCGTTGGAGTTTCGCAAGGAAAGCTTCATCGCGATGGATCCGCCGAAGCACGACGCGCAACGCAAGATCGTGTCGCCGATCGTCGCGCCGCCGAACCTGGCGAACATGTCGGCCACGATCCGCGAACGGGCGATCCGCATTCTGGACGAACTGCCGCGCGGGGAGGTGTTCGACTGGGTGGACCGCGTCTCGGTCGAGCTGACGACGCAGATGCTGTCCACGTTGTTCGATTTCCCGTTCGAGGAGCGGCGGACCCTGACGCATTGGTCGAACGTCGCCACGGTGAACACGCGCGCCGGGACCGAGATCGATTCCGAACAGAAGCGGGATGTGATCCTGCGCCAGATGCTGGCGTATTTCACCGATGTGTGGAAAGTCCGGCAACAACAGCCGCTGAAATTCGATCTGATCTCGATGCTGGCGCACGGCGAGGCGACGCGGGATTTGCCGTCGCGGCCACAGGAGTTCATGGGTAATCTGTTGCTGTTGATCGTCGGCGGCAACGACACGACGCGCAATTCGATCAGCGGCGGCTTGTGGGCGCTGAACAAGTTCCCCGATCAATACAAGAAGCTGCGGGAAAACCCCGATCTGATCCCGAAGATGGTGCCGGAAATCATCCGTTATCAGTCGCCGGTGGTGCATATGCGGCGCACCGCGCTGCGCGACGCGGAGCTGAACGGGAAACAGATCCGCGCGGGCGAAAAGGTTGCCATGTGGTATATCTCGGGCAACCGGGACAGCGACGAGATCGAGGACGCCGACAGCTTCATCATCGATCGTGCCCGCCCGCGGCAGCATTTGTCGTTCGGGTTCGGGATCCATCGCTGCGTCGGCAATCGCCTGGCCGAGATGCAACTCACAATCCTGTGGGAGGAAATCCTGAAGCGGTTCCCGGCGATCGAGGTCGTGGAGGAGCCGAAGCGGAGTTACTCCAATTTGATCCATGGGATCACCGAGATGAAAGTGCGCATCCCGGCCTGACGCTTTTTTCGAGATCCAAACACAGTCGCCATCCGTATGGAGTCCAACCGGAAGGAGGACTCCATGCGAACGGATATCGCGTTCAAAACAACCGACGGCACCACCCTGCGCGGCTGGCATTTCGCCCCCAACTCTCCTGGGCCACACCCCACGATCGTCATGGCGCACGGGTTCTCGGCGGTGAAGGAGATGTATCTCGACGCTTACGCCGAGGTCTTCGCCCAGGCGGGCTTCGCGTCGGTGGTCTATGACAATCGGGGGTTTGGGGCGAGCGATGGGGCGCCGCGTCAGGAAATCGATCCCTGGTTGCAGGTCCGCGATTACTCCGACGCCATTACTTTCGCCCGAGGACTCGAACACACCGACCCCCGGCGCATTGGCATCTGGGGTTCCAGCTACAGCGGCGGTCATGTGCTGGTGGTCGGGGCGACCGACCGGCGGGTCCGCTGCGTCGTCGCGCAGGTGCCGCAGATCAGCGGGTGGCAGGGATTACGCCGGCTGGTTCGCGCCGATTTCATCGGGATGCTGGAAGGCCAGTTCGCGGCGGAGCGGAACGCGCGCGCGGCCGGAGGTTCCCCCGCGATGATCCCGGTCGTGGCGGCGGACCCCATGGGTCCCTCGGCGTTGCCGACGGCCGACGCCTGGCGGTGGTTCAGCGAAACCGCCGCCGCGAGGGCGCCCTCCTGGCGGAACGAGGTGACGGTTCGCAGCATCGAATACGCGTTCGGCTACGAGCCCGGCGCGTATGTTGGCCTGGTTTCGCCGACGCCCCTGCTGTTGATCGTGGCCACCGGGGACCACGTGACGGCGTCCGACCTCGCCATCGCGGCCTACGAGCGGGCGCTTGAGCCGAAGCGGCTGACTTTGCTTCAAGGTGGCCATTTCGATGCTTATGGGGCGGCGTTTGGCCGGTCCTCCAGCGCGGCGGTGGAGTGGTTTCGCGCGCATCTGGGGCATTGATTCATTCGTCGTGGTCCAGAATCAAAGTGCCTGGATGGTCGCGTTCATCCTGACCCAATCCGTGAACTCCGCGTCCCCGATCTCCCCGGCCGCCAATGCGAGCGTCATCACCACCGCCTCGGCATCGCTGACCGGAAAAAGCCAGCCGTTCAGCGCGAGAAACGTCTCCAGAGCCACGTAGGCGGTCCGTTTGTTTCCATCGACAAACGGATGGTTCCGCGTGATCGCGATGGCGTACAACGCCGCGAGTTCCACCACCTCCGGTTCACCATAACCGGCGTGGTTCGACGGGCGCGCCAGAGCACTGTCCAACAGCCCGGAGTCACGGAGGCCCATCGCGCCGCCGTGCTCCGTCAATTGTTCGTCGTGGATCGCGAGAATAAGCGGGCGCGACAACCAGACCGTCACTTCGCGAGTTCGCGGAGCACGGCCCGCCGTTCCCGCATCACCCGGCGCGCGACATTCATTTGTGCCTCGAAGTCCGGATCGGCTGTTGTCAGCTTGATGCCGTCCGGCTGCTCAATCGCATAAAGCGTATCGCCCCGGCCTACGCCGAGCTTACCCAGGAGCTCCTTCGGCAGGATCACGCCGACGGAATTGCCGATCTGGGTGAGTTTCAGGGCGGCCATCGCATGGTCTCCGCTTTGGATGACGCGAGTTATAACTAACGTCAGAACCTGCGGCTACCCAAATACGGCGCGCTCCGTCAATTCAGAAAGATCTTCCTGGGTTCATGATCCCTCGCTGATCCAGCGCCTGCTTCACCGAGTACATGACGGCCAGCGCCTCCGTCCCATGCTCGCGCTCCAGAAACTCGCGTTTGCCAATCCCGACTCCGTGTTCCCCGCTGTGTCACTCGCTAGGTCGAGGACGTGTGCGACGATCCTCCCTGTCCAAATCCCAGTCTCACTGCTGGCCGTCCGATTCGGGCGGCACCAGGAGCCATGCCAGGCTAGTTGCCACCCCTCAAGTGGGTGAAGAGTCACCTCGCCAATCTTCGTAGTTTGGCCAGCGCTCCTACCGCTGGGCCCTGACACGAGGGTGATAACTGAGACCGAAATCGATCAATTGTGAAGAACCTTGGTCACATCGCTAAGAAATTCTGCCGCTTGAATGCCAATAGCTTTCATATGACCAGCAAATGTCACAACGGCCAGCATCGCCGAACTCAGACCATGATGTAACGAGCTGTTTTCAAAGGCGAGTCCGGCCGAAAAAGCCAGGATAATATAAGTGGCGTGCGTAACCACCGGATCAAATCCAGACGGAAGGCCTAAACGAAAGTTGCTCAAAGTCCTTCTTGGCGCTGCATCGCGAACCCTAACTTCACCTTTGAAGAGTGTATCCAGTTCCGTGACTTCAGCCTCGGTCAGCGGCGAAATCGGATGCTCACTGTCCCGTTGAAGTACCTCAAAACTGATCCGATCGCGGATTTTAGTCGGAAGCTTGACGAAATGACGTGTGTAGAATTCGTCAATCTCCTCCGGTGAGTCGGCATCGCACTTTCCGTATCGGACAGCGAGTTCGGTCAGGACGTCCGTGTGCGTTGGCATGATAACTACCTCAGGTGATCGAACCGCCGACGGAAGGCAAGCGCGGCTTTCGGCTGAAGTTCATAGAAGAGGCCGTTGTTCCGGCGATTCCTGATAATGGGGACGTCATCGCCGATTCGTTCGAAACCCCAACCTTCGTACACGCGGCACAGTCCTTCGGTTGCGGCATGCAGTGACATCCGGCCGTCGAGGCCAGCCATCAGCGACTGGAGTGTAAGCCAATCCATGAGATATTGTCCAAAGCCCACAGTGTTAAGGTACCCGTGCGTGCCTGATGGCCGTGCCGAAAACCATTCAAGATATAGGATGTCTGGCCCGTTCGGACGCAAGTTTCTCGTGGCAGCCATGAAAATGGCGAGCGCCAGGGGTTGCGCGGGTTCCTCGCGATGGAACATCCCAACGCCTTGATACGCGAAGTTCGCCGCCTGGGCCCAGGGGGACATTAACTGGCGCACACGATGGACCGACTGACGCCACCCTCTGGCTCGGGGAATGTTCATGCAAAGCCCGGCAAGGCGGGGCCACCTCCACCCGTCGAAAGGGGCGCCAAATCTCCTCACGATTTCGGGATGCACGGTGCTTTGCCACCATCCGACCTCATCCATGAAGGGGGGACGATAGTTCACCATAGGCGGTCCGGTTGGATCGAAGCGAATCGCCGGTATCAAGTTGCGTATCGTTCACGGACAGAAAGAAGAGGTGGCATGGTCAACACCCCTCAGTTCAGAAAAATCTTTCCGGGATTCATGATCCCGCGCGGGTCCAACGCCTGCTTCACCGAGTACATAACCGCGAGCGCCTCCGTCCCATGCTCGCGCTCCAGGAACTCGCGCTTGCCGATCCCGACCCCGTGTTCTCCGCTGCACGACCCGCCCAGATCCAACGCGCGGTTGACGATTTTCTTGTCGAGGTCCCAGGCTCGGGCCAGGCCGTCCGGCTCGGGCGGAACCAGGATCACGGTGTGGAAATTGCCGTCCCCCACGTGACCGACGATCGGCGCGGTCAGGCCGGAGGCGGCGATGTCCTCCTTCGCCCCGAGGATCGCCTCGTTCAACCGCGAGATCGGCACGATCGCGTCGGTGGCGATCCCCTTATGGCCGGGTTTCAACGCCAGCGCCGCCCATAAAGCGTCGTGCCGCGCCTGCCACAGCTTGTTCCGCTCGGCCGTATCGGTCGCCCACCGGAAGCCGCTGCCATCGAAGCTTCCGGCGATATCCTCGGCCTGTTGGGCCTGTTCCTTCACTCCGGCCGGCGTGCCATGGAACTCAAAGAACAAACTGGGCATCGCCCGCAGCCCCTCCAACTTCGAGTAGGCGACACAAGCTTCCATCTGCACCTCATCCAGCAATTCCATCCGCGCCACGGGGATGCCGGATTGCATGATGGCGATGACGGTTTCCACCGCGTCCCGGAGAGTAGGGAACTGGCAGGTGGCGGACGACATCGCCTCGGGGATGCCGTGCAGGCGCAACTGGATCTCGGTGATGATGCCCAGGGTGCCCTCGGAGCCCACGAAAAGCCGGGTCAGGTCGTAACCTGTTGCCGACTTGCGAACGCGCCCGCCGGTTCGGATCACGCGCCCGTCCGCCAGCGCGACGGTCAGGCCCATCGCGTTCTCCCGCATGGTGCCATAGCGCACCGCATTGGTGCCCGACGCGCGGGTCGCGCACATGCCGCCGATCGTGCAGGCGGCGGTCCCCGGATCGACCGGAAAAAACAGCCCCAGATCGCGCAAGTGGGTGTTCAGCTGGTCCCGCGTCACCCCCGCCTCGACCCGGCAATCCATGTCCGGCTGGCTGACGTTCAGCACCTTCGTCATCCGCGACAGATCGACCGTGATCCCGCCCCGGACCGGAGTTACATGCCCCTCCAGCGAGGTGCCCGCGCCCCAGGCCACGACCGGCACCCGCTCGGCGTGGCACAGCGCCAGCAGCTTCGAGGTTTCCTCCGTGGTTTCAACGAAGGCCACCGCGTCGGGCAGCACCGGCGTCTGAGTGTCCTGGCCGTGCGAGTGATGCTCCCGCAGGCTGGCATTCGTGGTGAGGCGTTCGCCCAACAAGGCGCGCGCGGCTTCGATCGTTCGGCTGGTCGCGGTGCCCGGCATTCTCACCTCCTGTCGCATCGTTCGCCGGGTTTGGCGTCCCCGGGCCACTCTGACAAGGGTCCAGGCCGGGGTTGAGGGGCGGGCGCGATGGGCCTCCGTTTCGGCGACGATCTGTATGACAGGGCTGTGAGCGTCCGCGCGTGAGACCGCCAATCAATCGGTCGCTTCGTTCGAGGAACAGCTGACACGCGAACAATTCTAACCATGACGGTGCGGCATCGTGCTACAGCGCGACGTCGCCTTCAATTGAGTCCTCGGGATTCACGTTGACTCCAGCCGTCAAACGCTTGATGCGAGCGTCAGGCGCCCTGGGCAATGCGGCAAGCGTGTCCGGCCGCGTGGCGATGTCGCGCGCCAGAAGGTCAAGAAAGGGGCCAAGCGCCGGGTCGGTGCCTTCTTCCTCAGCCGGATGCACGGTGGCTGTACCTCCTTCGATCCGAAAGGCAATGCGCCCGCCAGAGCCCCAGCAATTCTCATTTTGGCTGCAGACCTCTCCCCAATCGTCACCTCCGGCGTGACCGGAGGATGACGAAAAAGCGAGCGTCAGCGCCAAAATGAGAATTGCTGCCAGAGCCCACGCTCAGACCCTGACGTATAAGGTGGACCCCATCGGTTGGACAGGGATCGGAGTCTACTTTGGATGTGGGACAATGGAAATAATTCTGTACGTGTCTCCGTCAATCTGAAAATAAAATCGGTAACTCCGGTTCACCCGCGCTTGCCATACATCATCGGTCCCGCCGTATTTCTTGGCATCGAGCGACGGATGACGAAGGTTGTCCCGCAACAAATTGAGCTGCTTTCGCGCCAATGCTTTGAGTTCGGGAGACAACGCATTGAAATCTCGTGCTGCTCTCGCGGAAAAATCCGTTCTTATTTTGCGCGAGCGAACAGCTTTCCTTCATCTGTCTCCAGCCAGGCTTCGAAGTCCTCCGCATTGTCGAAGCGTGGCGAAATCCGGCCGGCGCCGATGTCGGCAAGTCCCTCGGCAATCGCGGCATCGACGGCGGGACGTCGTTCGACGAACGTCTGTGGTACAAGCACAATCCGGCTTCCCTCCTCCGTGACGTCGACGTAATCGCCGATGGCCAGTCCATGCCGCTCGCGGATCCTGGCCGGTAACGTCAACTGCCCCTTCTCTTTGATCTTGACCAACGGCATGCTCGAGTCTCCTTGATGTCCGGCGAGTGCCGGGAAAGAGTCAACATTTCCAATTTTCCAACTTTACATACTCACAGTTGAATCAGTCAAGCGCTTCCGCCAATTCCCGCTCTCTCGCTTGACCCGCCTCGCCGTCCAATGAGTTAATCCGCCCCGGCACGCGCCGCGCGATGGCGTCGCGGCCCAAACCGGAGCCTCGCCGATGCCCCCCGTCCACCCGCAGGTCCAGAAAGCCCGTGACCTTCAGCCGATGATCGCGGCGGCCGCGCCTACTCACAATGATATCCGCGAACTGACCAAACCCGTGGTCGCGGCGCTGATCGATGGCGGCTTCTTCCACATGTTGAAACCGAAATCCGTGGGCGGCATGGAACTGAAACCCTCGATCTTCTGCCAGGTGACCGAGGCGCTCGCCGCCGCGGACGGATCGACCGGCTGGGTCACGTGCCAGAGCAATGGCTGCTCCACGTCCGCCGCGTATCTTGAACCGCATGTGGCGAAGGAAATGTTCGGGCCTGCGAACGGCATCCTGGCATGGGGCCCGCCGGGTCCGTACGAGGCGATCCCGGTCGAGGGCGGATTCCGCATCAGGGGCACGTGGCGCTTCGCCAGCGGCAGTCAGAACGCGACTTATCTGGGCACGCATATCCGGATCAAGGGCACCGGCGAGTTGCGCAGCTTCCTGTTTCCGAAGTCCAGCGCCAGAATGGTTGATATCTGGCACACGGTCGGTCTGCGTGGAACCTCCAGCAACGAATATGTGGTCGACAACCTGTTCGTCCCGGAAGAACGCGCGATGCACCGCGACAATCCAAAATACCGGCGCGAGGACGGCCTGCTGTATCGGTTTACCAGCGGCCAACTTTACTCGATTGGGTTCGGCGGCGTAGGCCTTGGTATCGCGCGAGGCATGGTCGACGCGTTCCTGACGCTGCCCGCCACCAAAGTCGCCCGCGGCGCCAGCAAACCGATGCGGGAAAATAACGTCATCCAATCCCAGTTCGCCCAGTGCGAGGCGCGTTGGCGCTCGGCTCGGCTGCTGTTGCATGACGCGGCCGATGAGGCCTGGGACCATATCGAACAGCACGGTGAAATGACCCTCGAACACCGCGCCCAGATCCGCCTCGCCTCCACCTGGGCCATCCAGTCCTCGCGCGAGGTGGTGAACACGCTGTATCATGCGGCCGGCTCGTTCGCGGTGTTCGAGGAAAATCCGTTCGAGCGGCGGTTGCGCGACATTCACACGGTTGCGCAACAGAGCCAGGGGCGGCAACTTCACTATGAGACGGTTGGCCAGTTGATGCTTGGCTTGCCGGCTGAAAACCAGTTCTGACGGAGGACACGACATGCCAGCGGAATCACTGAACCACTACACGATCCAGGCGCGCGATCTGGAGAAGACCAAGGACTTCTATTGCGACATCGTCGGCCTGAAGACCGGTGACCGGCCGCCGTTGGCCTTCCCGGGTTATTGGCTGTACTGCGGCGGCACCCCGACGGTGCATCTTCTGGGCTACCAGGCGGGCGCGAAGACAATCCCCGACGGTCCGTCCTATCCGGCCGAGACCGGGCGGCTGGACCATATCGCCTTCTCCTGCACCGGGCTCAAGGACATGCGGGCGACCCTGAACAACGCCGGGATCAAGTTCGACGAGCGGGTGCTGCCCAGGATGAACATGACGCAGTTGTTCTACCTGGATCCAGACGGGATCGCCGTGGAATGCAACTTCCCGCCGGGTGAGACGGAGGCGCGCGCGGCCTGATTGGGGAACGTGGCGGTTGGAGCGGGTGGAGGGAATCGAACCCTCGTGGCCAGCTTGGAAGGCTGGAACTCTACCATTGAGCTACACCCGCGCCGCCGCGCACCCTACTCAGACCCCGGATCGCATGCAACCGCCTGGGCGACGATGCGAGCGCCACGCCCGGCCCTAACCAGTGACCGCGGCCAACGCGGGAAGAACGGCAACCGGCCGTCCTGACAGCCGGCGTAACAGCGCGGGAACCGCATTGGCGGGCACCGGCTTGCTGAAAAGATCACCCTGGATGTCCGTGCAACCCGCGGTGGCCAGGAATTCAAACTGCTCCTCGGTCTCGACACCTTCGGCGGTGGTGTCCATGTGCAGGCTATCGGCCAGACCCGTGATGGCCCGGACGATCGCGACACATTCGTCCCTTGTCTGCAAATCGGTCACGAAGGAACGGTCGATCTTGATCTTATCGAACGGAAATCCACGGAGATATGATAGCGAAGAATAGCCGGTGCCGAAATCGTCCAACGCGATGCGCACGCCAAGCCCGTGCAAAGCCTGCAGAGTCTCCCGCGTCGCCGGATCGTCTCGTAAAGGCACCGATTCCGTGATCTCCAGCTCCAGGCGTTCCGGTTTGAGACCGGAAATACGGAGCGCATTGCTCACCGTGCCGACCAGATTTTAGCCATGGAACTGCAACGGGGACAGGTTGACCGCGACTTTGAGGTGATTGGACCACTTCGCCGCCTCCGCGCAGGCCTGGTGGAGCGCCCAGGCACCGATCTGTACGATGATGCCGATTTCTTCGCCGACGGAGATGAAGTCGCCGGGCGGCACCAGCGGGTTCCTTCCGGCGGCAGTTTCATCGCGGCAGGTCCGGCACGAAGCCGGGCCGGACGTCACTCGACAGCGTTCGGAGAAAAGCGGCGATGTCCGCCTGCTCCTCCGGCGACCGCCCGAGTGGCGCGATCGATTCCGATTGCCCAGGGCGTCCGCCGCCGCCGCGATCGTAGTGGGCGACGACGGCCTCAAGGGCCGGCAGCGAGCCGTCATGCATATACGGTCCTCGACGCGCGATCTCCCGCGGGCCAGGGGTCTTGAACGCGTGGCTCATTTTGATGACATGGGGAAACAGGCGGCCACGGCCCTCGTCATTGTCCGGCAGGCCAATGTCCTGAAATCCGTTATCGGTGAGGCGCCATCCATCATGGCAGGACGCACATCGCGCCTTTGTGTTGAACAGCGCGAAGCCACGCCTCGCGGGCTGGGGGAACGCCGCCGCGTCGTTTTCGATCCACGCGTCGAAGGGCGCGATCGTGGAGACGATCGTGCGTTCACAGGTCGCGATGGCGTCGGCGATGGCGCCTTGCGTAATGGGTTTGCCGGGAAACGCCGCCGCGAAGAGCGAAAGGTATCGCGGGATGGCGGACAGGATGTCGATCAGCCGGTCGAGCGGCTGATTCATTTCCGTTGGCGCCTGGATCGGGCCAGGCGCCTGGTCTTCCAGCGAAGCCGCGCGGCCGTCCCACATGAAGCGCTGGCCCCAAGCGCCATTGATGAGACTGGGCGATCGCCGATCCAGCGGCCGCATGCCATCGCCAACGCTTTTCGCCAGACCGTCGCCGTAACCGAAGCCTCGATTGTGACTAGTACCTCTGCACAGTGATTTTGACTCTTTGAAATCGATCCTTGCGAAGAATCGAACTGATCCGTTGGGGCCTGAGGTGCGGGCATCTGCTGCTTCGGCCCCGTTTTGTTCAACCGGTCAAAACCACTGTGCCGAGGTACTAGTGGCGCACGCGAGCACGCCCCCGCCGGATAGCCGTGTATCGTGGAACAGCATGCGGCCAAGCAATGCCTTGGCCAGCGTGAAGGGATTTTCCGGCGGAAATGGATTTGCGGGGGGACGGCGGTAGCTTTCCTTGAGTTGGTCGAACGCGAGCGCCGGCGACGGGCCCGCGGGGATGTGGCGGGTCTCCCCGACCTGGGCCGCGGCGCGCGCGTTGCCGATCGCCAGGAGCGCGAATGCGGTGACTGTCGTGAAGACGATTAAAGCGCGGTGCCAGGGCATGGATGCATTGGTTGACACTGAGTGGCCGGAATGACCGGCACCCAGTCGGTGAGTGTCAAGATAGTTGTCGCCCGGCATTCGTAACGAGGGTTGCTTTATCCACCTCCGGTTTTTGGCATGTGCGGCAGGCCTGAACGTCCGACTGGTGCCGAGCATGCCATGGTGCTCACTGCGGGGAAGGTGCAGTGCT
>SHWL01000195.1 GCA_009693865.1 Acetobacteraceae bacterium | reverse complement strand
GGCGCCACCACGGTGGCGGCCAGCATTGTGTGGAAATACTCGATTTTGTCCTTGCCGCGTTTGCGGTGCGAGCAGTTCGGGCAGTGGATTTCACGCGAGCAATGGTATTCCGTGCCATCCAGCGCGATGAGCAAATGTCCGTCCAGGCAACGCATGGCGTCCAGGGCGCCGGATTGGCGCAGTTCGGCCACGACATCGGCGAACATGGGGTGGAAATGCGACGGTTCGATCGGATCGAGCATGGTGCGGACCCGGACGTCGCAGGGGATTTTGTCCATTCCGAACAGCGTCTGGCAGTTGGACCGGCCCTGGGCGGTTTCCAGATGGCGCTGATGGGCCAGGAAGGACGGGCTTTGCATGAAGAAAGGCGCAAACGCGGCGAGCGCGAAGTCCGCCATCGGATAGCGTGTGTTGTGCCCCGTACGTGGGTCCGGCAGGGACTGGCCACAGCGGCGTAGCGCGGCGATAAGGCGGTTCGGGATCGACATGGGACGCTTGAATCGTGGATTGGCCCCGAGGGGAATCGGGAAAATGAGACAGGCTGCCGATTGTCCTCGAGGTGTGACATTTGAGACTCACCGCATCCGGCCGATCGGCTTCGGGCCGGGGGCCGGGATATCGAAAAATCGGTGGAAGGCGGTCGAAAATTGAATTTGGAATTGCTGGATAACGAACACCAGCTCAATTCCGGCCACGCCCGGCCTCACCAACCGTTCATCCTGGGCCAGACCGCCACGACCTCATCCGAACCATCGATCACATAATACCGGTCGTGCGCGGCGGCGGTCAGGCATGCGTGATTGGGCAAAATCCGCAGCTTCGTGCCGACCGGAGTCTCGATCGCGTTGGCGGTGTCCAATTCGATGACCCCGTGTTCCTGATACGCCTTCCGGACAATCGCGTCTCCGAGCGCGTATTCGCCCCTGATGTCCTGCACCAACCCGAAGCCAAAATCGTTCGGCGTTGATTCCGTGCCACGGTCCTTCGATAGCGCCAAGGCGCCGGCGTCGACCAACAAACGCCCGGACGGCCGCCCGATGACGCTGGTCAGTACCGTCAGCGCGATACTATCGCGGGCGTGAGTTTCGATTTCCGCCTGGAACAAATCGCCCAGCATGTAAACGCCGGCGCGGAACTCGGTCAGGCCGGTCATTGTCTCGGCATGGCGTCCGGTCGGCGAGCTCCCTGCCGAGACGATCGAGATCGCATGACCCTCCGCTCGCAGGCGTTGCGCGGCATAAACCACATGGCTCCGCTCCAGTTCCGCGATCTGGGCGATCTCGGCGACGCTGCGGCCCTGATAGGAATGGCCCGCGTGAGTCATGACCCCCACCAGGTTGGCGCCCAAACGGTCCGCGAGTTCCGAGATCAGATCCTCGGCCACAAGGACACCGCCGCGTTGCTCGCCGCAGTCGATTTCGATCAGCGCCTTGATTTCAGCTGGGTGAACGGCGATCGCGTCGGCGGTCAAAGGATCGTCGGTAATGACCGTGATGCCGGCGCCGTTGGCGTTCAATTTGGCGACCAGATCGAGCTTCCCAGGCGTGACGCCTACCGCGTACAGGATATCGACGATGCCATGACTCGCGAAATACTCGGCTTCCGCCAGGGTCGAAACGGTAATGCCGCCAGGCTGACCAGCCAGCACGAGGCGGGCGATGTCGATCGACTTCGCGGTTTTCATGTGCGGCCGCAGGGGCACGTTATGGCGGCCAAGAATGCCAGCCATGCTTCGGATGTTCCGCATCAACTTCTGGCGATCCAGAACGAGGCACGGCGTCGGGAGATCGGCGAGTCTCATGGGTCAGGCGTTCCGATGGGGAAAGTCGCGGTATCATCGATCGGGATGACCGGCCGCGGCATATGGCGCCAGGCAAAGCGCGACAGGACCGGGCTGGTCAGGCCGGGCGCATCGACCTCGATCACATCCTGGTGGCGGAAGAACTCGTCGAAGCCGCCCCGGAAATGGCCGCGTGACTTAACGACGACGACCCGCGCGGCGGCGATATCCAGGCCAAACATTTCGAAAAATACGGGGTCGGCGCACTGGACCCGATTGCCGATCACGACGACCGTCAGGCCGCCGATGGTCAGCGCGGCGCACAGGCCAAGGTCGAGGGTATTGTTCGCGTAGATGCCGCGGCGGCCCAGTACGGGCTGGTCCCTGATGCCGGCGACGGTTGCGTCGGTCGTGAAGGGTTTGCCGAACTCGTCGCCGCCTTCACGATTGAACGTCGCTGAGAAGGTCGCCCCGATGCCGCGGATATGCGCCTCGGCGGCCAGGGCCGGATCGTGGATCACCCCCACGAGGCCGCCTCTCACGCCGGCGTCGAGAAACGCTCGCATGATCCACATCGTGTTGCCGCGCCCACCGCCACCCGGATTGTCGGCGACATCGGCGAAGATCAGCGCGTGGCGGGACGGGTCGGCGGCGCCCTTTGCCAGCGCCGTCGCATCCTCCAGGCTGGTCAAACTGGGCCGGAACCGGTCGCGCCGGGCCCAACCGGCGTCCGCCAGTTCGCGAGCCAGGCCGTCGGCGGCATCCTGATCCAGCGCGGTGACGACGACGGTCAGCCCGTTGAATGGCGTATCGCCATAGGCAAAGCCGCCCATGACCGAGACATTCAGCACGCGGCCGTCGTACGGCGGCTCGCGCATCCGCTGCTGCCCGAGGTCGATCAGTTCCCCATACGGGCGGGCATGAGCGTCCTTGCCGGTCAGTTGCGTGACGGTTGGCGGCACGATCGGGAGACGGATGTGCGCCAGGAAGGTTCTCGTGCCCGCGATCAGGCGGCGCAGCGTCTGGGCTGCCTCCGCGCCGCGTTCCCGCATGTCCAGATGCGGGTTGGTGCGGTAACCGATAAAGGCGTTGACCAGCGCTACGTCCGCCGTCGAGACATTAGCGTGCAGATCGTAGGTCGCGACCACCGGAACCTTTTCCCCGACAACCCGCCTGACCATCGCCAGCAACGTGCCCTCGGGGTCATGGTCGTTCACGGTCAGGCCAGCGCCGTGCAGGACGCAGTACACGCCGTCGAGATCGCCGGCCGCGCGCAGATCGGCCTCCCATTGCCCCATCATCCGGCCGAAGAATTCCTGAGACACAGGACCGTTCGGTTCGGCCATCGCCAACAGGCCTGGAACCGGCCCCCATGGTCCCGCCCCGTCCATGTCCGCGACAAAGCCGGGCATTTCGCCCAACATCATGGGTGCCGGGGAGCGGGCGTTGGTCAGCATGGCCTCGCCACCCAACAGAGTGCGCGCACGGAAATCGGTTTCGTGTGCAATCGGGGCAAAGCGGTTGCATTCGATGGAAAAGCCCAAAAGAGCGATGCGTGGGCCGTTCATGTTGTCCGCGTCCTTCCGCGCCCGGACCCGTCACGACGCGGGGGCCCGCTCATGCCTCGATCCCCATGCGTTCCGCGATCCGGTCGGTCGCCTTCAATCCGCTGCCCGTCATCACCAGCACGGTGGTTTCCTCGCGTCCGATCGCCCCGCTCGCCAGTAAACTTCGAAATCCCGCCACCACCTGGGCCGATGTCGGCTCCACATAAATGCCCATGCGAGCAAGTTCGAAAAGCGCGGATTCGATATCGGCCTCTGGAACTAACACGGCGCCCCCTCCGCTGTCGCGCAACGCGGCGATGACCTCCCGGCGGCGAATCGGCTGAGCGATTGCCGTGCCCTCGGCGATCGTGGGCTCGACGGGGCTGGCGACCTCGGCGTCGGTGCCCGCCAGGAAAGACGCGGCGATAGGGCCGCAGTTGGCTGGTTGCACGGCGAAGATGCGCGGGAGTTTCTTGATTTCACCGGCTCGCAGCAGTTCCCCAAAACCGATGGCGCAGCCCAGAACGTTGGAGCCCGCGCCGCAGGGGGTGACGATGTTGTCCGGGGCATGGAAACCCAGATCCTCCCAGAGTTCATAAGCCAGAGTCTTGGTACCCTGAAGGAAGAACGGATGCCAGTTATGGCTGGCGTAGAAGATGTTCGCCGCCTCCCGTGCCGCCGCATCGGCGGTGTCCTGCCGGCTGCCGGGGATTAATCGGATATCCGCGCCATACGCACGCATCTGCACCGTTTTCCCGGGGCTGGTGGACGCCGGTGTCATGATTGTCGCCCGCATTCCGCCCGCGGCAGCATAGCCCGCGACGGCCGCGCCGCCGTTGCCCGAGCTGTCCTCCAGCACATGCCCAATCCCCTGGGCTCTCAGCAGCGATAGCATGACGCTGGCGCCGCGGTCCTTGAAGCTGCCGGTGGGGTTCATCCAGTCGCACTTCAGCAGGACGGTGGCGCCATGAAGTGTCTGGGAGATGAGCGGGGTCATGCCCTCGCCCAGGGTGATGGGGGAGTCGATTTGGAAGGGGAAAGCGGCGCGGTAACGCCAAAGGCTTCTGGCCCGGGTGTCGATCTGGCCGCGGGTCAGGCCCGGGAGAGGCGTCAACAGCAGCGGTGATTGACCGTCACCGCACCACCGCGGCGTTCCGAGCGGATAGGTACGGCCGGTTTGGGGATCGACATAGGTGGGGTCGGGCATTTCGGCCTGCAGGGTCCAAACGGAACGATGCGATGCCCATTATAGCAATTGAGCGTGAGAGGACACCGCGCATGCGCGGTGTCACGCCCGGAACATCCCCACTTCAAATCGACTCGGGAATACCGGTGCGCGACCGCTCAAAGAATCGCGCCGCCGCGCGCCTACACTCGCGGGAGCCTCGGCCTTGGAGAGATCCCGGCGGGTCAACGCGCCGCGTCGCCCTACCTGCCGACGGAATTCCGCATCGGACATTGCCCGCTCAATCCAACCGGCGCATCCGACTTGCGACGCCGCCGGGCCTGTTTAGCGTAGGCACCAAACGGCCGGTCTGGATCCTCGTTCGGCACGGCGATGGTCCGGTGGTAATCGCGCCAGTCGTCCTCGCCAAGGCCCTCCATGCCGGGCACCAGGTCAGTGGAGTCCAGGATGGCGTCGCAATAGCTCGATGCTTGCACTGGTTGCACTTGCAGCAACGGGAAGTCGGGCCTCAGCGTGATCGGACTGTGCGTGCGTGTGAAGCGCAGGTTGGTGAACAGCGGCCCGAACCAGGAATCCGTCTCGACGATCCCCTCATAGAGCGTGAAACCGCCTGTCAGGGGCAAATTCGCGGGCGCCCGCACCAGTAAGTGCCAGCCGGGTAGGGTCCGGACCATCAGACCAGTCCAGATTTGCAGCGCGCCCGGCTCGGGCATCGCCGTCAGCATCGGCGGGGCGCATCCCTGTAGCATTCCGGGCGCGGCCGCGTCGAAAGCGTCTGAAAAGCCGGGGTATTGAGCGGATGGGCTCAGCGGCTCCCAGTCTTCCAGGGCGTCGCAGGTCCAGAAAATATCGGCACCGTCCCAAATGAAGCGCAAACCTGTTGGCGGGAAAACCCACCAGCCATACCCGGCGGCGGCCGTCACTGCCTCACAGTACCGGTAGGCGCGCGTCGGCAGGGTTCCAGCGGCGGAGCGATCCGCGCGCATCGGCGGACGGGTCTGTTCCATCAGACGATAAAAGCGCGCAATCGCGGGCGACGACTCCGGCATGGCGTCCTCGATCATTCGGGTGGCTCGGAACAATGGAAAGGAGGGGGACGATGCCCGCGTATCAGGCCGCGGGCATCGTTAGGTCGGATTACCGCGCGCGCGGCAGACGCATCCCACCGCCCAGTACGATCTTACTTACGGCCGGCTTCGCAACCGGCAGGCGCATGCCGCCGCCAAGGATGATACGGCCGCTGTCTTTGGTGGAGGTGTTCATGAAGGATTCCAATTCTAACAGTTCGAGGAAGCTGGTTCGGACTCTTGGGAACGAAGGCACTGCCTGAAAGCCGGTGATCCGCCGCCGCGCCCAGAGAGCCGGCGGCCGGATCAAGCGAACGTCCCTTTTCCGAAAGTCCCGGGTGAAGCCGGTCGCCGGATCCGTCCGCCACGAATTAACTAACGCCACTAACAATCGGCGTCAAGGCAAATCGCGGATCAATTTCCTTGGCTCTCATTGCGTTATTGATTGATATGGTCCGATTCCGACGGCGCTCCGCAGCCAGTCCTCTGGCTGCATGTCGCCCCCCAGAGCTTCGACTGTCCGGCGCCAGCCCAGGTAATGGTCGAGATATTTGGTTGCCACGCCATGGAAG
>SHWL01000032.1 GCA_009693865.1 Acetobacteraceae bacterium | reverse complement strand
CGGCGTTCATGAGTGAGCCCTCCCCGGACAAGGGTCGGGCAAACCGCCACCAACTTCAAACCGACACCACCCAAAATCGTCGAAAAACCGTTATAGGTCAGACACTTCGGAACGGTTCGTTCGGAAAACTCCGGACAGTAGTGATAAGCTATATTTCTAAACTGTAATTTTGGGACCCTGTCAGCGGTCTTTCCAGCCTCGAGGTGGGCACTGATCTCGATTAACCAAAATAGGAAGTTATGCGGGGTTGGCTGAAACGATTGTCCCACAAGATGTTGGACAATTGGCTTGCCTCCGCAGTAGGACTGAGTCAAGCTACTAATCTCCCAAGATTATACCCGACAATCATCTCGCCCGACGAAGCAGCCGCTATTGGCAGAAATCGCAATTTTATGTCGGGTATAGTATTGGGAGATTAGTAATGCGCGGAAGCCGACACTTTTGGTCTGGGGCGGGAGCGTGATGGCGTCGAAAAACCTCTTTGAAATAATTGGGCTGACAGAGAGCCGCCAGTCCGCCGCTTCGTTGTGATATTGCTCATTGCAGTTTATGTTTTGGTTTTTGTGGAAGTTAAACCCGCTTTCGCAGGGGAAATCAGAGTTCCATGGCCGATATGGCTTATTATAGAGGGATGGAGATCAGGCGTATTTGCAGTTCTCGAATTCTGGGCGTTTATAGGTTTCATTGCGTTCGTACCGCTAAAAAAAATAGTTTTAGGTGCTGTATTGACACTTGGTGGTGCGTTTCTTCCTGATATCCCAATGGGAAAGAATCGCCCGGGAACTGGCACAGTTGGGATAGGTAAAATACATTTTACTCACTAGTCGGTATTTTAGGCTACACCGGCCATGGATATGCCCCGTTGATATCTACATGTTGAGGATGATTTATAGCTTAAGATACCGACTGGTGAGTAAGGGTGCTCCACGATACGCTGTATTAACAGCAGGTTGATTGATCGTGGCAGTTTCACTTTGGCAAGGTGTCTCAGAATTTTCCAACTGAACTGACTCAGTTTGATCTTATCTGGCGTTGTCGATGCGCCTCTCTGGGGATCGGTGAGAGTCCAGTTACGTCACGGGCGCTTCTTCGCCAATATCACACAAAATAAAGTTCGTTTATCGTACGTCAGAATCCCCTCGGAGGTAAGTTTGCGTTGTCACCCTGGTTGCCTTGCATTTAACGCGTGGCGTCGTTGACAAACCGGATCCAGCGCCGGCCAGTATCCGCCTGAAATCCTCCCGAGGCGGGGCCTGCCTCCCGCTTCACTTTCCCTTCTGTCCGCCGCACCTGCCCGGCGGCAATATCTCCTGGGCGCGCGACAGTTCGCACGCGGGGCCTCAGCATACTTCGTGCCGGCCCGGTTGCACCGGGGAAGACGTCCACCGCGGATCGCGGCGTTGAGTCCTCGGGGATCGTAGCGGTTTCGCCGAACGAGCCACGGCCAGCCCCTCCGCCGCCTCGGGTGCCCTGTTCGCGCAAGCGTACTCCATACAAAAAGTTGTTGTCTGCAGTTTTCACGGTTTCTATGGATATGGCAGCTTATAGGAATCTTCCATGGCCGGAAAAACCGTCTCTGCTTACGTCTCCGACGAGGTCGCCGAACACGTGGCCCTGGAAGCCAAACGCGACGACCGGTCTCCAGCCCAGATCGCTGGCCTCGCGCTGCGCTTCTTTGTCTCCCTCCCACGCGAGGCCCGCGCATCTGTCGCGGCCCTCTACGCCCTGGGCACACAGGACGAGTGCCGCCAGGTCATGAACGAGGTCGCCCGCGTCCTGAATATCGCCGAGTTCGATATGACCTGCCGGCGTTTGTCCGGCACGGCGGCAACCCTCGTGCCGGACAACGCGCCCGATGACGAACTCGAGCATGCGGCGATCGAGCTTACCCGGTCCGCCCTGAAGCGCCGTGGCTGACCTGGCACCGCGAACGGAGCCCCTTCGCTTATGCGTGGATCTGAACATCTGGGTCACGTACCTGTTGGCGATCCGTGATGGCCGTACCCGACGTACAGCCGCTCAGGTGATCGTCGACGCGGCGAGGACCGGCAATTCCGCCATTGGACCGGTTCAACTCGTTGTCTCGCACACGATGCTATCGCGGCTGGAGGACGTCCTTGTCCGATTGGGTTTTGGGCCTGGGGATGTTTCCGCCTTCGCTTCGCTGATCGGTAGCTTCGCGCGCCGTGGACCTGCCGGTGCCGTGCCGTATCTGGTTCTTGGCGGCGGAACCGCGCCGACCGCGGAGTCGCGCATGCCGGTCTACAACCCCTACGACCCATCAATTGTGCCACCACGCGCCGACGATGAGGATGGCCGGGTGCTCGACACCGCCATCGCGGGCCGTGCTCACATTCTCGCCACCTACAATATGCGGGATTTTCAGGCCCCGGACACGACGGATCTTGAGCCCGGCCGGATGCGGGTGTACCAGGCGGCGCACCACCGCGTGCTGATCATGCACGCCCATATTGCCGCTCAGCTTCTGCGGACAGGCGAAATCCCGGACACCGCGGCCCCATATCTTTAACCGCCGCCGCCCTTGCCTTCCGCCCCCACTTCCCCCATACCCCCGCCGCCGCACCTGCCCAGGGAACTCCCCCCGGGTGGGAGCGGTAATTCACACGCGGGGCGCCTTTCCTGAGCGATCAGGTCCGGTGCTGGAACCCCAGCCACCCCCGCGGAGGCTCAACCGGACGACAAGGAAGGAAAATCGCTCATGGCGATGCCAGATTTCACGATGCGTCAGCTTCTTGAAGCCGGCGTCCACTTCGGCCACCACACCCGCCGCTGGAACCCGCGGATGGCGTCATACCTCTTTGGTATCCGCAACCAGGTCCACATCATCGATCTGCAGCAGACCGTCCCGATGCTCGACCGCGCGCTGCGGGCGATCCGCGACGTCACCGCCGCCGGCGGCCGCGTGTTGTTCGTCGGCACCAAGCGCGCCGCCTCCGAGTATGTCGCTGACTCCGCCAAACGTTGTGGTCAGTACTACGTCAACCACCGCTGGCTCGGCGGCACGCTGACCAACTGGAAGACCATCACCGGCTCGATCAAGCGGCTGCGCCAGATCGAGGAAATGGTCGCGGGCAACACCTCCGGCCTGACCAAGAAGGAAATCCTGAACATCACGCGCGACCAGGACAAGCTGGAGCGCGCTCTGGGTGGCATCAAGGAGATGGGCGGACTGCCGGACATTCTGTTCATCATCGACACCAACAAGGAAAAGCTGGCGGTCGAGGAAGCCACCAAGCTCGGCATTCCCGTCGTGGCGATCCTGGACAGCAACTCTGACCCGGCCGGCGTGACCTTCCCAATTCCGGGCAACGATGACGCGATCCGCGCCATCACCCTGTATTGCGACCTGGTGGCCGGCGCCGTGCTGGACGGGATCAGCGCCGAAATGCAGGCCTCGGGCGCCGACATTGGCGCGCGCGAGGAACTGCCGCCGGCCGAACTCGCCGCCGAAGCGACTGCCTGAGCCCCCACCGCCTGAGCCCGGAGAGACGACATGGCTGACATTACCGCCGCTTTGGTGAAGGACCTGCGCGACAAAACGGGCGCGGGCATGATGGACTGCAAGAAAGCGCTGATCGAGGTCGCGGGCGACATCGAGGCCGCGATCGACTGGCTGCGTAAGAAGGGCCTCGCCGCCGCCGCGAAGAAATCGGGCCGCATCGCGGCCGAGGGCCTGGTAGGTGTCGCCTCGGCGCCCGGCCGTGCCGCCATGGTCGAGGTCAACGCCGAAACCGATTTCGTCGCGCGCAATCCGGTGTTTCAGGCCTTCGTGGAGACCGTCGCGAACATCGCGTTGGAAGTTGGCGACAGCCTTGACGCGATCAAGGCCGCGCCGTTCCCCGGCACCGGCCGCTCGGTCGCGGAAGAGCTGACCCACATGGTCGCGACGATCGGGGAGAACATGAACCTCCGCCGCGCCCAGGTGTTGAGTGTGCCGAACGGCGTCGTCGCGACGTATGTTCACGCCGCGCTCAAGCCCACCCTGGGCAAGATTGGCGTGCTCGCGGCCGTCGCCGGGGACGGTGCCCACGACGCGCTCAATACGCTTGGCCGCCAGATCGGCATGCATGTCGCCGCGTCGCGGCCTGACGCGCTGGATATTTCCGGCGTTTCGGCCGAGGCGTTGGAGCGGGAAAAGACGATTCTGATGGATCAGGCGAAAGCCTCCGGCCGTCCGGACAACGTTATCGCCAAGATGGTCGAAGGGCGCGTCCAGAAGTTCTACGAGGAAGTGGCGCTGCTGGAGCAGGTGTGGGTGCATGATGGCAAGAGCCGGGTGAAAGCGATCGTCAAGGATGCCAATGCGACGATCACCGGCTTCGCCCGTTTCGCGCTTGGCGAGGGCATCGAGAAGCCCAAGGAAGACTTCGCCGCCGAGGTCGCCGCCACCGCGGCCATCCAGCCACCGCCGGATGCTCAGCCGCCGGACACACAACCGACCGCCTGAACGCCGTTCCTGTTCTTCCCGAGTTCCGCCCCGGCATGTAAGCTCAACCCGGACCGCGCGAGGGATGGACGAATGACACGGCAAATGACTCTGGTGGGGTTCCTGCAGGCGCAGAACTGCTCGAACTTCGTTGGATCGTGGCGCCATCCGGAGGCCGCCCAGGACTTCACGTCGGCGGAATATTACCGGCGGATTGGACGGGCGTTGGAGGCGGGGAAATTCCATCTTGGGTTTTTCGACGACCGCCTCGCGATGCCCGATCTGTTCGCGGGCGACCACGCCCACACGGTCGCCAACGGCATCCGCTGCGTGAAGATGGACCCGATCACGATCCTCACCGTGATGGGCATGGCGACCGAGAAACTCGGCCTCGGCTCCACCTTCTCCACGACGTATTACGAGCCGTTTCATGTCGCCCGCGTGTTCGCCACGCTGGATCTGATGACCGGCGGGCGCGCCGCATGGAACGTCGTGACCTCGATGAATGACGGCGAGGCCCGCAACATGGGCCACAATTCGCACCAGGACCACGACCGCCGTTACGATCGCGCCGACGAGTTCATGGAAGTCGTCATGGGACACTGGGACTCGTGGGAAGACGGCGCGATCGTCGCCGACCGCGAAACCGGTCTGTTCGCGCATCCCGATAAAGTCCACCGCCTGGACCATAAAGGCGAATTCTTCCAGTCCCGCGGGCCCTTTACCGTGCCGCGCTCCGACCAGGGCCACCCGGTCATCATCCAGGCCGGCCAATCCGGCCGAGGCACCAGCTTCGCCGCTCGCTGGGCTGAATGCGTGTTCGTCGCCTATCACAGTTTCGACCGCGCGAAGATCGACTATGCCGCGTTGAAGGCCAAGGTCGCGGCGGTTGGCCGGAACCCGGAGGAAATGCAAGTTTGCGCCGGCGTTTACCCCGTTGTCGCCGAAACCCGCGCCGAGGCCGAGGACAAAGTCGCGCTGATCGATAAACTACCCAAGGAAATCGACAGTCTTTCGTTGCTGTCGGAAGTGTTGAATTTCGATTTCTCGAAACAGCCGATCGACAAACCCTTCACGCAGGAAGAACTCGACAGTTGGACCGGCGTGCAAGGCTCTCGCGATCGGCTCAAGCGCGAACTGGGCAACCGGATGCCGACGCCGCGCGATTTCATCGACATCACGCGTCGCGGCACATTCCACGATCATCCGCGCTTCATCGGCAGCCCGAAAGACGTCGCCGATGGCCTGGAAGAATGGTTCGTCAACCGCGCCTGCGACGGCTTCGTCATCGCTGCGTCCCATGTGCCCGGGACGTACGACGACTTCAGCCGCCTGGTCGTGCCAGAGTTGCAACGGCGCGGGTTGCACCATCTCGACTACAAAGGCACGACGTTGAGGGAAAATCTGGGGCTGGCCCGGCCCGAGGTCGGGTCATGGCGGAAATACAGCTAACAAAGGGGAATCAGGACGATGAAACTCTACTTCGCACCCGGCGTTTGCTCGATCGGGATCCATGTGCTGATGGAAGAAATCGGCAAGCCTTACGAAGGCATCTCGGTCAATCTGCGCGAGGGCGCCCAGCACAAGCCCGAGTACATGGCGATCAATCCGAAGTCGAAAGTACCGGCATTGATCGATGACGAAGGCACGATTCGCACCGAGTATCCGGCGATCGCCTATTGGCTCGCGCGCACCCACCCCTTCTCCAATCTGCTGCCTGACAATATCGACCAGCAGGCGAAGGTGTTGGAGCTGATGGACTACTGCGTCGCGACCATCCACATGCAGGGCTTCACGCGCATTTTCCGTCCCGGCAATTTCGCGCCGAACGCGGCGGACGAAGCGGCGGTGAAGGCGCGCGGCACCGAAATCGCCGAAAAGGGTTTCGCCGCGCTGAATGAGGCGCTGGAAGGCAAGGATTATGCGGTCGGCAAATTCTCCATCGCCGATTCCGCGATCTTTTATGTCGAGTTCTGGGCGAAGCGTATCAACATGGCACTGCCCCTGAATTGCGCCGCGCATCTGGAGCGGATGCTGGCGCGGCCCGCGGTGCAGCGGACCCTGGCGGCGGAAGGCCTCGCCTGAGACGATGCCGAACGAACCCGCGATTTCGAAAACGCCGTTCTGGTATCTGCGTCATGGTGAAACGGACTGGAACCGTGAGGGCCTGTCGCAGGGGAATGCCGACATTCCCCTGAACGACCTCGGGCTGCTTCAGGCGAAGGAAGCGGCGCTGCGGCTGCGGAACCGGGGCATTACCTCGATTGTCGCGTCACCGCTGTCCCGCGCCCGTGTCACGGCGGAGATTGTCGCCGAAGCGCTTGGCCTGGAGGTGATCATCGAGCCCGATTTGCGCGAGGTGAGCTGGGGCGTCCATGAAGGCCAGCCGCTGGCGGAGTGGTTTCCGGCATGGATCGCGGGTCACGCGACGCCGGAAGGCGCGGAAAGCTTCGACATCCTGCGCCGCCGCGTGGTCGGAGGGCTGAACCGGGCCATCAGCCAGCCGCCCGCGGTCCTGGTCGTAGCCCATGGCGCCGTCTTCCGCGCCCTCCGCTCCGCCATGAAGCTTGAAATGAGCGGGCGAACACGCAACTGCGTGCCGATGTGGTGCGAACCGCCTGGACCGGCTGACGAGGCATGGTCGCTGGCCATTCACGACTGATCGGGCCGGCCTCCCCAAATCCGTCCTTGCCGCCCCACCTGGTTTCCGGCAGGGTGTGACTGTCCCAGCCACCCGGCGCGGGAGAGAGCGGGTTTCGACTCGCCGCCGAAGGCGCAACCGGCCCCCGGAAACGCTCAGGCAACAGGGACCGCGCGGGGAACAGGGATCTCTGGAAAGCCGTCACGCGCGAACGTGCGTGACGCACCGACGGAGTAAGGGGTCTTAAGCCCTGAATCTCTCAGGTTCCGCGACAGAGGGGGGTCAAACCGCCGGCAATCCGCCGGAGGCATGACCTTGAGCGGAGGCCTTTGTGCCAGAAACCATACTTACGACCCCACTCGATACCTGGCACCGGGAGCACGGCGCCCGCATGGTGCCATTCGCGGGTTATTCGATGCCGGTGCAATACGATTTCGCGGGGGCCATGGCGGAACGTTGCAAAGGCGGCGTGATGGCCGAGCATCTGTATTGCCGGGAAAAAGCCGCGTTGTTCGACGTTTCGCACATGGGGCAGGCGATGTTGCATGGCGCGGGCGCGGCCGGGCTGCTGGAACATCTGGTTTGTGGCGATATTTCCGGGCTTCGACCCGGGCGGCAACGCTACACGCTGCTGACCACCGAATCCGGCGGGATCCTCGACGACCTCATGGTTGCCAATCTTGGCGAGGAGGGGCTGTTCCTGGTCGTTAATGCCAGCCGCAAGGCCGTCGATTTCGCGCATATCGGCACCGTGACGCCGGTAACAGTGCTGACGGATCGCGCGCTGCTGGCCTTGCAGGGGCCCGCCGCGGCCGGGATCATGGCTCGGCTCGCGCCAGCCGCGGCGGCATTGCCGTTCATGGGTGTCGCGCGCTGCGACATCGCGGGCGTGCCGGGTCTTGTATCGCGCTCCGGCTACACCGGCGAGGATGGGTTCGAAATGTCGGTGCCGGGAGAAATGGCGGTCACGTTGGCGAATCGGTTGCTGGAACAGCCGGATCTCATACCGGCCGGTCTGGGTGCGCGAGATTCCTTGCGGTTGGAAGCCGGCCTTTGTCTTTATGGTAACGACATCGGCGAGACCACTTCTCCCATCGAAGCCGGCCTTACCTGGGCTATCTCCAAGCGCCGCAAGATGTCCTGGGATTTTCTGGGCGGGCCGGCCATTCGCGCGCATTTGGACAACGGTCCGCCACGCCGCCGCGTTGGGATTCGCCCCGATGGCCGCGCTCCGGCGCGCGAGCATACCGTGATCCTGACCCCGGACGGGCAGGAATTGATCGGAGAGATTACCTCGGGTGGATTTGGGCCGACGCTGAACGGGCCGATGGCCATGGGCTATGTCCGGAACGATTTTTCCGATGACGGATCGAAATTGTCTTTGATGGTGCGCGGCAAGCCTTTGCCCGCCACCGTCGTTCCGCTGCCGTTTGTTCCCCATCGTTACGTCCGTTGATAAGGGTTGTTCCCATGCCAGCCAAGAATTCCGACACGCGTTACACCAAAGATCATGAATGGGTACGTTTGGATGGCGACATCGTCACCGTCGGCATCACCGATCACGCGCAACAGCAACTGGGCGAACTGGTGTTCGTCGAACTGCCGGAGCTGGAGCGGGAGGTCGTGGCGGGCGAGGCGTGCGCCGTCGTCGAAAGCGTCAAAGCGGCATCGGACGTGTATTCGCCGCTGACCGGCCGCGTCGCCGAGATCAACGAAACGATCGTGGAAGATCCCGAAATCGTCAACAACGACGCGGAGGGCGAGGGTTGGTTCTTCAAACTGGAACTCGACGATCCCGCCACGTTCGAGGAATTGATGGACCAGGAAGCCTACGACGAATATTTGGAAACGTTGTGAGCATGGACCCGCTCGCGACGCTCGCGGAACTTGAGGCGGCGGACCGGTTCGTCTCCCGCCATATCGGCCCATCCGACGCGGACATCTCCGCGATGCTCCGCGCCATTGGCCGTGTCAGCCTGGACGACGGCGCGGCGGCGGCCGTGCCGGAATCGATCCGTTCCAATCAGGCGATGAATTTGCCGCCAGCGGTCGACGAAGCCGCGGCGATCGCCGAATTGCGGGGCCTGGCAGCACGCAATGTCGTGAAGAAGTCGCTGATCGGCATGGGCTATCACGGCACCGTCACGCCACCGGTCATACTTCGAAATGTTCTGGAAAACCCCGGCTGGTACACGGCCTATACGCCGTACCAGGCGGAAATCGCGCAGGGCCGCCTGGAAGCCCTGGTAAACTTTCAAACGCTGATTTGCGAACTGACCGGAATGGAAATCGCCAACGCGTCGATGTTGGACGAGGCGACAGCGGCGGCCGAGGCGATGGCGATGGCCCATGCCATCAGCAAGACAAAATCCGATACGATCGCCGTCGCCGATGACGTACATCCGCAGACCAGGACCGTGCTGACAACGCGGGCTCGCGCGTTGGGCCTGTCCCTGGGACGCATGGGCGAGGGCACGCCCTTCGCGATCCTGCTGCAGTACCCGGGCTCTACGGGTGAGGTTCGCGATCTGACGGCGGACATCGCCGCGGCGAAGGCACAGGGCGCTCTGGCGATCGTGGCGGCGGACCCGCTGGCGTTGACGGTGTTGAAATCGCCGGCGTTGATGGGAGCCGATATCGTGATCGGATCCTCGCAACGCTTTGGCGTGCCGATGGGGTTTGGCGGGCCGCACGCCGCGTTTTTCGCGACGCGCGATGCCTATAAGCGCCATATGCCGGGACGCCTTGTGGGTGTGTCGGTCGACGCGGCCGGAGAACCAGCGATGAGGCTGGCGTTGCAGACACGCGAGCAACATATCCGCCGCGAAAAGGCGACCTCGAACATCTGCACCGCGCAGGTGTTGCTGGCCGTCATGGCCGGAATGTTCGCCGTTTGGCATGGCCCCGAGGGACTGCGCCGGATCGCCGGTCGGGTGAACCTGCAGGCCCGGTTACTGGCGGATTGCGCGGATCGGGGCGGCCATCGTATCCGTCATGACTCCTTCTTCGATACGATCGAGGTGGAATGCGCCTCGCCGGACGCGATGCTGACCGCGGCGCGAGAGGCAGGATTTAATTTTCGCCGCGTCGATGACGGCGCGGTCGCGATCGCGCTGGACGAAACGGTCACGCGCGACGACCTTATGGTGCTGGCCTCGATCTTGGGTGCGCCGTTATCGGGCGCCGCCAACGGATTGCCGGTCTCGGCGTCCCGCGTTGGACCTTTACTGCCTCAGGCGGTTTTCAACCGCTATCATTCAGAACACGAGATGCTCCGCTATCTGAAACGGCTCGAGGACAAGGACATCGCCTTGAACCGTTCCATGATTCCCCTCGGCTCCTGCACGATGAAATTGAACGCGACCGCCGAAATGATCCCGATCGGGTTCCCCGGCTTCACGGATATGCACCCTTTCGCGCCAGAAGATCAGACTGAGGGTTATCGCGCGTTGATCCAAACTCTCGCCGATTGGTTACGGGAAATCACCGGGTTCTCGGCTATTTCGCTGCAACCGAACGCCGGATCGCAAGGTGAATATTCAGGCTTGCTTGCGATCCAACGTTGGCATCAGTCACGCGGTGAGGGTTTTCGAAATATCTGCCTGATCCCATCGTCGGCCCATGGCACTAATCCCGCCAGCGCCGCGATGGTGGGATTGCAGGTCGTGGTGGTCGGTTGCGATCGCGAGGGCAATGTCGATCTCGCCGATCTGCGGGCGAAGGTCGCTCATTACCGCGAACGGTTGTCGGCGTTGATGATCACCTACCCTTCGACTCACGGGGTGTTCGAGTCCGAAATTCGCGACATATGTGCGATCGCGCATGAGGCTGGCGGCCAGGTTTACATGGATGGGGCGAATATGAACGCCCAGGTGGGGCTGACCTCGCCGGGATTGATTGGGGCGGATGTTTGTCATTTGAATTTGCATAAAACGTTTTGCATTCCGCACGGCGGCGGAGGACCGGGCGTGGGACCGATTGGCGTCGCGGCGCATTTGGTTCCGTTCCTGCCGGGCGATCCGCTGGAGGTTGATTCCGGCGCGGTTTGCGCGGCGCGCTTCGGCAGCGCGTTGATCCTGCCGATTTCCTACGCCTATATCCGCATGATGGGTCCCGCCGGCCTCAAACGCGCGACCCAGGTGGCCATCCTCAACGCCAATTATATCGCGGTCAGACTAAAAGCGCATTACCCGGTGCTTTACCACGGCGCGGGCGGCATGGTGGCGCATGAGTGCATTATCGATTGCCGCGGCTTTCAGGCCGAAGCCGGCGTGATGGTGGAGGACATCGCCAAACGTTTGCAGGATTATGGCTACCACGCGCCCACCATGTCCTGGCCGGTCGCGGGGACGCTGATGATCGAACCGACCGAGAGCGAATCGAAAGCCGAGCTCGACCGGTTCTGCGACGCGATGATCGCGATCCGGGGTGAGATATCGGCCATCGCCGGTGGCCAGATGGATAAGGAAGACAACCCGCTGAAAAACGCACCCCACACCGCGCGCGAGGTGACCGCGACCGTGTGGAAACACGGGTACTCGCGGGAGCAGGCCGCCTTCCCGCTGCCGTTTGTCGCCGCGTCGAAATACTGGCCGCCGGTGAAGCGGGTGGACAACGTGTATGGCGACCGCAACCTGGTTTGCACCTGCGCCCCGCTGGAGGCCTACGCTGAGGCCGCCGAATAGCCTAACGCGCTCGCCGTTCCGGTGCCTGGGCGTGGGACCCGCCGTGCTCCGGCCACTCCCATGGCCCGTCCACGTCGACACCTTTCGCCCGCAGCATCTCAATATGATCCTCGGCGTTGTCCTTGGGTTCGTAGCCGAGAAAATCCCAGTTGTGATCGGAGGCCTTGATGCGCGTATTGGCCGAGTACCCGTTCACGATCGAACATCCAGGATCCGGATGGCGCAACGACGCGTCAACCAGTCTTGCTACATCGCCCGGGCTTAACCACGTCGCCAGAGACCGTTGATCGATCGGCAGAGTCCGATAGGTGCCGATCCGCATCGACACCGACCGGATTTCGTGCCGGTCGAAATAGGTGCGCAGGATCGCCTCGCCATACACCTTGAACGCGCCATAAAGACTGTCGGGCCGAGGCGGCATATCTGGCGAGACCCGTTCCTCGATCGGATAACAGCCGAAGGCGTGATTGCTGCTGGCGTAAATAATCCGCTGCACGCCTCCGAGACGCGCGGCCTCGAACACGTCGAACACGCCACGGACATTGATCCGGAACAGATCCTCCAGCGAATAATCGGCCCCCGCGCCGGTCAGATGCACGACCGCGCTGACGCCCTCCATCATGCGTTCGAGCGCAGCGCGATCGCCGACATCGGCGACAATGCATTCCTCATTGTTGGTGGGATTCTGGATCGGCCGCGCGTCGGTCAGCCGCAGACGAGGCCAGCCCGTCCGCAGTCCCTGGCGCAGCGCGGTGCCGATCGCTCCCGCCGCGCCCGTGATCAGCACGCGATCCTTGGTTGGATCGATCATGTGTCGGCCAACGCGGTCAGGATATGGTCCCGCGCGGCGATGTCCCCATCGTTATGGACCGGCTGGATCGCGACATGGGTCGCACCCGCGGCGAAATGGGCGCGCAGGCCTTCCTTCACCTTGCTGGCGCTGCCCCACAGGACCATCTGGTCGATGAAATTGTCAGAACCGCCATTGCCGAGATCGGCCTCTGTGAATCCGATGCGCAGGAAATTGTTGCGGTAATTGTCCAGCGTCAGGTAGCGCCCCAGTTCCTTCCGCCCAAGCGCGCGGGCTTTCGTGGGATCGGTTTCAATCGTGACTTTTTGTTCGATCGCGCACCATTTGTTCGGGCCGAGGATTTTCGCGGCCTCGGCGGTATGGCGTGGGTTGGTGTTATAGGGCAGGGCACCGCGGGTCATTTCACCGGACAGCTTCAACATCAGCGGGCCAAGAGCGGCAAGCGCGAGGGGGAAATTCTCCGCGTCCGCCTCACCCTGGCAAATCCCCTTCAGGTACCGGCGCATGGCCGGAATCGGTTTTTCATAGGTGTGACCGCGCAAACCTTCGACCATGGGCGGATGGCTGACGCCCAGACCCAGAATGAAGCGGCCGCCGTACAGATCGTTCAACGTCGTCATACCCTTGCGGGAGGTGAAGAAATCCCGAGCGTAGATGCTGGCGATCGAGCTGCCGATATTCAACTTTGAGGAACAGGATAGCATGAACCCGGCGGCCGCGAACGATTCGTAACCACGTCCCTCCGGATACCATAGCGTCCCATAACCAAGCCGTTCCACAGTACCGACAAATTCGCGAAGCGCGGCTGGCCCACCGGGTTTATCCGGGGAATACCATGCGCCAAGACGGCCAAGTTGCATTGTCTTTCTCCATTCTCTTGAAAGTCAGGTCGGGGCGGTGATGACACTGCTTGCCGTCATGTTCGCAATCTGCTGGCTCGTGAACCCCACCTCCGCCAGAACTTCCGCGTTGTGTTCGCCAATTCTGGGAGGTTGGCGCGTGATGCCCGGCCGTTGGCGGTCGCCGAATTCGATCGGCAACGCGGGAAGGCCGACGATCGTTCCGTCTCCTCCACCAAATCGCGACACATAAACATCCAGCAAT
Organism: Acetobacteraceae bacterium; assembly: GCA_009693865.1. Taxonomy (GTDB): domain Bacteria; phylum Pseudomonadota; class Alphaproteobacteria; order Acetobacterales; family Acetobacteraceae; genus Rhodopila. The sequence goes on along the minus strand of SHWL01000032.1, from coordinate 19,381 downwards.
CCACCGGTCGCCAGAAGATGCGGATCGGTAAACATATCTTTTGGTTGGCCGACAGGAGCCCAGGAAACGTTGCAGCGCTCGCAACGGGATTCGACATCGGGTTGGTTGAATTGGATCAGGACATCTTGCAAAGCCGGAATCAACCACGACCGTTCCAGAAGGCGTGTTTCGTTGGTTGCCAGCCGCGGATCGGCGGCGAGTTCCTGAAGGCCGAACTCCTCGACGAAGCGGGTCCACTGGCGATCGGAGGTGACGCCGATGAACAACTGGCCATCGCCCGCGGTTTTGAAGACTTCGTAGATGGCCCATGCACCTCGGCGAGCCGGCATTGGGCGGGCTTCGAGACCGGTGGCGGCCATGCCCGCCATATGGGTGCTCATGAGAAACGCGGCGCTTTCGAACAACGCGCTACTGACCTTCTGACCCTTGCCGGTCTGGTCGCGTTCACGTAGCGCGGCCTGCGCGGCGACGACGCCGAAGACCGCGCCCATGATGTCGATGACCGACGCGCCCGCGCGCAACGGCTGACCGATCGGCCCGGTCATCCAGGCGAGACCGGTCTGGAATTGCACGACCTCATCCAACGCGGGCCGGTGTTCGTAGGGCCCAGCGAGGTAACCCTTCAAGGCCAGATAAATCAGCCGGGGATTATAGGGAAAGAAATGTTCATAGCCGCACTTCAACCGCTCCATCGTTCCTGGGCCGTAATTCTCCAGCACGATATCGGCCTTTTCGACCAGCCGGTACATCGCCGCCTGGCCCTCAGGGTGCTTCAGATCGATGGCGAGGCTGCGTTTGTTGCGGTTGAAGGCCGCGTAGAATCCGGCGCCGAATCCGCCCAGACGGCGCGTGTGATCGCCGTTCGGCGCGGGCTCGACCTTGACTACATCGGCGCCGAGTTCCGCGAACAACAGACCGGCCGTTGGCCCCATGACGGTGTGGGTGAATTCGAGAACCCTCAGTCCCGCCAGGGGCCGAGCCGACATCAGGCCGCCATCCGCCGGAAGGCGTCCAGACTACCGGCATGGATCAGTTCGCCGGGCAGTTGATGACCGACGATTTCCTCCGCCATGCGGCCGACCTCGATCAGCTTGTCCAGATCGACGCCGGTATCGATGCCCATTTCCTCGCACAACAACACCAGTTCCTCGGTGCAGATATTGCCCGCGGCCTTGGGTTGGCCGGCGAAGGGGCAACCGCCCAGACCGCCGACGGTGGAATCGAAACGGGTGACGCCCATTTTCATGCCGGCATGCGCGTTCGCCACGGCGAGGCCGCGGGTATCGTGCAAATGGAGCGATATTTTCATGTCCGGCCAACGCTCGCGCACGGCGCCGACGGTGCGCTCGATCCGTACCGGTGTTGCCCAACCCATCGTATCGGCGAGGGAGAACAGGCTGATCTCACACCCGGCTTCGGCGGCGATCCCCATGCCGTCTTCCAGTGTCTTGATCACCGTCGCGGGCGCGATATCGCCCTGGTAGTTGCAGCCGAACGCCGCCATCACGCCAACCCGGGTCACCGGGATACCCTTGGAGACATGCAGTTCCGCGTGGCGCTTCATTTGCGCGATGTTTTCCTCGGGTGTGCGGTTGAGGTTCTTCTTGGTGAACCCAACAGACGCGGTCAGGGAGATCGCGCCGCCAATGGTCAGCCGATCCTTGAACGCCAAGGCGCGGTCCAGACCATTGCCGTTGAAATAAAGTCCCGTGTAGTGGACGCCGGGCTTGGGAGTGAAGCCCGCCGCGACCGCCTCGGCATCGGCCCAACCGGGAACGAGGCGAGGATTGACGAACGAACAGACCTGGATGTGATGCAGGCCGGTTTCCGACAAGGCATCGATCAGGCGGATTTTATCGGCGCTGCTGATCGGGCCAGGTTCAATCTGAAAGCCCTCGCGCGGGCCTTCCTCGTGGATTTCGACGTGCTGCGGGAGGTCGCTCATGGTGCGGTCCTTTCAGATGACTTTGGCGGATTTGAAGCGCGCGATGTCGGCTTTACCGTAGCCCAGTTCGGTCAGAATTTCATCGTTATGCTGGCCGAACATGGGCGGCGGGCGATCGACTTTCGGGCCGTCATGAGCGAACTTGAACGCGGCGACAGGGACGGTGAACGACCCCGACACGCCGGGCGCGCTTTCGTGCGTGTGCAACAGCCCGCGGCTGGCGATCTGGGGGTCGGCCAATGCTTCCCCCATCGTGCGCACGCGGGACGCGGGGACGTGACGTTCCTGGAACCAATCCTCCCATTCCGCGGCGGTTTTGGTCAGCATCAACTCGGTCAGGACCCTGGTTTCACCCTCGTAATCGTCGTGCCGTTCGTCGTTGGTGCGCTTGACCACGTCTGGCCGCTCCAGCGCCCGCCACAGCCGGGCTTGCTGACGCAGGTTCGAAGCCCCGATCATCAGCAGGCCATCCCGCGTGGCATAGGCCTGGCTGGTCGCGTGCGCCATTTTGTTGCCGTTGGGTTTGGGATGCGTTCCATTGCGCAAATATCCGGTCGCCAGGCTCGCCTGCAGCATGATGGCGACATCCAACATCGCCATGTCGATGCGCTGGCCCTGACCGGTGCGTTCACGCTGGAACAAGGCGGCGGACAAGGCGTATGCGCCCATCGTGCCGGTCGCGTAATCGATCGCGGGCGCGCCGATTTTGATCGGATTCTCCGTTGGGGAACCGGTACTCGCCATGATCCCCGATGTCGACTGAATCACGTGGTCGTAGGCCGTGCGCTCCCGCTTCGGGCCGCCCTGACCGAAGGCGGAAAACGACGCATAGATCAACTTCGGATTGATCTTGCGCATCTCCTCATAGCCAAGGCCCAAAGCCTCGAACGCGCCGGGCCGGTAATTTTCCACCAGAACATCGGCGGTGGCGACCAGCTTTTTCAGGATCTCACGGCCGGCTTCGCTTTTCAGGTTCAGCGTGATGGCGCGCTTGTTCGAACCCTGAGTGAGGAACCCGGTGCCCATGCCGGCACGGTTCAGCTCGCTGTCGGTGCCCGAATCGCGGCTCTGATCGGGGTCGGCGGGATCTTCGACCTTGATGACGTCGGCCCCCATCAACCCAAGCTGATACGCGGCGAACGGCCCCGCCAGCACGTGCGTGATGTCGATGATGCGGATGCCTTCGAACGGGCGTTGCATGTCGGCTCCTCCGGGATTTTTCGACGCTGAGGGTGCTACCTTGCCCCGGCCCCGTCAACACGCTTGGATGGCCGGGACTTTTTGCAACGAGGGGGGACACACATGCCGGTCGATCTGAAAATCGAAGGGGCCGTGGCCAAGGTCATTTTGAACCGGCCGGAACGATTGAACGCGCTGACCTGGGAAATGCGCCAGCAATTGCGCGAACATTTCTCGGAATTGCGCTTCAACGAAGCCGTGCGCGCCATCATCGTCACCGGCGAGGGCCGCGCCTTCTGCACCGGCGCCGACGTCGGCGGCATGGAACGCAAGGAATTGCGCGGTGAACGCGAAAAACTCCAACAAGGCAGCCATTCTTACATGCGGGTGCTGACCGCGATCGAGAAACCGGTCATCGCGGCGGTGCGCGGCCCGACCGTCGGCATCGGCTGGAGCATCGCGATGGGCTGCGACATGATCGTCGCGTCCGAGACCGCTCGTTTCTCGCAGATTTTCCGCCGCATTGGGCTGGCTCCGGATGGCGGCGCGATCTGGTTTCTGTCGAAACGGATCGGCATCGCGCGCGCAAAGGAACTGGTGTTCACCGGCCGCTTCGTCGACGCGGCGGAGGCGCTGTCTCTGGGGCTGGTCAATTCCGTCGTGCCGGACGGTGAATTGATGACCAAGGCGGAGGAATTGGCGGCCGATCTCGCATCGGGCCCGACCTTCGCGTTCGGCATGGCGAAGAAGATGTTCGCCATGGCCAACAGCACGTACGAGGACTTCCTGGATGTCGAGAGTTTGGTGCAACCGCAGCTTGGCCAGTCCGAGGATCACCGGGAAGGCGTCGCCGCGTTCAAGGAGAAACGTCAACCGAAGTTCAAGGGGCGGTGAGGGCGATTCCTACCCAGCCGGAACCCGAACCACCGGCGAGGGAATACTCTCGATCATCACGTTGATGCACGCGGGCTTCCCGCTTGCCTGGGCCCGCGCCATCGCCCCCGGCAGATCGCCGATACTTGTGACCAGTTCACCATGTCCGCCCATCGCGGCGACCGCCTGATCGTAACGGGTCGGATCGAGCTCGCACCCAAAGGTCCGGTTCGGCCCGTAATCGCGAACCTGTAAATTATACTCGGCGTTCCAGCGGCAATCGGTGCCGACCACGGCGATGAACGGCAGGTTCAACCGCACCGCGGTTTCGAATTCCGCCATGTGGAACCCGAACGTGCCGTCGCCCAGTACCGCGAACACCGGGGCATCGCGATCGACGACGCGCGAGCCGCCCGCCATCGGCAGCGACGATCCGATGGACCCCGCGACGCCGTTGATCATGCGGCGATCGTTGCTGAGAATGGCCTGGCCCCATTGCGCGAACTCGCCGCCATCGCAGATCAGGATCGTGTTGGGGTCCTTCTCCACGTAGGGCTTCAGCGCCAGGAACAATTCCGCCGGATGCAGCTTGCCCTCGGTCTTCGATTTCATGGCGGACCAGGTGGCGGGGCGGCCACGCATGAGGGCGCGGGCCTCATTGAGCCAGGCGGTGTCGCGGCCTGAGCCCAATCGTAACAAAGTTTGCGCCGCCGGCATTGTGTCGGCGACGCAACCAAACGCGAAACGCGGGCCGAGTTCGCGAGCCGCGCGCTCGACCAACGCGCCTTCGGGATCGATGGAGATGAACTTGCAGGCGGGGTTGATCGGGGCGCCACCGAACTTCAAGGTGAAGTCGAAGGCTTTGCCCAGAAGGACGATCAGGTCGGTGCGGCGGGCGGCCTCGGCGAAGGCGCCCAGGGTGGCGTCGTTGAAACCGCGGGGACTTTCCATGATGGCGGTGGGGAGGCCAAGCGTCGCCTCGATCCGAGCGAGGATCGCGCGGCCCGTGCGATTCGCGAATCGCGGTGAGGCGAGAACCAGCGGCCGTTCGGCCTCCGCCACTATTCCCAGAATCGCCTTGGCCGCCGCGTCGCTCAGCACGACAGGCGCGGCGGAGAAATCGGCGCCTGATGGCCAGACAACCGACTCTTCCGGCACGGACGCGTCCAGGATGTCGGACGGCAGGCTGAGATGCACGGGGCCCGTGCGGCCCGATGTGGCGATCCGGATCGCTTTCGCGACATCCATGCCGACGGTCGCGGTGTTGGTCGCCATCCAGGAGGCTTTCGTGACCGGAGCGGCCATTTCGACCTGGCGCAGTTCCTGAAAGCCGCCACGGCCGAGTTGGTCCGTTTCGGTATGTCCGGACATCAGCACGACCGGCGATTCCTGGCCTTGCGCGGTAAACAGCGCGCCAACGGCGTTGGCGTGGCCCGGCCCGCCGGTAACCCAGGCGATGCCGGGCTTCCCGGTCAGCCTGCCATACGCGTCGGCCATGTGCACCGTCGCCGCTTCATGCCGCACGTGCGACAACTCCAGCTTGCTATCGATGGCGGCGTCGAACAACGACATGATGTGGTTGCCCGACAGCGTGAAGATCGATGTATGGCCAGCCCGTTCCAACGTCTTGATGACGATATCGGCGCCGCGCAGAGTCGTTGTCATATCGATGTTTCCAAAAAAAGCCGGGGGGCCGAAGCCCCCCGTGTCGATCAGATCGGATCCCAGGCGTATACGTCACGGGTCCGCTCCAGCGGGGTGAAGGCTTTCTCCACCGCCGGCAGCCAGTGCGAGGCCAGTTTCTCGGGTGTCCAGCCGTCCGGCCGCGCCATGATGCGGATCGGGCGAGGCTGGTTGTACAAGTAGATTTCGTTGCCGCGGACGCCGAGAATCTGCCCCGAAACATTCGCCGCCGCGTCCGTGCCCAGAAACGCGATCAGCTGCGCGATGTGGTCGGGACGGGTGCGCTCGGCGCGGGATTTCAACTGTTCCTCGGTCTGGCCCGGCACCGTTTCGATCATGCGGCTGAAGGCGTGCGGCCCGATGCAGTTCGACCGGATATGGTAACGTTGCATATCCATCGCGATGTTGCGGCTGAGGCCGGCGATGCCCAGTTTGGCGGCGCCGTAGTTCACCTGACCCACACTGCCGATCAGACCGGACGTGGAGGTGATGTGAACGAAACTGCCGCTTTCCTGCTTGCGGAAATGCGTCACGGCGGCGCGGCTGACATAGAAGGCGCCATAAAGATGCACCTTCATGACAGCGTCGAATTCCTCCGGCGACATATAGTGGAACATGCGGTCCCGCAGGATGCCCGCGTTGTTCACCACCATATCGATCCGTCCGAACGAATCGATCGCCTGCTTCACCATTGCCTGGGCGTCGTCCCAACTGGCGACACTGCCACCGTTGGCGACCGCGCGGCCGGCCCCGTTGGCCTGAGTGATCTCCGCGACCACGCGCTGCGCCGGACCGTCATCGTGGCCCTCGCCCGTCACACTCGCACCGACGTCATTGACCACGACCTGCGCGCCATTGGCGGCAAGAGCGATCGCGGTCGCGCGCCCGATGCCGCCACCAGCGCCCGTAACGACGGCAACCTTGCCATCCAGCATACCCATTGCAATTTCCTCCTCTGCATTCAGGACCGTGACAGAATGCGTCAGGACGCGGCCGGTGTCATCCTCCCCCAGGCGGCGCGCCTAAAGCCCGAGCGCATGCAGGAAATAATGGATCGCCTGCGACATCGTCCCCGGAGTCTGAATCGAAGCGAAATGCCCCGTGTTCAGTTCCAGGAATTGCGCGCCGGGAACCTGCTTCGCCATTGGCTCGATCGCCGAAGGGGGACGTAACGAATCGTGACGCCCGGCGGTGAACAGTGTCGGGCACGCGACCTTCGGCAGTTCCGCTGAAATGTCGTGATTGGCCAGCATCCGGTTGATCGCGGCGAAGCTTTGCGGATCGTTGGCCAGCCAGCGAGCACGGAATTCCTTGAACACCTCGGCGTTGTACCGCACCACCGGCGGGTAGGAATTGGCCACGCTGGTTTCCACCACGCCGCGCATGCCGCCCGCCTCGACCGCGGCCGCACGCTCCAGAGATTGTTGCCTCCGGTCGGGCGAGGCGCCGGTCGCCGGTCCGTGCGCCACCAGCGCCGCGGCCCGATCCGGGTAGCGCACGGCGAAATGCATGGCGATCGCGCCACCCACGGCGATGCCCGCCAGCGCGACCTTGCCGGTGATGCTCAGTGCGTCCAGCAGTCCCTTCAGATCGTCCGCCATGTCATCCCAGGTGACAGCGCCCTGGATCTTCTCGGATAATCCGGCCCCGCGCGTGTCGTAGCGCAGCACCTGACGGCCATTGTTCAGCGCGAGCAGGCCCTGCTCCCAACTGTCCAGCGTGCCGCCCATTTCGTGGATCAGCACCAGCGTGGAGGGACCGCTCCCGCTCAGTTCGTAACGCAGGCCGACGCCATTGACTTCGATCCAGTTCATGGTGAACGCTCCCTCTTTTCCCTGGCGTCAGGGTAATCCACGCAGCCGTTTTCGTGAAGGTCGTCAGCCCATGCCCGGTCGAATGGTTCTGCATTGGTCGCCTCGTTCCCCGTACGTGAGGAAGGCGATGATCGCGGTGCATGAGATGGGGCTGACGGATCGGATCCGCACCGTTCGCACGATTGTCGGCGGCCCGGTACTGCACGAAGAGCTCATGAAAATCAATCCAGTGGGGAAAATCCCCACGCTGGAGCTTGGCGACGGCACGGTGATCTACGATTCACCCGTGGTGATCGAATATCTCGACACGCTGCATGACGGCCCGAAACTTTACCCCACCGCCTGGCCCGAGCGGCTGACCGCGTTGCGCCGTCACGCTTTGGGTCAGGGCATGCTGGACACCGCGTTGCCTCTGCTGGCGGAGGGATTCCGCCCGCCCGAGCGGCAGAGCGAGCCGCACAAGGCGCTGTGGCGCGCGAAACTCCATGCCTGCGTGGAGGCGTTGGAGCATGAGGCGGACGCTCTGGGCTCCAGCGGGTTCACCATCGGTCACCTCGCGATCGGAGTGGCGTTGGCATATCTGGATTTCCGCTTCGCGGATATGCAATGGCGGAACGGGCATCCCAAACTCGCGGCGTGGCACGCGACGTTTAACGCGCGGCCGTCCGTGCTGGCGAACCCTGTCGTGGATGATCGTTAGAGCGTGTCACGATTTGGTCGAACCGCCTCCTCCCGTCATGGCTCGGCTTGACCGGGCCATCTGGTTCAGCACTGTGCCGTTACAGATGGCCCGGTCAAGCCGAGCCATGACGATGAAGCGACGGTGAACCCATGCAATCCGATTGGGAAACGCTCTGATCAATTTTCCGGCCCGCGCCTGATCGTCACGTCCTTGCCACCGCGCACGACGTTGATATCGATCGGGGCGGTGGTTTTGAACTCTGGCGGGACGGGACCGTCGAGGCGGCGGATGTTAAGAATGGCCGCCCGCATGGTTTCGCCGGTGACCGGTTGACCGGCGCCCAAAACCCGGTCCAGTGCCGTTAACGCGATGTGCGACGCGCGGTAAAACTGCCGGGCGAAAAAATCCATGTCCGCGTTAAACGTCCGTTCGAACGCGGCCGCGATCTCCGGCGCGACTTCGGACCTGATTTGCGTGTGGATGAAACCCTCGGCGGCGGGTTCGGCCAGCAGACCTGGGTCCTGAAAGAACGTCGTGCCGGCCACGAGGAAGTTCAGGCCCAAAGCCCGGTATTGCCGCGCCATCTCCGGCAGCCCGGTGGTCATCGAGGCCAGCATCGTATCGGGTCTCGCGGCTGCCAAAGTCTTCAGCTCGGTCTGAAAACCGGTCTGCCCCAGCAAGGTTGTTTCCCGCGCGACGATAATGCCGCCGGTGCCAGGAAACGCATCCTCGAAGTCGTCGCGGCCGGAAATCCCGGCGGCCGTATTCTCGAACAAAATGACCGCTTTATGCTTCCCCAATTCGGCGAGATACCGCGACAGCACGGCGATTTCAGAGCCAACAGAGGGTAACGTGTTGAACAGAAAAGGCGACGCCACCGCCAGCTTGTCTGCTTGCGCGCCCGCGTTGATCAGCAGAATTTTGTTACGTGTCGCCAGGGGCGCCATGGCCAGCACCGGACCGGACCATCCGGTGAGAACGATCTGAATATGCCGGGCATCGACAAGCCTACGGAAGGCCAGGATCGCGATATTGGGTTTCGCCTCACTGTCGGCGGCCTCGACTTCAATCTTGTTGCCGCGCACGCCGCCCGCTTCGTTGGCCCGATCGATCGCGAATTGAATGCCGCGCATTTGCCGCGCACCGATCGTGGCGGCCGGACCGGTCAGCGGCAGGATCGCACCGATCCTGATCGTTTCGGCCCGCGCGGCCGGTCCCGCGAGCACGCACGCCAGCAACACCGCCAGGCCGCGACGCAGCATGGGTTCTCCCTCGCTTGGTTGCCGCCAGCCCGCGCACTGGCTAATTTCACACCGGGCAATACGGGAAACGCGGTTCATGAGTAAGCATGTCGTCGCGACAGTCAGTGAGATTCCCCCCGGTCAGCGCAAGCTGGTGACCGTCCGGGGCCGCTCCATCGCCGTTTTTAACCTCGGCGGCGAGTTCTACGGACTGTTCAACCGCTGCCCGCACCAGGGCGGCCCGATGGGCGAGGGCATTCTGACCGGCCTGATCGAGTCGCATGAGCCCGGCCATTACGAATACTCCCGTCCCGGCGAAATCCTGCGCTGCCCCTGGCACGGGTGGGAATTCGACGTTCGCACCGGGCAGAGTTTCTGCGATCCCTCGAAAATCAGTGTCCGAAATTACCCGGTCGAGGTCGCCTCCGGCCAGACGGTCGTGCAAGGCCCCTATGTCGCGGAAACCCTGCCCGTGACGATTGAAGAACAATACGTCATCGTGGAGATGGTCTGACGATCGGTGGGCGGGCGTTCAGCTCGTCCTTATCGAAGCCCGCGATCCGCTTATAGCCGGACGCGGTTCCGGCCAGTTCCTCTTCGGTCAGCACGTCCTTGATGCGTGCGAACCCATCGGGCGCCCGTTGCTGGACCAGTTGCATGACCTGCTCCGGCCCGTCTCCGCTTACGAGGCCGGGCGCGGAAACCGTGACATTCCGGTGGACGCCGGACCGGGAACCTGTAGCATCGCCGGATCGGACGAGGATCGGCGGTGAAGGAGCCCAAAAAGGCGGATGTCGTGCGCGTGTTTCTCGCCTCCCCCGGGGATGTGGCGGAGGAGCGGGCGTTTGTCCGGCATTATCTGGAGTCGGTACTTCCCAAATCCAGATTCCTGACGCGAAAGGTGACGTTCGAGGTCGTGAGTTGGGACGACCCGGCCGATGGCGTGCCGCTGTCCGCGCATCTGACTCCTCAGGAATCGGTGATCCGGTTCAAGGGCAAACCGTCCGCGTGTCATTTCGTGATTGTGATTTTGCGCGACCGGCTTGGGACGCATCTCGCGCTCGACTCTCTCGCTCGACCCGACGGAACCCGTTTCTTGTCCGGCACGGAATGGGAATTTGAGAACGCGTTCAACGCGGCGCCTCGGCCGGAGATCCTCGTTTATCGCGGGCTGAACGTCACCCTGATTCGACCCGACGACCCGGAGTTCGACGAAAAACGCCGGCAGTTGCTCAGGGTGACGGAGTTCTTCAAACGGTTCGAACATCCGGACGGCGCCGCGAAGGGCGGGTTCAAGACCTATGCCGATCTGGCCGGCTTCAAAACGAAGTTGGCTAACGACCTCGAAACCGTTCTTGAGGAATGGTTGCGCGACCATCCTTCGGTTTCTGTCGAACACGGTCCGGCGGCTGGCCCCATCATGACGCTGACCGAGGCGTCCGCCGCCACGATCCCGCTCCCCGACCGTTGTTTCGGCCGCGACGCGGACCGGGAGACAATCGTCGCCGCGTTGCTGTCCGGCGCGTCCCCCAACGCCGTCCTCGTCCTGGGTCCCGGCGGGATTGGCAAGACGACGCTGACCCAGGCGGCGGCGACCGATCCGCGGATCATCGCCCGGTTCGGCGCGCGGCGCTGGTTCGTCGAACTGGAAACCGCCGTCGACCGCGACACGTTCGACGCCGCGATCCTGGTGGCCCTGGGCCTCGACCCGGCCCGGGGATTCGAGGCCGCGCGGGTCAGGCTGGCGCAGGAACCATCGTTGCTGGTGCTGGATAATCTGGAATCGCCCTGGGACAAAACCCTCCTTCCCATCGAGCAGCGCCTGTCCGAGCTTGCCGCCATCCCCGGCCTGGTCCTGCTGGCCTCCTTCCGCGGCGATGAGGCGGTCGGCGGCGCGCACTGGTCGCCCCGGCACACGGTGCGCCCGCTGACCGGCGACGACTCGCGCGCGTTGTTCTTCGACATCGCCGCCCAAATTCCCTCGGACGATCCGCATCTGCCGGACCTGCTGCGGGAACTCGGCGGCGTGCCGCTGGCGATCTGCCTGACCGCCCGCCGCGCCGCGCGCCATGACAACTTGACGGAGCTTTGGTCGCAATTGCTCGCCACCGGCACCGCCGTGGCGAAACTGCCCGGCGAGGAACATCGCCTGACCTCGGTGCCGCGTTCCATCGAATTCTCCCTGCAATCCTCCCGGATGAAGGCGCCGGGCCTCCGTCTGTTCCGCCTTCTGGGCCAATTGCCCGCCGGCATCGCGGACGCGGATCGCCAGTCGCTTCTCGGCGCGGAGTCCATGGACGCCTTCGACCAAATCCTGGGCGTCGGCCTGGCGATGCGGGACGACTTCCGCCTGGACTTGCTGCCGCCGGTGCGCGACCATGCGCGCCGTGCCTACCCGCCACCGGACGGCGACACCGCCTGGTTCCACCATTATCTGTCCCTGGCGGCCGAGCATGGCACCCGCATCGGCAGGGACGGCGGGGCCGCCGCGATCGAACGGCTGGCGCCCGAGCTGGCGAACATCGACGCCGCGGTGGACGCCGCGATCGCCGCGCGGAGCTTGGCCCCGGCCATCGCGGCTCAGCGGAACTGGGGCCTGTCGAACCCGCTGCGATTCTCCGGCCTTGGGTCTCCCCGGGCCTTGACCGCCCTCGCCGCCGCCTGTGCGGCGGCCGAGGATGCCGCTGGCCAGGCCGTCTGCCTATTTGGCCTGGGCGACATCGCGCTGGCCCGCTCGGATCACGACGCGGCGCGCGCGCGTTACGAGGAAGCGCTGCCGCTGTATCGCCGCGTGGGCGACGTGAACGGGGAGGCCAACTGCATCGAGAGCCTGGGCGACATCGCGCTGGCCCGCTCGGATCACGACGCGGCGCGCGCGCGTTACGAGGCAGCGCTGCCGCTGTATCGCCGCGTGGGCAACGTGAACGGGGAGGCCAACTGCATCGAGAGCCTGGGCGACATCGCGCTGGCCCGCTCGGATCACGACGCGGCGCGCGCGCGTTACGAGGAAGCGCTGCCGCTGTATCGCCGCGTGGGCGACGTGCTCGGCGAGGCCAACTGCATCCGGAGCCTGGGCGACATCGCGCTGGCCCGCTCGGATCACGACGCGGCGCGCGCGCGTTACGAGGAAGCGCTGCCGCTGTATCGCCGCGTGGGCGACGTGCTCGGCGAGGCCAACTGCATCAAGAGCCTGGGCGACATCGCGCTGGAACGCTCGGACCACGACGCGGCGCGCGCGCGTTACGAGGAAGCGCTGCCGCTGTATCGCCGCGTGGGCGACGTGATTGGGGAGGGGAATTGCGCCCTGGGCCTTGGCCGTCTCGCACGGGCCCGGGGGGATCGGGCGGCGGCGCGGCGGCAGGGGGAGGCGGCGTTGGCGTTGTTTCTGCGGTGCCATGCGATGCGAAACGCCGCCATCGCGCATGAGGACCTCGCGGCGTGGACGGAGGGGGAGAACCGGGCCGCGCATGCCCGCGCGGCGGCCGAAATCTGGCGGGCGATCGGGCTGCCCGAACAAGCCGCGCAGGTGGAGTGGCGGTTCGGGTAACCGGGGGCGTCCGTCACGAGAATCGGATCAGGCGCCGAACCTCCAACCGCCGGGCGCCGAAGTTCAACAACAGGCACAGCGGCAGGCGTGTCGCCGCCAGATAATTCAGGCACTGCCCCGCGTGTCCGGAATCGAGCGCTCTGACCGCCTTCAGTTCCACCAGGACCGACTTTTGCACAAGGATATCGGCGATATAGGTTCCGACGATAATGCCATCGTAATGCACAACGATGCCATATTGTCGATCGACGCCCAGCCCGGCTTTCTCCAGTTCATGCGCGAGGGCGTTTTCGTACACCTTTTCTGAGAAGCCCTGCCCCAGTGCATTGGCGACGGTGAACGCGCAACCGATAATGCGTTCGGTGATGGCGTTGAGGGTGGCTCGATCTGGATCCATTGGCCGGTTTCCTGGTTTGGTGGGAGGCCAGGACCGTAGTTCCAGAGGGTTGATATACTGTTAAGAATTTCGACACGGATGTACACAGATGTGACACAGATATTTTGTGCCGCTGTTGAATATCCCGGAAAAGAGCCACGCGCCGGAAACGTGGTCCATCACCGAGTTCCGGCGTCTGGTCCATGACCGCCACCGCCGATCCACCCCGGCAATATCTGTGTCCATCTGTGTTAATCTGTGTCGAAAAATACTTTCGACTGCCAAAGACCGCACCGCCCCATTTCATGGCCCACCGATCGCGCCCCATACCCAAGCCGTGGGAGGAAACGGCCCGCCTCGTGAGCGGAAGCTCGACGTCAGCACGCCGCGTTTGGCGAAGTCGGCACGCGTCGCCGAAACGGCCGACCGTAGCGTCGATTTTCAACGAGACACCCCGTCGATACCCTCGGCTAAGCCGAAGCAGCGCAATGACGACGCGGGACCAACCCTCAGCTCCCCTTCACCCCTAACCCGCGCATGAACCGGTCCTTCAGGATCGGCGGATCGCGTTCGGTCGTTTCGACGGGCTTCGCGCTATCGATACGGCAGCCGATTAACCACGGCCCGTCCTCGCGCAGGGACAGCGCGATCATTTCCTCGAACGCGCTTTCATCGGCGGCCCAGGCGGATTGGGTGAGACCGCAGCCTTTGGCGATGGCGACGATGTCGGCGCCCTCGGCCGTGAGAGCGGTCTGTCCGCCGGTAATTTGATAAGCGCCGTTGTCCATGATGACGACGGTCAGGTTCTTCTGCTTGCGTGCCGCGACGGTGGCGAGCGAGCCCAACTCCATCAGGATCGACCCATCGCCTTCCAGCGCGATCACTTTGCGGCGGGGCTGCGCCAGCGCGACTCCCATGCCGATCGGAACCGCGAGGCCCATCGAGCCCAGCATGTAGAAGTTTTGGGGCCGTTGTCCGGCGCCCCACAGATCGAAGTTGGTATAGCCGATGCCGCCGATCACGGCTTCTTCGTTGCGCAACAAAGCGACCATTCGTTTCGTGATATCGAAACGATTCATCACTTTCGCCTGCTCGCGGCTGACAGGCTGATTTGGGGGAAATGCCATGGTGCCGCTCCTACGCCGCGAAGACTTTGCCGCCGGTCAGCAGCGGCGACAGGATGTAACAGCACGGCGCCTGGGTCGCGACGGCCTGCACGATGCTACGGTCGAGGATGAATTCCAGCTCGTCCAGGCGCGTCAGCGTGTGGCTCTCGATCAGCAACGTATTCAACACCGGCCGCATGGTGCGGGCGACGAGTTGCTGACCGATATTGAATTCTCCCATGGTGCCGCGCTCCGATACCAGCATCAGGTTCGGAATTTGAAACGGTACCGTCAGCGACGCCAGCGCGTTCGCCAGTGTGGCGAAACCGCTTGTCTGCATCATCAGAATCGAGCGGCGGCCGCCCATCCAGGCACCGGCGTTGATGCCAAGCCCTTCTTCCTCACGCGCGACGGCGAAAGCGGTGAAGAAAGGATCGGCGTGAACAAGCTCCAGTAACGGGCGCAGCACGTTGTCGGGCACGTACGTCACGAGATCGACCTGATGCCGTTTCAGCACATGGGCCACGATCTCATACCAGGCGCGTCCCGGTGTCCCGTCTTCCATCGTCGCTCCTATCGTCTCTCTCGCGGGCGCCGATTGTGCGATGCCTTGCGCGCATGGGCAACCGCCCGTAATCAGGCTGCCGAACAAGATCGGAGGAGAAGCTCCCATGTCGGATACCGGCCAATATGATGTGATCGTCGTGGGCGCGGGCAATGCCGCCCTGTGTGCGGCTCTGTCGGCGCGCGAGCAAGGCGCCAGCGTGCTGGTGCTGGAGAAGGCGAGCGAGGAAGAGCGGGGTGGTAACTCCACTTTTACCGCCGGCGGCTTTCGCTTCGTGCATCATGGCGTCGAGGACCTGAAGAAAGACGTCCTCATCGATCTTTCCGAAGCCGAAGCTGGGCAGATGTACATCCCGCCGTTCACGTCGGAAATCTACATGGATGACCTGATGCGGGTCACCGAGAACCTGTCCGAACCCGAACTGGCCGACCTGCTCATCAACCGCTCGCGCGAGACGGTCGTGTGGATGCGGGAGAAGGGCGTGCGCTGGATTCCGATGTTCAGCCGGCAGTCGTACATGGTGAACGGGGTGCAGACGTTCTTCGGCGGCATGGCAGTCGAGGCGGTCGGCGGCGGTTGGGGCCTGGTCGATTTCCTGTTCCGGTCCGCCGAACGTAACGGCGTCGTGGTGCGTTACAATACCGGGCTGCGCCGGTTGATCCAGAATCGCAAGGGCGACGTGACCGGTGTCACCGTGTTCGGAGCCGACGGCTACGAGGACATCTCGGCGAAGTCCGTGGTGCTCGCCTGCGGCGGGTTCGAGGCCGATCCGGCAATGCGCGTGCAGTATTACGGTCCCGGGTGGGAAATGGCCAAAGTGCGGGGAACCCGGCACAACACCGGCGATGGGATCAAGGCCGCGCTGGATATCGGCGCCGCGGCTTTCGGCGGCTGGTCCACCTGCCACGCGGTGCAGTGGGACCTCAGCGCGCCACCGTTCGGCGACCGCGTGGTGCTCGATAACTACCAGAAACATTCGTATCCGATCGGCATCATCGTCAATGCGAATGGCGAGCGTTTCGTCGATGAAGGCGAGAGTTTCCGAAATCACACTTATGCCAAGTACGGCCGCGAGGTGATGAAGCAGCCAGGCCGGATGGCGGTGCAGATCTTCGATCAGAAGACGATCAAGATGACGCGCGATGAATATCGCATCCGCCAGGTGACGAAGGGTGAGGCGAACACGCTGGAGGAGCTCGCGGCGCAGTTGGAGATCAGCCCCGAGGGCTTGGTGCGGACGGTGCGCGAATTCAACGCGGCGTGCCAGCCGGGCGACTACAATCCGGCGATCCTCGACGGCAAAGGCACCAAGGGCATCACGCCTCCCAAGTCGAATTGGGCTTTGCCGATCGATGAACCGCCTTACACCGGGTTCGCCGTCACGTGCGGCATCACGTTCAGCTTCGGCGGGTTGAAGATCACGACCGGCGGTGAGGTCGAGGACACCACCGGGCGGATCATTCCGGGGTTGTTCGCGGCGGGCGAACTGGTCGGCGGCGTGTTTTACCAGAACTACCTGGGTGGCGCTGGGCTGATGTCGGGCTCGGTGTTTGGGCGGATCGCTGGGCGGACTTCGGGGAAGTATGCGAAGGGGTAGGCGGCTGGGCGGGGGTCAGGTCTCGACTGGAGAGCGGGTCGGCTTTGACCTCACTGCGGCCATCTCTTTGAAGCGCCCGCCGTCCGGGCCTGGGCCAGTTCAGTGTGAGTTCCGGTCGTATCCTGCGAGAACCACAATCAATTGACAACGCGATGGTAAAAGGAGTCCGAAGGTCTTAAATTACGGAACGAGGGGGTCACCGCCGCACGGGAGACCGAACAACCGGTTGGCGATTCAGCTCAGAAGTTTCACAAGTTCACTGGCGATTTCCTTTGCTGCGGTGGTCGAGTCTTTCCGGATCGTGAAATCGGCCGGGGAACCGGGCATACCCCCCCACGAATTATCCCAATCCACACCGCCAATTTCTTCGGTCGTGGCCGTGCTCGTTAACCTTGCCTTAACATGGCGCATGGAGGGGCCGCCGATAGCTGAGACGGTTGAACTCACGGCAAGCACCGAGTCTACATTCTCCTTCCGGAGAGTTGACAAGCCCTGCTTGGTCAGAGCGTAGGTGGGTGGCAGATCATATTTCTTCAGCCGTGCTGCTGTGGTTGCGATGTCGAGCACGACAAATCCACGCGCTGCGAGTTCTGCACCGATTGCGTCGGCCAGCTCCGAATTGGAGTCGATCAGGCTATTGGGCGACTGGGTCGGCGATACGGCGATCATTCTGCCGCCGCGCGTTCCGTAGCTTGTTCCTTTAACCGTGGTAATTCCGCCGTCTGGGACGCGGCGGGTGAACAATTGCGGCGCGCGCGTGCCCGCGACGCGCCGTCCAGCCATACGAAAATCGTAATTTGATATTTTCATATGGTGAGGTAGCATCGCGCGCGCCGAACCCCTGAGAATCGCCCATGACGCTCGTCCGCCTTCGCCGCGCGGCGCAACTCACGCTGCCTCAGGATATTCGGGAGGCCGCGCGTTTGAAGGAAGGAGACTACCTGGAAGCGGAGGTCACCGACGCGGGAATCCTGCTCCGGCCGGTCAACATCTCGAGCCGGGAGCCGACGCCGGCGCGGGAGGCGGAAATTCTGGCCGCTGTCGATGAGGCCCGGGCCTCCCATGCCGCTCAGCGCCGTCGTTGACGCGCCGGTCCATGTCAGTGCCTTTCCGTGGTGATTTGTTTCGCGGTCGAAGCAGCGGCGATTGGCGCCTCGTCGTCAATTCGGTCGCGAGTGGTCGCAATTAAATAAGCGCGCGGTCGAACGAGGCGGCGTCCACGATCATAGCCCCAGCAAGGTCTTAATCTTAGCTTGAACGTCCGCGAGGATTTGAGGAGATACCCCGCCTTTACGAACGGCCCCTCGCGCACGCCAGTCCAGGCTTTTGACCTGATCGGCGAGGACCGCGCTCGGTGGTGTTTGCGTAACGACCACCTCGAAGACATAGCCTTTGATTCTCGATGTCATCGGACAGCAGATCATCATGCCGCGCATGGCGTTATACCGGCGCGGCGAGAGTACAAGGGCCGGACGGTGGCCCGCTTGCTCGTGCCCCGCCTGGGAATCGAAATGCACCCACACCACATCGCCAGGCATGGGCACATAGGCCGCCATTACCAGGTTTCCTGACCGGCCGGCGGCCCAAAATCGATTTCTTCATGGAAGGTTTCCGGCGTCATCCGGTCAAGGAGGTCGTCAAGGTCGTAAACCGGTGCCTTGATCGGCTCGATGATGACCCGCCCGCCTTCCGCCCTGACCTCGACAGATTGATCGAGGATCAGCGCCGCCGCGGCCATGACGGCCGCCGGAATCCTGACCGATGCGCTGTTGCCCCACTTCTTGACCTGAACCCGCATGGCGGTCTCCCGTGTATGAACATGGGTTGGTACTACCAGGGCGCCTGGTTCGTGTCAACAAATGTCGATACCGTCCCCCGTCATCGCGGTGACGATGGTCCGTGAAGGGCCGCCCGTCGCGAATGGGAGCGTCTGCTCCCCCCGAGGCGTGGCGTATCAATCCTCCGGCCGAAACCCCATGATCCGTATCATATGCTGGTGATGCCCAGTGTCGCGGTGCCGGCCTTCGATGCGAAACCGGCGGGGCATCGGAAGCTGACGCCGGAGTCGTTTCTGGGTTGGACGCCGTTTTCCTGTCCGTTCAATCTGACGCGGCAGCCTGCCCGCGCCATCCCTTGTGGTGTGACCGTCGAGGGTTTGCCGATCGGCCCGCAACTGGTGGGTCCGATACTCGGCGACGCTCTGGTTCCGCGGGCCGCGCGTGCGTTTGAAACGGCGTGGCCCATCCCGCGGCCTGCTTTCGGGTGAAAGGATGCCCGGCCCGCGAGATCGATCCCTCGAGCTGAACATGATGCCTCGGGCGGGACGCTGTGGGGGAGGCCTTTGGTTATCCCACCGCGTCATGAAATCTGTTGGCGCCGCGGGCCAGCGGATGCTCCTGAATGTCGGTTGCCTCCATGAGACCATCGAACCGTATTCCCAGAGACTTCGGCACACATAGCATGTTAATTGCGAGTCCATTGCAAAACAGGAACGGGCCTCCATTGTCGAAATAGCCAACCGCGTGGACGTCACCCAGGTTCTTCGCGAAATTATCTGGATTGAAAAAGGCTGGAAGATGCCAGAATGCCGTGTAACCCATCTCATGCAGGCAGGCGAGCAGCGACGGGGTGCGAACCAAAGTTGTGCGCTCAAGCGGCGACGTCCAGTGACATTTCTGGGCGGTTGAAATTGGCATTTGCGGGCGGGTTGGCAGCGAGCCTCGCCCAATAGGCGTCCCAATCTCCGTTCAGGCGGTTGATCCGCAACGCGAGC
>SHWL01000002.1 GCA_009693865.1 Acetobacteraceae bacterium | reverse complement strand
AAGCGCCTCTACCGGGCAACTCTGCGGCGGCAGCAGTCGCGCCACCGCGTTGTCCTTAAACGTCTGTCCATACCGAGCCATGTTCGTCTTCCAGCGCCCCCTGAGGTCTTGATCCTATCCGGGCGGCAACTTCTCTGACACAGGGGGGGCTCAGGAGTTCCCAAGGTTTGACGAGGGCCAATGTCCATTCATGTCCCGGCGGTCTTCCAAGGGCTTTCCGAAACGCTGGGTTATCTTCCACCTCATCCGATGGCGACTGGCGTTCGGAGATCTGGTTCCATCTGTTCCCAAGGATTGCAAACCGACGCGCGAAAACCTATCGCACCCAAGCAATCTTCCCCAACAATATTCCCGCCGGAACACGCGCCGGAAGACGCGGCCCCGGCTTTGTCCTACTTATTCAACCAGTTCGGCTTCCGCTTTTCCGCGAATGCCTTCGGACCTTCGATATAATCCTGACTGTCGATATTTTCCTGCTGCACCGGATAAATCGTGCGCATCGCCGTTTCCAGCTTCTGCTCGTCCATCCCGCGATAGGCCGCCTGTTTGGACGCACGGACCGCCTTGGGCGAACATTCCAGGATCATCGCGGCCCAGCGTTTGGCGCCTTCGAGGGCCTGACCCTCGGGCACGACCTCGGTGACGAAGCCGAGTTCGAACCCCTCTCGCGCCGCCACGCGCCGGCCGGTCAGCATCATGCCCATCGCCTTTTTCAT
This sequence comes from Acetobacteraceae bacterium, assembly GCA_009693865.1. Taxonomy (GTDB): domain Bacteria; phylum Pseudomonadota; class Alphaproteobacteria; order Acetobacterales; family Acetobacteraceae; genus Rhodopila. Next base: position 96,188 of record SHWL01000002.1, on the reverse strand, counting down.
CGGAATGATGCGCGGCAGCCGGTGCACACCCCCCGCGCCGGCGATCAGGCCAACCCGCGGCTCGGGCAACGCGAAGATTGCGTTCTCCGACGCGATGATGATGTCGCAGGCCAGCGCGGCTTCGAAGCCGCCGCCCATCGCCACGCCATTCACCGCGGCGATCAGGGGTTTCTCCAAATCGAAACGATGCGAAAGGCCGGCGAATCCTCGGGGCCCGCTCGGGCGGCGTTTGCCCGAGGCCTGAACCTTCAGGTCATTCCCCGCGGAAAACGCGCGTCCGCCGGCGCCGGTGACGATCCCGACCCAGAGATCGTCCCGCGCCGCGAACTCATCCCACACCGCCGCCAGTTCATCGTTCGCGTCGGCATGCAGCGCATTCAACACCTCGGGACGGTTGAGCGTGACGATGCGCAACCGGCCCTCGTCCTGGACCGTGCAAAACTGATGCGTCATCCCGCGATCACCTTGTCCGATTTCAAGGCTCCGATGGTGTCGTTGTCCATCTTCAACCAATCGGCCAGAATATTGGCGCTGTGCTGCCCGAGCATCGGTGCCGGGCCAACGGCGGGCGGTGTGCCGCCGAACCGCACCGGCCAGCCGCTCATGACGTAATCGCCGACCGCCGGGTGCTTCATGGTCTGGCGAATCTTCCGATCCTGGAAGCTTTTGTCATCGGCCAGCTCGCGGGTATCAAGCACGGCGCCGGACGGGATCGTGGCACCGCTGACCAGATTCATCGCCGTCTGCTTGTCGTGTTTGAGCGTCCATTCGGTCACGATCGCATCGACCTCCTCCCGCCGATCGGTGCGCGCCGCCGGGGTGGAATAGCGCTCGTCGCCAATCAATTCCTCGCGGCCCATGACCTTGAGCAAACGGGTCCAATGCTCGGGGTTCGCGGCACTGGTGTAGATATAGACGTAATCGTTCGGTCCGCCGCCCTTGCAGGGGTAGACGCCAATCGGCGGGTTACCGCCACCGACGGTCTTCGAGCCCGCGCGCGGCGCCGCTTTGCCGTCCGTGCGTTCCATGAACGCAAAGGCATTGCGAATGTAGTGCAGGATCGAGTCCTGCATCGCGAGTTGCAGATGCTCGCCCTGGCCGGTACGCAGGCGCCGGACATAGGCGCCCAGAATGGAGATCGCCATGACCATGCCGGTGCCGGTGTCGCCGATCGTCGCGCCGGGCTTGCAGGGCGGGCCGTCTTCCTCACCCGTGATGCTCATCAGCCCGCCGCACGCCTGGGCGATCATGTCGAACGCGAGGCCTTTTTCGTAGGGGCTGCCCGTGCCGAAACCCTTGATCTGGCAGAAGATAATCGAGGGGTTGATCGCCTTGACGACATCGTAGCCGAGGCCGAGGCGTTCAATCGCGCCAGGGGCAAAATTCTCGATCATCACGTCGGCGTTCTTGACCAGATCCTTGACGAGCTGCAGGCCGCGCGGATCCTTCAGGTTTACCGCGGCGGAACGCTTGTTCGAGTTATACTGCAAGAAATACAGCGCGTCGTTGCCGGGGCTGGTGCGCCCGGATGACCGGCCCGGATCGCCCGCGCCCGGATTTTCGACCTTCACAACGTCCGCGCCCATCCAGGCGAGGGCTTCGGTGCACGATGGACCGGCCTCGAACTGAGTAAGGTCAAGGACCTTCATACCGGTCAGACAGTTTTCTCCACTCATCGCCTGGCGCTCCTGCTACTGATTTGGCGCCAGCTTACCCCCGAAACGCGGCGTCCGTCGAGGTGGATGCCCCGCGCGAATGGACGGCCGCCGGTTCTCACCGCCCGATCGTTTCGGTTCAGGGCGAATCGCTCACCGCGCCGTACGGCCGGGCAGGCGGGATGCGGCCAGCAATCCCGCCGCCGCGGTCGCCGCGAGCGCCCAGAATGCCCAGTGATAGGCCGCCGTCGTTGTCGCGGCATAGGTGAGCGCGAATTGCAGGAAGATCGCCAGACCGGCTGACCCGGTCGGGCCCCCGAAGCGCTGACAGATATTGATGGATGTTGTCGCGTGACCCAGCGATTCCCTGGGCACCGACGAATATGCGGCGGCGGCTGAGGGGATGGTGATCGAACCACCTCCGAAACCACGTACGAACAGCGCGAGGCCCAGGATGAAATAAGGGGTTTCGGCACTGGCGAAGGCGAAGGGTAATGTGCCGATTAACGACAGCGCCGCGCCGGCGCCGGAGATCGCCCGCGGGCCGAATCGCTCGCTGAGACGGCCCATGATCGGCAACGCGAAGAAAATCCCAAGGCCAAGGGGCGCCAGCATCAGCCCGGTTGTCGTGGGGGACTCTTGCCGGACTTGCAGGAACCAAAGCGGCAACAGCAATTGGCCGCCAAAATTGATGGCATTGGACAGAAACTGCGTGCTCGCGGCGGCGCGAAAAATTGGCGCTCGAAACAATCGGAGATCGATCAGCGCGGTAGCCGGACGACGCAGCGCGTGCCTCGCGAATCCGTACAGCAGCGCGATACTGGCCACGAGACTGAACGGCGCCGTCGCATCGCCGTGCGCGAGCGACACCAGCCCTTCCAGCAGCAACGCGAGGCCCGGGGAGATCATCGCGAATCCCAACAGGTCCAGGCGGCGCGAACTGGTGATTTCGTCGCGCGGCAAGGCGAACCAGGCGAAACCGATCGCCAGCAATCCGACCGGAACGTTCACGAAAAAGATCCAGCGCCAGCCGAGGTGGCCCAGAATGAGGCCGCCCAGGCTGGGACCGAACATTTGACCGATCATGACGGGCATGGCGGCAACCCCGATGACCCTGGCCATGTGGCGTCCGGCGTGGCGCGCCATCATCATTTGCATCATCGGCGCGAGCAGCCCGCCGGCGATGCCTTGCAGCACCCGGCACAGGATCAGGAGTTGGATGGAAGTCGCGAACCCGCTCAGGACCGAACACAGGATGAACCCGGCGAAACAACCCAGAAAAATCCGCCGCGCGCCGACCCGGTCCACCAGCCACCCGCTGAGCGGCAACGCCAGGGCCAGCGCGAGCAAATAGCCGCTGGTTACCCATTGGGTCGTGCCCAGGGGAGCACCAAACACCGAACTCAGAGTGTCCAACGAGACATTGACCATGGTGGAATCGAGACCGGACATCAGCGGCCCGCAGGAGCACGCGGCGGCGATAATCCAGACACGGCGGTCCAGGCGGTCAGTCGGTTGGCTCATGATTTCCTTTTTCGTCATGCCCGGATTTTCGCGTCGTGGCCCGGCCCCCGCCTCCGCAGGGACAGGGCCATGACGAGAGAGAGCGATCCCTGTTAACATCCTCCCAACGCGATGTCCCCCAGAAGGAAACGACCCATGCCCGGTATCCCGCTTCGTCACGGCGCCTTCTTGCCGCCCTTTCATCCCTTGAACGAAAATCCCGCCGCCTGTATCGAACGCGATCTGGAATTGATGCAGTGGCTCGACCGGCTGGGGTTCCACGAAGCCTGGATTGGCGAGCATCATTCCGCCGGCTGGGAACTCATCAGCTCCCCCGAACTGTTCATCGCGGTCGCGGCCGAGCGGACGAGATGGATTAAATTCGGTACCGGCGTGATATCGTTACCGTATCATAATCCGCTGATGACCGCGAACCGGATCATCCAGTTGGACCATCACACGCGCGGCCGGATCATGTTCGGCGCGGGTCCCGGCCTGCTGGCATCGGACGCGTTGATGCTGGGGATCGACCCGAACACGCAGCGCGACCGGATGGCCGAGGCACTGGATGTGATCCTGCGTTTCTTCAAGGGCGAATACGTCACCGAGAAAACGGATTGGTATAATTACGTCAACGCCCGCGCGCATATCCTGCCGTACACGAAGCCGTATCCGGAGGTCGCGGTGGTCAGCGCCGTCACGCCCTCGGGTGGGCGTCTGGCGGGGAAATACGGGCTGAGCATGATCTGCGTCGCAGCGACCAACCCGTTCGGCTACGACGCGTTGGGGGCGAACTGGAAGATCGCCAACGACATGGCGGCGGAACAGGGGCTGAAGATGAATCCGGCCGGCTTACGTTTGGTGGGTCCGATGCACATCGCGGAAACCCGCGCGCAGGCGAAGGAGAATGTGAAATATGGGTTCGACAACTATCTCGGTTATCTGAACAACAATCAGCCGCGTTTCAACGTGCCGCCGGGCAAGGATGCCGCGGAATGGTTCGTGGAAAACAACTATGGCGTCATCGGCACCCCGGACGACGCGATCGCCATGATCCAGCGCCTGTACGACAAGCAAGGCGATTTCGGTGCTTTCTTGCAACAGGTCCACAACTGGGCCGATTTCGAGCAGACCAAGCGGTCGTATGAACTTTATCAACGCTATGTGATGCCGCATTTCTCGGGCGACAACAGGCCCAGGATCGACTCCTTTGACTGGTGTACCGAAAATCGCGATCTTTTGACTGAAAAGCGCACCAGCGCGGCGCGGGCGATGTTCGATAAGCATGAGGCCGAACAAAAGGCGCGGGCCGCGGTGGCACGGCCCGTCCAGGGTAAGGAAGCGTGGTGAGACTTCTCCGCGCGCTACTCGCGGCGTGGTTGCTTGGATTGCCGGGGGGCGCGGCGTACGCCGTCGTGTCCTTCGACGCCATCGCGGCGGGCGATATGACGGCGACCGACGTGATTCTATGGACCCGCGCCACGGATGACGGCCGCCCGGCCGATGTCACGGCGCAAATCGCGACGGATCCGGATTTTCGGCATATTGTTTGGTCGGCGGGTGGGTCGACCATCGCGGACAACGATTTCACGTTGAAACTGAACCCTTCCGGTCTCAGAAGCGGGTTCCGGTATTTTTACCGGTTTGTCGCCGATACCAAAAGCGATGTGGGACGCTTCACGACAGCGCCGCGGCCAAACCAGGCCACTTCGATAACCTTCGCGTTCAGCGGGGATGCCGATGGGCGTTTCCGGCCCTATCCAGCCATCGCCGATATCGGGCGGCACAATCTGGACTTCTTCATCTTCAACGGCGACACGATGTACGAGACGGCAAGTGGCCGGCCGGCCACTGTTTCGCCCAAAGTGCCCGACCTGACGCCCACCAGCAACGCTGAAGACGCGCGACGCGCTCTGATCGCCTATAACCTCAAATATCGCCAGAACATCCTGGGCGTTTCGGAAACCGGTGCGATAGCCTCGGACGGTCAAGCCAGTTTGCGTCCCCTGTTCGCGGCGACGGGACATTATACGTTGCTCGACAATCATGAACTGGGCAACGCCTCGTTGCAGTCGGGCGGCGCGCCTCAGGCGTTGTTGACCGGGCGGAATCCAGCGGCGACCCTGGCATTCGACGTCAATAATACGGGAACGTTCCACAATCAGACGCTCGCGTTTCTGACCCTTGAGAAATCGTTCTTCAATTACCATCCCACCCGGATCGATATCATGGGCACTCCGGCTTCGGGCCTGAGTATCTCTGGGCCGCGGGTTAACGCGCCGGGCGATCCGCGACTGCATGGGACCGCGAGGAATTACTTTGCGCAACGTTGGGGGAAGCATACGGCCTACATTCAGATCGACGATCGGTCCTACCGGGACGCGCGGCTCGGCACGGCGACCGGCGGCGAACTGCCGGCCGCCGATCCGCGTGGCGCGAACCCGGCCCGGACCATGTTGGGCGCGACACAGTTCGCTTGGCTGAAGACAACGCTGCTGCAAGCCCAACGCGCGGGGGTCACCTGGAAGTTCGTTGGAATTTCGACACCGATGGATATGGTGGGCGAGGTCAAAGACGTGGTCTCGCAAGATCAAAAGTCCTGGTACGGCGGTTATCGCGCTGAGCGGAATGCGTTGCTGAAATTCATCGCGGACAATGCGATCGATCATGTGGTGTTCCTCGCCACCGACGATCACACGACCCGGTTCAACCGGCTGCAATATGAGACCGGGGATGGAACCAAAGCGCTGGTGCCCGGGGCAATTCATATCGTGACCGGTCCCATAGGCGCGGGCGGACCGGACACTTTCCTGAAACACGACATGGAAACGATCCTGGCCGCGGCCACTGTTCGCACGGCCTCACAGGCGGCCCTGGGGCAACCGGCCGACGGTCTGGCCGGACTTCCCGGTTTGGCGAATGTTTGGCGGGAGTTCGATCCCGAGGCCAATACGAAACGTCAGCCGGTCGATTTTCTGTCGCCGGACACGTTCAGCTACACGGTCCTGACGGTCGATCGGGAGGGTAATCTGACTGTGTCCCTTATCGGTATCCCGTCCTATCTCCCGAACCAGAATTTCAGGAAGCCCGCGGAATCGACGCACAAAATCCTTTCATTCCAAGTACGCACCAAAATTCGATAGAGCAGCCTCTTCTGGCTCTGGACATCGCCCCCGGGACCGGACACGGTCGGGCACGTCAATGTGCCGGCACGTCAATGTGAAGGAATCAGAAATGGCAGCGACCAACAAATCCGTCATCGTGACCGGTGCCGCGAGCGGCATGGGCCTCGTGATGACCATCGCGCTGCTCACCGCCGGCGACGACGTCACCGCGGTCGACCGCAATGGCGCCGCGCTGGCGGAGCTGGCCAAGCGGGCCGCGAACCTCCCCGGGAAAGTGAACACGGTCGCCGTCGATCTGACGCAGCCAGACTCGTTCGCGCATGTCGCGGGCTCGGCCCTGATCAAGTTCGGCCGCATCGACGCGCTGGTGAACAACGCCGGTATCGGGCAGGCGTCATTGCGCGAGAACGCGCGGCAGCAGCCGATCCGGTTCTGGGAAACAACCCCGGAGCAATGGGCGCGGTTCATGGCGATCAATGGCGCCGCGCCGATCAACATGGCGCGCGCGGTGCTGCCCCATATGCTGGCGGCGGGACGGGGCCGGATCATCACGGTCACCACCAGTCTCGGCACGATGGTGCGGCAAGGCTACCTGCTCTACGGCTCCTCCAAGGCAGCGGCTGAGGCGGCGATGGCGGGCTTGTCGGCCGACCTCGCGGGCACGGGCGTGACGTCCAACGTCCTGGTGCCGGGCGGCGTCACGAACACGCCGCTGGTTGGGCAGGCGGGCGATCCGGCGAAAATGCTGCAACCCGAGATCATGGCGCCGCCACTGCTTTGGCTGCTGTCGGATGAAGCCGCCGAAGTGAACGGCCGCCGCTTCATCGCGGCCGATTGGGATACCTCTCTGGCGCCGGCCGCCGCCGCGGAAAAAGCGGGCGCGCCGATCGCCTGGGGTGGCATTGCCCGGATGCCGATCGAACCAGCGTGACTCAGGGATCGCGGGCCCTCGGATCCGGGGCCCGCTCGTCTGGCGGGTACCTCTTCAACAGCACCACCATCAACCCCATCGCGGGCAACGCGGCGATGGTGCAGATCGCATAAAATGCGACCCACCCGACGGCGGCCGCGATGATGCCCGAAAATCCGCCGATCGTATGGATCGCCAGGGCTGGAACCGACGACAGCAGCGCGTAATGTGTCGCGGTGAATTCCCGTGAGCAAAGCCCCGACAGGTAGGTCAGGAACGCCGCGTCGGCCATGCCCTGGGCGAACGCCTCGATCGCGACGGTCAGATACAGGATGGGAAGTTGCCCGGGGGCGTGCGCCAGCACCTCGTACATGATCATGGCGACGGTTTGGGCCGAGCCGGTCCACAGCAGGGCTCGCCCGACGCCGATCCGCGCGACCAGCCAGCCGCCGAACGTGATTCCGGTCAGGGTCGCCACCAGGGAAAACGGCCCGGCACCCGCGATGGCTTCGCGGGTGAAGCTGAGGCTCCGGTAAAACGGCGCGGTCATGATCCCGGCCATCGCCTCGCCGAGTTTGAACAAGGCGACGAAGATCAAGATCATGATCGCGCCCGGCCGGGTCAGGAAGTCGACCAGCGGGTTGATGACCGCGTGCCGGGCCCGTCGCGCCAGGGTCAGGCCTTGAACAATGGGGGCGCCACTTGCCACTGGCTCCGGGGCCAACAGCGTGACGATCGGGCCAAGCAGCAGCAGGCACGCGATCCCCAGCAGAGCGGCATGCCAGCCCACGAAGCCCGAGGCCCAGATCACCCCGGTCGTCGCCGCGAGCATCGCGAACCGGTAACCCCAGACATAGGCGGCCAGGGCCGATCCTTGCATGCGCTGGGCGAACGTCTCGATGCGCCAGGCGTCGATCGCGATGTCCTGACTGGCGGACAGGAACGCGACCAAAGCCGCGGCCGCGATGGCCGTCATCGGCGCGGTGGCGGGATTGGTCAGCGCCAGCCCGCCGGCCGCGAGCGCCAGCGCTGGTTGGATCGCCATCAGCCACCCGCGCCGCCGTCCCAGGTGTCGCATCGGGCCTGGCGGTGGCACCTGGTCGAACACCGGCGACCAGAGGAACTTCAACGAATACGCGAGCCCGATATTCGCGGTCAGGCCGATTACGGCCAGGGCGGTGCCACTCTCGGACAGCCAGTAGCGCAGGGTGAAGGTCGACAACGGCAGGGGCAGACCCGCGACGAAGCCGTAGGCGGCCATCATCCAGAGACGACGGTCGCGCCAATCCATCAGCACCGCCCTTTGGCATTATGGGTGAGAGGCCACGATGAAACCAACCAACACCCAGAGCCTGAAATGCCTTGGCGAGATGGAAGGACGTTGTTGGTTTGCTGGCTGGTGTCAGGCGCGGCGGCGATCGAGTTCACGGCCGGCCATATCCGGGGGGCGCCAGGTCCCACAACACCGCCGCCAATTGTTCGATGCACGTGGCGGCGGCTTCAAGCTCGCTCCTGGATGGATCGGGCGGCCGGTCCGATTCACCGGGATAGCGGTAGGCCACGTTCCAGTCCGTCCAGCTCTCTGTCTGGGTGGCCAAATGCGCGATATCGGGAAAATGCGCGATGACCACATCCGCCAGCGCAACAAGGTCATGAGTCTTCCGAACCCGGACGTTCGCCTTGACGTGAAAGCCTTTCAACACTTTCTCCGCTGCTTGCTGACAAAGGTACGCGGCCATCCGGTACACTGGTGGTTCAGGTTCGCAACAAGCCCGCATCACGCGGAGGTCGTCCCGGGCAAATTCGAGCCACTCCTCGACCACCCGCCAGTGCGTGTGAGAGTCAGGTTCGCTCATAAACGACGATGCCGTCCAGGGCAGCAGCCTGCGACAATGTCCCCGGAATATGCGATCGGGTTTGGTAGGTATGCTCCCGCACCGGGATCACGTCGGCAGGTTCACGGTAAGTTCGCCGGGACTCGCGCCCAGCTTTTATCGTGACTTTTTCGGGTGGGGCGTCGTCATCCAGAATCACCAGCAGGTCGATATCGCTATCGGGTCCCGCCTCCCCGCGTGCGACGGAGCCGAACAGGACCACGCGACGCGGCTGGAAATACGCCACGACGGGCTCGAGAAGTTCGGGCGGGACAAGGGGGGCGGACATGTCTGGCTGGTGCGGCTGTGGAGCATCACCCGTAGCACAGGCGGCCTTCTGGGCGAAGTTTATCGGCGGTTGGACAGCGGAAGTGTGGCGAGGGGCCGCGGTTCCCCGCTTCCGCGCCTCCATCACGCGGGAATATCGATGTCGCCGCGCCCGAGTGCCCGCTGCATATAAACCGAGTCCAGCCATCGCCCGAACTTGATCCCGGTCGAGCGAAGCGTCCCCACTTTTTGGAACCCGAGGCTCGCATGCACTCCGATCGAGCCGACATTTTCGGAATCGCCAATGACCGCGATCATCTGGCGCATCCCGCCTGCCGTGCAAATATCGATCAATTCCTGGACCAGCGCCTTGCCGACACCCTGACCGCGCACATTCTCCCGCACATAGACGCTGTTTTCCACGCAATACCGGTACGCCGACCGCTCCCGGAACTGGGAGTAATAAGCATAACCCAATATCCCGGACTCATCCGCCGCGACCAGCCAGCGCCAGCCGTGATCGACGATCCGGCGGTACCGCGACATCATGTCCTCGACCGAGGGCGGCTCTTCCTCGAACGTGCCGGTGCCGGTGAGGACGTGATGGGCGTAGATGGACTGGATGTCCGGCAAATCGGCCTCGGTCGCGTCGCGAATGATCATGGCGAAGTCCTGTCAGTCACGGATGGCAGGCCAGCCACCCGGGCGGCCTCAACGACCCGGGCGAGCAGCGCGCGGTCGCGGCCCCGCCCGGAAACCAGGGACAGGCCAATCGGGGCGCCGTCGACCGAGGCGGCGGGCAGTGTCACCTCGGGCAGGCCACACAACCCGGCGATCGCGGTAACGCCCATCGTGGTCTGGCGCACCACGTCCTGATCCTCAAGGCTCGCCGTCAACAACGGCGCTGGTCCCGGGCTGGTCGGATAGACCATGGTCGCGCCGCCCGCGAGCAACCCCCCAATTCTGGCGCGAAAGTCTCGACGGAAGGCGCGGCCGGCGGCCGGCAGCGCGGGATTCAGGGCTTTCGCCGCCGCGAAGCGCTCGCCGACCCCGGGCCCGAACGCAGGCGCGTGTTGCTCGACCCAGGAACCGAGGGCTGCCCAGGCTTCTTCCGCCTGAACGGCGCGGAAATGGGCGAATAGTGTGTCGAGGCCCTCGGGAACCAGACGTATTCCGATCGCGGGCCCGAAAATTGTCTCCAACGCGCGCAAAGCCGGCCCAAGGGCGTCGACGACGCCGGGCTGGGCGTTTTCCCAGGCCTCGGTTACCAGCAAAAGCGGCCCGCCCAAGGGGCCGCCGGCCGGAAGCAAGACCTCGCCAACGCTTGCCAGCAGCGTGGCTTCGCGTGCGAACCAACCCAGGGTGTCGAAGCCTGGCGCCAGCGGGCAGGCTCCGGCGAGCGAGATGGCGCCGTGGGTCGGGCGTATTCCGAACAACCCGCAATAGCTCGCGGGAATACGGATGGAGCCGCCAGTGTCGGAACCCAGCGCGAAATCGACCAGGCCGGCGGCGGTCGCGGCAGCCGATCCGCAACTCGATCCGCCGGGAAAGCGGTCCGGCGCGGCCGGGTTGAGCGGGGTTCCATACCAAATGTTTTCACCGGTCAGACCGTAGGCCAACTCGACCGTCTTGGTCTTCCCGGCCAGCCGTGCCCCGGCCTCCAATAGCGCGGTTATGGGCGGCGCCGTTCCGGCGGCCACGGGGTGGGTCCGCGCCCAGTCTGGATTGCCGAAGCCGGTGACGTGACCGGCGATGTCGAACAGATCCTTGACCGCGAAGCTGAGGCCGGACAGCGAGCCCGGCCCGAAAGCCTCCCGTTCGCAAGGGGGGCCGGGCATGAAGGCCCGCACGGTGTCATTGATCGATGGCAATATGGCCTCTCATCGCGGCTGGCCCCGCCCGGCGACGGGGACTATTTGCCATCATGGTGCCGCCTTCCCGGCCGCCAGGGAAGCCGTACGCCGCGAACATTCTCCGGAAACCAACGATTCGTTGATTTATTTGGTCGCGGAGTGGCATAGAGGGCGAGAGGAACGACGGGTCGGTCACCTCCGTGAAGCGTGACCCGACGCCGCCATACTTACGTGGCTAAGATGACACGTTTGGGCTGGCATGCTCTCGGGGGGAGCGAGCGCGGGGATCATGGCATTCATGATCCCTGAAACAGGGGATTGCGTTGGGTCCTGTCATCGCTTTCGGATCGATATTCCGCCTCCCGCCTGAGGTTTGGTCTCTTAAAGGGTTCGCTCGTGGATATTGCTGACGGACACACGCCTGGCCCATCGTGGTTAGGACGCCAGGCTCCCGCTCCGGTCCCGGATGCCGCCGAGGCTGGCATGTCCCGTGAGGCGGACGGGCTGGAGGGCGGGCCACGCGGCGCGCCCCTGCATCCGCGTCTGATGGCGATGATGATGGCGGCCAGATACTTTGGGCTGGAACTCGACCCGCACGAATTCCGCAACGCGCCTGGCGAAACGACGCCCGGGGCCTCGGCGTTATCCGATTGGGCGAAGAACTCCGGCATGTGGTGCCGGGCCCTCCGTCTGAGATGGCGGCATTTGATGCATCTTGGCGGCACCGGGCCCGTGGTGCTGCTGTTCAACGACGGCACCGCCGGTCTGCTGACCGGCGCCAACGCTGAATCCAAGATCGTCGGCCTGAAAGACCCGCGGGCACCGGAAGCCGAACCCGCGATCATGGTCGACGAGATGCGCCTCGCCGAGGTCTGGAGCGGCGAGACCATCCTGCTGCGAAGCGAACGCGGCGGGCGGGAAGCCGATCCGCCGTTCACGGTCGGCTGGCTGTTCGAAATGATGATGAAGGAGAAGAAGGCCCTTGGCGATCTTTTCCTCGCGTCGTTCGCGCTCAGCTTCCTGACCATCGTGCCGCCGCTGCTGGTCATGTCGGTTGTCGACAAAGTGATTACCCATCACAGCTTCGCGACGCTGTTCCTGATCAGTACGATCCTGGGGATCATGGTCGCGTACGAAACGCTTCTGGGCTTCGCGCGCCGTCTGATCATCGCGGTGGTCGGTGTCCGGACCGACGCCAAGCTCAACCTGCACATCTTTGCCCGTCTCGTCCGCCTGCCGCTGGATTACTTCGAACGTCACCCCGCCGGTGAGACCATGTATAAGGTCAGCCAGATTCACCAGGTGCGTGGCTTCATCACAGGCAAGCTACTGACGACCCTGCTGGACATGATCACGCTGGCGGTGCTGCTGCCGGTCCTGTTCTTGCTCAACGCGACCCTCGCCTGGATCGTGCTGGTGTGTTCCACCGCCGTGATGTTGATCATTCTGGCTTACCTGCGCCCGATGCGAGTTGTGTTCGGCCGGGTGATCCAGGCGGAGACCGACAAGCAGTCGGCATTGGGTGAGACGGTTTTCGGGATCAAGACGGTTAAGTCCCTGGCGCTGGAACCGCAGCGTAAGGCGCTTTGGGACGAGCGCGTGGCCGAGGCCGGGAAGTGGCGGCTGGCGTTTGGCAAGCTTGGCAACTGGCCGCAGACCTTGGTCACCCCGATCGAGCGATTCATGTGGATGGGGGTCATCCTGGTGGGCGCCTATTTGGCGCTGGTCGATGAAACCGGTTTCCAGGTCGGGAGCCTGTTCGCCTTCATGATGCTGTCACAGCGGGTCAGTCAGCCGTTGGTGGGGCTGGCCCGGCTGATCGAGGATTGGGAAGAGGTGGCGGGCGCCATGGCGCAAGCCGCCGACGTCCTGAATCGGCCTTTGGAAGTCGATGCGGCGTCCGGTGGGCTGCGGCCGAAATTCGCCGGCGCGATTACCTTTGAGGATGTCACCTTTACATACGCGGGCACCAAGACCCCGGCGCTGGAAAAGGTGTCGTTCGCGATCCCCGCCGGGACAATGCTTGGCCTGGTGGGCCGGTCGGGATCAGGCAAATCGACGGTTACGCGGCTGCTACAGGGCATCAACCGGGAATACACCGGGTTCGTGAGGATCGATAACGCCGACCTCCGGGAAATCAACTTACGCCATCTCCGGTCGAGCTTCGGCGTCGTGCTGCAGGATAACTTTCTGTTCCGCGGCTCGATCCGCGACAACATCCTGGCGGGCCGTCCCGGATTGACATTGGAAGACGCGATCCGGGCCGCGCGTTTGGCCGGCGCGGAAGAATTCATCGAACGTATGCCCAACGGCTATGAAACCCACATCGAAGAAGGTTCGCCGAACCTGTCCGGCGGTCAGAAGCAGCGCCTCGCCATCGCGCGCGCTCTGATCACCGATCCGCGAATCGTGATCCTGGACGAGGCGACCAGCGCGCTCGACCCGGAAAGCGAGGCGCTGGTCAACGCCAACCTGCTCCGCATCGCGCGGGGCCGGACCATGGTCGTGGTGTCGCACCGGCTGTCGTCGCTGGTCGAATGCGATCAAATCATGGTGCTGGATAAGGGCATGGTGATGGATATCGCCCCGCACGAAAAGCTACTGGAGCGATGTACGGTCTATCGCCAGCTCTGGGCGCAACAGAATCGTCATTTGGATAAACAAGGTCCCCGTCATGCCGCGCTCGCCCCAAACCTCGTCCACGGCAATTAGCACGCCGATCGGGACGGCCCTCGCGGACCGTCGCGATCTGGCCCTGCCAGTGATCCTGGAGTATCAGTCGCCCTCCACGGCGATTGTGAACACCCCCATGCCGCGCATCGCACGTGGCATCGCCACGACCGTCAGTACCATGGTGATTGCCTGTTTCATCGCCATGGGCGTGATCAAGGTCGACAAGGTCGTCACGGCGCAAGGCAGGGTGATCGCGAAGTCGCCGACGATGGTCGTTCAGCCGCTCGAAACCGCGATCGTCCGCTCGATTGAGGTTCGTGAAGGCGAAACCGTGCGGGCGGGTCAGATCCTGGCCAGGTTGGACCCGACATTCGCGGCGGCCGATCTCGAGGCCCTGAAAAGCCAGGTCGCCGCTTATTCCTCGCAGACAGCGCGGCTGCAGGCGGAAATGGAAAACCGGCCGTTCGCGTACAGCGGGTCCGATCCGCATCTGGCGCTGGAGGCGGCGATCTACGCCCAGCGTCAGGCGGAATATAATTTTAAGCTGGAGGGTTACCGGCAGAAGGCGGAAAGCCTCTCAGCCCAGGTGGCGCGGTCGCGATCGGATGTCGTGGGTTACCGGGACCGGCTGAATGTCGCCACAAATCTGGAAAAGATGCGGATGGAGCTGGACCGGCTTGGGGTCGGCAGCAAGATCAACACGCTGTCGGCGATGGATACCCGCGCGGAAATGCAGCGGAATCTTGATTCGGTCGAACAGGTCGGCTACGGCGCGCAGCGCGACCTCGGCGCTTTGATGGCGGAGCGAAACGGCTATATCCAAGGCTGGCATGCCGATGCGGCCCAGAAGCTGGCTGAGGCGACCGCGAAACTCTCGGACTCGCGAGAGGCGTTCAACAAGGCGCAATTACGCCGGCAATTGGTGGAGCTGCGGGCCGAGCGGGACGCGACCGTGCTGACCATCAGCCGGGTTTCCATTGGGTCGGTGCTGAACGCGGGACAGCAGTTCATCTCGCTCGTACCGTCCAATGCGCCGCTTGAAGTCGAGGTGAACATTCCCGGCAGCGAGGACGGTTATGTTCATGTTGGCGACGCGGTGGCGCTCAAGTTCGACACCTTCCCCTACACCCAGTACGGCATGGCGCACGGTGTCGTGCGGATCGTGAGCGCCGATAGTTTCACCGCGCAGGACGAACAACGGAACCCAACAGGCGCGGTACCGTTGCCGGGGACGGCAGGGAGTGGTGTTTGGTACCGCGCGCGGGTCACACTCGACCGGATCGACCTGCACGACACACCCGCGGGCTTCCGCCTCAGCCCGGGCATGCCTGTGACCGCCGACGTCATGGTCGGGAAACGGACCGTCCTGGCCTATTTCCTTGGGCGGGCCATGCCGTTGTTGCAGGAGGGTATGCGGGAACCGTGATCGTGCCGCCGAGCATCGCCGTCCTGCCGAACGTGCCGGGGCCCTCTGGCACCAGTTGGATCGCGCCAATTGGCCGGCTCAATCCGCGCCGCGACCGGACGCGGGTGTCGCAGTGGGCCACGAGCGGCGAATGAGGCTGCTGGACAGTATGCTCGCGCCGTTTTCGGCCACGGCCGCCCTGCGGCGGGCGGTGAAACTCTCGGACAAAGGCGATCGCCGGGCGGCGTTCCCGCTGTTGGCCCGCGCCGCGCGGAAGGGGATCCCCGAGGCCGAATACCGGATCGGCCGCTGCTATCTGGAAGGCGCCGGGGTTCCACCCAGCCGGGGAAATGGGGTCAGGTGGCTCGAAAAGGCGGCCACGCGCGGTTACGTCGAAGCGCAGGCGTTACTTGCGACCCTTTGCCTGAACGGAATGGGGCCTGAGCAAACCGGGACGGGAATGTTGTTCGGCGGCCAGAACGCGGCCGGCCCGGACTTCGAAACCGCCATGCTCTGGGCGCGGCGTGCCGCCGAGGGGGGGTCGGCGGAAGCTCAGGCGGTCCTTGGCTTCATTCTTGGGTCGGGACCGGAGAAGCTGCGCGATCAGGCGCAATCCGATCTGTGGTATAAACGCTCGGCCGATGTGGGATGCCCACAGGGCCAACTCGGTCATGCCCTCGCTCTGGCGCGCGATGCGAAAGACCCTGAGGTCCAGGAACGGCTTGTCGTCCATTTGCGGGCGGCGGCCGAAAAGGGTCTCGCCACGGCGCTGTTCTTGTATGGAATGATGCACGACCGCGGCGTTGGCGTGGCCCAGGACCAAGCCGCCGCGGGGCGGTATTTTCAGCAATCCGCCGAGAAAGGTCACGTTTCGGCGCAAGCGAAATGGGGCTTTGCTTTGCTTCGCGGCATCGGCGTCCAGAAAAATGCGACCGAGGGAGAGTCCTGGCTCCGCCGCGCCGCGCTCGCGGGCGATCCCGAAGCGGCGGCCTTGGTTGGCGATCTCTATGCCAAAGGTGGTGCCTTGCCGCCGAATTACGCGGAAGCGGCGATGTGGTTCCGCCGCTCCGTCGATGGAAAGCACAAGGGCGCGGCGCGCGCGCTGGCCATGTTGCATCTGACCGGATCCGGCGTGCCGCGCGACCAGGATGAGGCGGCCCGGCTGTTCCGGATCGCAGCAGAGGCGGGGGATACGACGTCGCACGCCGATCTTGGCAATCTCTTGCTGAAGGGGCACGGCGATCAGCAGGATTCGGTCCTGACCCGCGAATGGTTCGAACAGGCCGCGATGTCGGGTGATCTGATCGCCGCCTTCAATTTCGGCGTCTGTTTGGCGGAAGGCGTTGGGATCGAACGCGACGACAGGAAGGCAGCGGAATGGCTGCGCCGGGCTGCCGACGGTGTGGTCAACGCCCAATATTGGTACGGCCGCATGCTGGTCGAAGGCCGCGGCGTGGATAAGAACGCTGAAGAAGGCCGCGCCTGGATTGCTCGTGCCGCCGAGGTTGGCATGATCGAAGCGCAGGTCATGCTGGCCGACATGATGCTGAATGGCACGGGCGGTCCCAAGGACCATCCGGCCGCGTTTATTCTGTTCACCAAGGCCGCCAAGGCCGGCCATGTCGGCGCGATGTTCGCCACCGGCGCGATGCTGGGCGGAGGGCACGACGTGCCAACCGACCGTGCCGCGGCCCAGACATGGTACCGATCCGGCGCTGAGCGCGGCCATCCTTACGCACAGATGATGCTGGGCCGCTTTCTGCTCCGCGGCGTGGCGGGCGAGCAAAATCTCACGGAGGCACGGCTCTGGCTGGAACGGGCGGCCGCGCAAGGTTTACAGGACGCCAAATCCGACCTCGCGAGCTTGCCGCCCGCGACGCACGGGGCGGTCGCCGAGGAGGTCTGATCCCCAACTTCCCGCCCGCCACCGTGGCAACCACCGCCGAAACGGCTGAACAGGCGCGGCAAGCCGATCTGGTTCAGGATGCCTTCCTCCGAGGTCAGGCCGCTCTGGGTCTGGGCCACCGGACCGAAGCGATACGTTGGCTGGAACGCGCGCACCGGATGGCGCCCGGCGATGGTACCATCGTGCTGTCGCTCGCTTCGGCGATGGTGGGTCATGACAATCCGCGGGCGGCCGCTCTTTTCGTCCAGGTATTGACGGAATTCGATGTGCGGGAGGCATCGCTGGGCCTCGCCACGGCGCAATTCCTGATGGGAGATGTTTCGGCCGCGCGCGCGGCACTGGCTCACGCGTTGAGCCGCCATGCGCCGCATCCAGACCTGGCGGCGCTGGCCGATCGCGTGGCGATGACGCCGGGGTGGTGCGGGATCTCGGGCGGCGGCACGCTGATTGTCCACGCACACGATACCAGGCAAATCCGCATTCAGATCGACGATGTTCCGGTGATGGATGGGGTTTTACCGCCGGGGTGGCCGCTCGCGCGACGGATCGACGTGACCGCCGGCGGCGCTCATCTGACGGGAAGTCCCATCCGGGTCCAGGCAATCGCTCGGATCGAAGGGTTCGTCGAAACCTGGGAAGGGGGCTTGCGCGGGTGGGCCTGGCATCCCGGTGACCCGGATACCGATCCAATCTTGCGGGTGGAAACCGGGCGCCATCGCGTGTCCATCGCGGCCGTAACGTTGGCGGAGGGCATTCGAGGCCTCCCACCACTCGCGCGTCCGCGCGCCTTCTCGCTTCCCTGGGCGGCCATTCCCGGCGGGATGGCCCAGGTCCATGTGCGCGGCCGGGATAGCGAGGATCTTTCAGGGAGTCCGGTTCCCCGAGACATGGCCAATCTTCGCCCGGTTCGCCGGCGGCGTGGGAACCCTCCCGCCGGGATCCCGTCGCGACGACCGGTGGCGGTGATCATTGCCGGGCGCACTGACGGCGGTATCACCGCGATGATCCCAGAAGGCGTGCCGGTCGTCTTCATGGATCGCGCCCGCGGGGTGGGTGCGAAGACGGGAACGGCCTCGCGCACCGGGATTGGCCCACACATGCCGGCCTTTCCCGGTCACGATCTGGTGCTGCTGGAGGACGGCACGATCCTTCCGCCGAACTGGCTGGAACGTCTGCGCGAGGCAGCCTACGCTGAACCGGATATCGGCACTGCGACGCCGTTTTCGAATCGTGGGATCGCGGCTTATCCAACGTCGGAAGGCTCCGAACTCAGTTGGTTCGGCGAAGACCCGGAGATCGCTGAGACGGCGTTGGTGACGCGATTGGACCGTTTCGCGCGACGGGCGAACGGTCTGACACCGGTCGAAATCCCGGTCCCCCTGGGCCCCTGCGTGTACGTTCGCGGCGATTGTTTGGCTCGGATCGGGCCGTTCCTGTCCGTTCCGTTCGCCCAGGGGGCGGAAGCCCTGGTGGAATTCGGCGCGAGGGCAGTTGAAGCGGGGTGGCGCCATATCGCGCTGCCTGGCCTGTTCGCTGGCCACAAGCGCCGAATGGCGGGGGGCGCCGCCTGGGACCACCTGGCCGATCGGAACGGCGCCATATTGAACCGCCTCCATCCGATGATCGAGGCTCGGCTGGCGGCATTTCGCGGGACTGACCCACTCGCCCCTGCGCGGCGGCGACTGGACGAGGCGCGATGGCGGGACACGACGCGCCGGTCGATCATTCTGGTAACGCACGACGATGGGGGAGGTGTGGAACGACAGGTCGAAGCCGCCGCGGCCGCGCATGAGGCCAACGGCCTCCGCGCCGTCGTTTTGCGTCCCCTGCGTATTCCAGGCGAGGCCGCCAACGTCGTTGCCAGCGACGGCACGCGGCGGCGATTTCCGAATCTGAAATTCGAACTGCCGCGCGAAAAACCCGCTCTGGCGCGCTTTCTGCGCGGAACGAGGCCCGTCGCGGCCGAACTGCATCATTTCCTGAACCATGACGCATCCCTGTTTGAGATTATCCCCGGCCTGGGCGTCCCATACGATACCCATGTTCACGACTTTGCCTGGTTTTGCCCGCGCATCGCACTCGTCGGCCGCGGCGATCGCTATTGCGGCGAACCCCGGCTGGCGGATTGCGAGACCTGCGTCGCGGAAACCGGCGGCTATCTGCATGAGGATATTTCCGTCCACGCGTTGGTGGAACGGTCGGCGGGCGTTCTGCGGGCCGCGCGCCGGGTCATCGCGCCATCGCGGGACGCGGGCGAGCGCATGGGGCGGCATTTTCCCGGGTTGCCTGTCGCGGTCGTTCCGCACGAGGAAGATGACACCCTTGCCGATCCCCTGCCGATCCCGGCATGGAGTGGCATCGCGCGGATCTGCGTCGCGGGAGCAATCGGGTTGCACAAAGGCTTCCATGTCCTGCTCGCCTGCGCCCGGGATGCCCGGGACCGCGGGCTGGACCTGACCTTCGCCGTGCCGGGCACGACAATCGACGATCGAAGCCTGATCGACACGGGCCGTGTGTTCGTGACCGGCCGCTACGCACCGGACGAGGCGATCGCCTTGATTCAGGCTCAGGACGCGGCTTTGGCGTTCCTGCCATCGATCTGGCCGGAGACCTGGTGCCTGGGTCTGACAGAACTGTGGCGGGCCGGCCTTCAGGTTGCCGCGTTCGACATCGGGGCCCCCGCCGAGCGGATCCGCCGCACGGGCCGCGGCTTCCTGCTTCCCTTGGGAATGTCCCCCGGGGCAATCAACGATGCGTTATTGAATGCGTCCAGGGGACGATCTTTTCTTCCGATCCGGCGTCCTTCGGCTTACAAGCCTTCCAATCGATGCAACCCTGAGTAAGTGAGATCACGCATGCCTCCTGCCGCCGACGCGGTTTCGACCCAGACCGAAGCGGGCGAGGCGCCCGCCGGGGACGCCAAAGCAACCGCGCCGGCGCGCATCACCGAGCTTCGCGTGTCCGCGAACCTGATGACACTGGACACCGGTATCTTCTGCATTTTTCCCGCGCCGGGCAGCCGCGCGCCCGATCCCATGACCGGACTTCCCGGTGTCCGCGTGACACGGTGCCCGGGCATGGCCGGCCGGCCGGAAGCGGTGACCGTCAGCACCTTCCGCGACGACGGATGGCTGGACAATACGGCCGCGCTGGTGCGCGTGACCGATGGGCCGGCGCAGGTCCTGGTGACGATTTATCAGGCGGCGGGCCAACCGGCGGAAAACGCTCCGCGGCTTCAGGTGCTACGTCTCGCGGGCGAACCCTCTGCCGGGGAGACCGCGGGAAACGCCGCGGCCGTACCCACGCGGGAACCGGACGTGATGGCGCATATCCAGACCTTCGGGGATGTTCCCGGTCAGTTCGGCGAATGGATCGGCAAACGCGGCAGCCGGGCCTGGATCGAAGGCTTTGGCATTTCGGACAAAGGGCCGATCGCCCCGGGCGACATCGAATACCAAGGCGTCCTCGGGCGCGGATGGCTGTCGCCCTGGGTCGACAACGGCAAGTTCTGCGGCAGCCGCGGCATGGCGTTGCCACTCCTCGGTCTGAATGTGCGGCTGAAAGGCGCGGCGGGGAAGGAATTCACCGCGCGCTATTCAGCGACCTTCATCGACGGCAGCGCGGTCGGTCCGATCGATGAGGGAACAGCGTGTGAGTCGCCTGGCCTCGCGGCCTTGGAATCGTTCCTGATCGAGTTGGTCCCGCGCGCCAGCCAATCGTCCGCCGATCGCCCGGGCACGGCGCGCCCCTCCTCGTCCAGGGTCGCGACGCCAAAATCCCCGGTCCGGCCGGGCCGCCGTTAGAGCATGATTCTCGCTTTCCGGCCGTCCAGCCTCAGGCGATCGCGCTCTGGAGCGTTTTCCAATCAGGTTGCGTCGCGACAACCCCCTCCCTCGTCATGGCCCGGCTTGTCCGGGCCACCTGTTCCAGCACAGTTCCGCGACCGGTGGCCCGGACAAGCCGGGCCATGACGATTTTGAGAATACCGGCCGGGACGCCGCCGGTTCGATCCAGGATCACGCGTTGAAATTCCTGTTTGTCCACCAGAATTTCCCTGGTCAGTTCCTCCACATCATTCGCCACCTGGTGGAGATTGGCGGGCACGAGATCGTCTTCATCACGGAGCCGAACCTGAACAATATCGACGGGATCCGCAAAGTTCCCTACGCGAAACCGCGCCCCGCTTCCGCCGACACGCATATCGCGGCGCGGGAGCTGGACGTTGCGGCCCGCCGCGCGGAGATCGTCGCCAGAACCGCCCATTCGTTGAAGCAACTGGGCTTTACGCCGGACATCATGATTGGCCACGCCGGCTGGGGAGAAATGCTCAACCTGGGCGATGTCTGGCCCGGCGTGCCAGTCATTCGGTATATGGAGTTTTATTACCGGACCGACAGCGCGGACGTGATATTCGATCCCGAGTTTCCAATCGACTCGTCGGATTTCGCGCGTATCCGCGCGAAGAATGCCATCAATCACATTTCGTTGAATCTGGACGGCAATGGCGTGACCCCGACCGAATGGCAATTGTCCACATATCCGGAATGGGCTCAGGCCAAAATCGATTTGATGTGGGAAGGCGTCAATCTGGATGTCTGCTCACCGGACGCGAAAGTCCGGCAAGCCCCGCTGAAAATTGGCGATATGACCATTCGCCGCGACGACGTTCTGGTGACCTATGTTTCTCGGGATCTCGAGCCCTATCGTGGCGTCCACACGATGCTTCGCGCACTGCCGGATTTGCTGCGCGCCAGGAAGAACTTAAAGGTCGTGATGGTAGGTGGCGACGGCGTCAGTTACGGGTCGCCACCGCCCGGTGGCGGAACGTGGCGCGAGCTTCTGATCAAGGAGGTCGCCGGCCAGATCGATCCGGCTCGCGTCCTGTTTCCGGGACGTATCGAGTATCAGGTCTATCTTTCGATGCTGCGCCGTTCCGACGCACATGTTTATCTGACCTATCCGTTCGTCGCGTCCTGGTCGTTGCGGGAAGCGCTGGCGGTCGGCTGCGCGATTGTTGGCGCTGACACGGAACCGGTGCGGGAGTTCATCACCCACGGTCAAAACGGGCTACTGACATCGTTTTTCGATCCGCGTGGCCTCGCCAATTCGGTTCTTGAAGTGGTGGAGAACAAGAAGCTGGCACGGGCCCTGCGCACCGGCGCGCGGAATTATGCCGAACGCAATCTCGCGATGGCCGATTACATACGCGGGTTCTCGAACAAGATCGAAAGCCTCACGGGACTTTCATTACACGTGCCGGAACAACGATCCGTCCCGGCCGTCAAAGGCCGGCGGGCGAAACGCTGAGCGGCATTATTTTTTGGCGGCCCGCGTGTCGGCGACCGCCCGCTTCAGTTCGGCCACATTCACAGCACCTGGCAGCAGTTCGTCCCCTATGATCATCGCCGGCGTGCCCTGGATGCTCAAACGCTGCGCGAGCCGCAGATTGGCATCGATCTGCGACTGAACCGACGGGTCGTCCATGTCGGTCAGCAAACGCGCGGTATCCAGCCCCAGTTTTTTCGCCGCCGCTTCAATCCCCGCACGTGTGAGATCGGATGGATTACGCAACAGCGCATCGCGAAGTTTTTCATAGGCATTTTGTTTATGCGCGGCGAGCAGAGCTTTCGATCCCATGACACTGGCCGGGCCAAGGATCGGAAGATCCTTGTACACCAGCCGCACATCGCGGTCGCCGGCCAGGAATGCCGCCATCTCGGGTTCCAGCTTGAGGCAATACGGGCAGCGGATATCGAAGAACTCGACGATCGTGACCTTGCCGGCGGGATTGCCGGCGACGGGGTCGTTCGGGTTGACCATGACATTGCGCGCGGCGGCGACCGCGGCCCGCGCGGCGGATTTCTCCCGCTGCCCGTCGTCGGTCTGCAAGGCAGCGACGGCGTCGCGGAGGATCGAGGCGTCCCGTTTCAGGGCGTCGCGGACGACCGTGACGATCTCCGTCCGTTGGGCAGCGGTGAACTCCGCCGCCACCGCCAAGGCGGGGGGCGCCAAGGCGGAGGGGGATAAGAACAGGGCGGCGAGCGGGAGTACCATCAGGGCGCGGGCGGGAAGCCTCATGATCGGGTGTCTTTCCTGGCGACGTTCACTGGGTTCTGGCGGAGGCCGCCCTCCCGTCTGGTTGTAGCAGATCGATGGTCTTCGCGAAGTGTCGTCCGCCGCGCGGGTTGGGCCGCGACCTGGCTGCCTGGGAGAACGTCCGGTTGCCGCTGCCCCCGAACGCGTTTATGGCACCATCCCGTATCGGCCTGCCCGCGCGAACCGGCCCAGGTGAGAGGCTGGCCGCGTGGATGTGGGGCGCCACGGATCAGCGTTCATCGCAAGCTGGACGCCCGATCCCGCGGCCAGGCAACAGATGGGGACCAGGGACGGGAATGGCGCCGACTCCAAGAGTGAACACGGCCGAACCGGCCCGCGCGCGGCGACCGCTCACCGTGATCTCGCGCCTTTCCCTCCCACTGATCCTCTGCCTCTTGGCCACGGGCTGTTCGACGCTTGATTCGATCCAACGAACGGTGTTCGGCGGCGGCCCGCGACGAGGTCAACCAGGTTTTGTCGATGGATTTCTTGGCGCGGTCGTGGCCGATGAGCCGAACGCGGCGCTGGTCGGGAAAGAGGTTCTGTCCGCTGGTGGGAATGCGGCCGACGCGGCCGTCGCGGTCGGTCTTTCACTTGGCGTGACACTGCCATCCCGCGCTGGTGTTGGTGGAGGCGGGGCCTGCGTTGCCTACCACCCCGCCGGCAAACGCGCCCCGGACGCGATCTTGTTCGTTCCGCCCGCCGTGGTCACCGTCGGTGGCGGCGACCGGCGCGCCGCCGTGCCGATGCTGCCGCGCGGCATGTTCGTTTTGCATGCCGGGCGAGGAAGGTTGCCGTTCGAATTCCTGATCGACAAAGCCGAACGCCTCGCGCGATTCGGCTCGCCGGTCTCGCGGGCCTTCGCGCGAGACCTGGCCTTGGTGGCGGGCCCCTTGTTCGCTGACCCGGGCGCGCGCAACGCCTACGGCAGAGGGGGCGTGCCCTTGGTCGAGGGTCAGACGATGACGCAACCGGACCTGGCCGCGACACTGGCGCAGTTACGCGTGGCGGGGGTTGGTGATTTGTACCAGGGGGCCCTCGCGCGGCGGGTCGAGCAGATGTCGCCGCTGGCGGGGGTGCCGATCGGGCTGGCCGATTTGCGCGCGGCGTTGCCCGCGGTCCAGCCCCCGGCGGTCGTCGCGTTTGGCGAAGACCAGGTGGCGTTCCCACCGACCGATGGCGGCCTCGCGGCGGCGGCGGCGCTCATGACGCTTCGGGACCGGCCGGCCGATGTGCAGGCCGCGCTGTTGAGTTCACTCGCGGCCGCCGCGCGGTGGCGGGCCGGCGGGGCGAATTCCGACCAGGTCCTGAACGGCGAACTGGTGGCTCCCGCGTCTGTGCCGCTCTATCCGGCCACTACCAGCTTCGCGGCGATGGACGACGAGGGCAATGCCGTCGTCTGCGCCATGACGATGAACAACCTGTTCGGCACCGGACGCATGGTGCCTGGGCTTGGGTTCCTGACGGCGGCCTCGCCCGCCAATGTGACGCCGCCGCTGCTGGCCGCGGGGCTGGCCTGGAGTCCAAGACGGGACGCGTTTCGCGCCGCCGCGGGAGGCAGCGGTCAGGCCGGATCAGGACTTGCCGCCGCCGCCGCTCTGGCCAACACCCTGCGTTCCGGCCAGCCCATGCAAAGCCTGGTTCCCGAACCCGGCCGCGCCAACGTGATTTCCTGTGCCCGGTACTTGCCCGGCTCGGAAGCGAACTGCGGCGCGGTGGCCGATCCGCGGGAGTTCGGACTCGTGGCCCGCGGAAGCTGAGGCGGCCATGGCATTGAAAGTCGGCCGCGGCGCGTCGGCTCCCCCGTTCATCGTCATGGATGTGATCGCGGCCGCCAACGCGCGTCAGGCTGCTCTGCCTCCCGGTGCGCCGCGCGTGATCCGCATGGAGGTCGGTCAGCCCGGGACTGGCGCGCCGGCGGGTGCCGTGGCGGCGGCGCAGGCGGCGCTGCGATCAGGAGATCCTTTGGGGTACACGGAGGCGTTCGGCCGGATTTCGCTGCGGGAGCGGATTGTGGCGCATATCCGCGATTGGTACGGTCTGGAGATCCCGGTTTCGCGCATTGCAGTGACCGTCGGGGCTTCTGGCGCGTTTCCGCTGGCGTTCCTGGCGGCGTTCGACCCGGGCGACCGGGTGGCGATGGCGGCGCCATTCTACCCGCCATATGTCAACATCCTGACCGCGCTGGGGATCCAGCCGGTGATCCTGGAGGCCGGACCGGAAACACGGTTCCAACCCAGTGTGGCGATGCTTGAGCGGCTGGACCCGAAGCCGGATGGGTTGATGGTCGCGAGCCCCTGCAATCCCGCCGGAACGATGCTGCACCCGGACGAGCTGGCCGCCCTCGCGTGCTGGTGCGATGCCAACGCCGTGAGGCTGATCAGCGACGAGATTTATCACGGGTTGAATTACGACAGCCCAATCGCGACGGCTGCCGCGTTCAGTTCGAACGCCATCGTGGTGAACAGTTTCTCGAAGTATTTCTCGATGACCGGCTGGCGGATTGGCTGGATGGTGCTGCCGGAGGAACTGGTCCGTCCCGTCGAATGCCTGACCCAAAATCTGTTCATCAGCGCGCCGTATATCTC
Source organism: Acetobacteraceae bacterium (assembly GCA_009693865.1). Lineage (GTDB taxonomy): Bacteria > Pseudomonadota > Alphaproteobacteria > Acetobacterales > Acetobacteraceae > Rhodopila. Next base: position 70,333 of record SHWL01000002.1, on the reverse strand, counting down.
GCAGGTCGCGGCCGAGGCGGCGTTCGATTGTCACGAGGAACTGCGGGCGAACATCGCGGGGTATCGCCGGTCGCGCGACCATCTGCTGGCGGCATTGCCGGGTGCCGGTTTTTCGCGGCTATCGCCGGCCGAGGGGGCGTTTTACTTGTTCGCGGATGTCGGCGACCGGTCGAACGATAGTGTCGCGTTCTGCGCGCGGATGTTGCATGAGGCAGGGGTGGCGGCGTCGCCCGGCGTGGATTTCGATAGGACGCGGGGCAACCGGTTCGTGCGGTTCAGTTATTGTGGGCCAGAGGCGGACATGCGCGCGGCGGCGGATCGGCTGCGGGCGTGGCGGTAGCGGTAGCGGAGCAGGTCTTGGCGGCTGTCCAAACCGGCCTGGGCTGAATTTATAAAATGTTGGTCCATGCTCACCAAATGCTATAGCCTCGACGGTAAAATGATCAAGAGCCAGAGATGGCGAACGTCAATCTGGGCGATGCCAAAGCACATCTTGGCGCCCTCATCGAACAGGCGGCGGCGGGCGAGCCGGTGAATATCATGCGCCGGGGTAAACCGGTCGCCCAGCTCCGAGCCATCAAAAATATCCGCAAACCCATCGATGTTCTGGCTTTGCGCGCGGTCACCAGCCGAATGCCCGAGCAAACGCCGGACACGAGCGCCTTCATTCGAACGATGCGCGATGCGGAGCGCTATTGATCCTTTATCTGGATACCTCGGTCCTGGTCTGCGCTCTGACCAACGAGACGCACACCGTGCGTGTTCAAGACTGGTTCGGCGCGCAATCCCCCGACGAACTCGCGATCAGTAGCTGGGTGACGACCGAGTTCTCCTCGGCGTTGTCGATCAAGCCGCCGGTCGCGCGGAGGCATTGGCGATGTTCACGCGCCTGATCAGGGAAAGTGTCACCATATTACCAGTGACGGATCGCCAGTTCCAAACGGCGGCGCGGCTTGCCGACCAATACATGTCCGGCATAAGAGCGGGAGATGCCTTGCACCTCGCGATATGCGCGGATCATGGAGCGACGCTTTGCACACTCGATAGGCGCTTGAGTGAAGCCGCCCCTCAACTGGGCATAACCTGCTTGTTGGTTTGAAGCGTCGCGACATCGGTTGCGAGTGTCACGATCCGATATGCTGTTTCAGGAGCTCACCGCCGCCTGCTTCTTCTTTCTCTCGTGCCACGCTTCCATCAATTGCAGCACCGTGGCCGCGGTTTCCTCGATCGAACGCCTTGTCACGTCGATCACCGGCCAGCCGTTGCGGTTGCATAACCGCCGCGCCCAAAGCAGTTCGGCCTTCACCGCTTCCTCGTCCACGTAATCGGTTTCGGTGTGCCGGATCGCGCCCGTTTGTCCTCCGTTTCCGATCAGCCGCAACCGGTGCCGCCTGATATCGATCAACGCCTGGGCCTCGATCGCGAGGCCGATGACCGGGCATTGCGCTTGCTCCAGCCCCTCTGGCAATCCGGCGTGCGGCACCAGCGGCACGTTGGCCGCCTTGATGCCGCGGTTGGCGAGGAAAAAACATGTTGGCGTCTTCGAACTCCGGGAAACTCCGACCAGCACGACATCGGCCTCCGCGAGACCCGGTTGCGCCTGGCCGTCGTCGTGCTGCAACACGTAATGCATGGCGTCGATACGTTTGAAATAATCCGCGTTCATCACGTATTGGCGGCCCGGCCGGTGCGCAGCGACCTCACCGATGTACTCCTGTAACATGTTCATGACGGGATCGAGCACCGGCACCACGGGCAGATTGAGCCGCCGGCACATCGTCTCCAACTCGCCGCGCAGGGCCTGATCGACCAGGGTGGAGAGAACCGGCCCAGGCTCGTGCTCAATGCCGTCGAGGACGCGGTGGAGCTGGAAGCTGGTGCGGATCAGGCTCCAGCGATGCATCACGATATGCGTGTTCTCAAACTGGGGTACCGTCGCGCGGGCGAGCGTGTTCAGCGTTTCGCCCGTGGCTTCCGAGACGAGATGCAGATTGATCCGGCGCTCATTCATGTTGACAATCCCCGGCAGCGGCGATGACAGGATGCGGCGGCGGGAATAACCTGTCGAGGCTCCGGGCGTCGCGAAAGGAAACTCATGTCCCCCGCAAGGGAAATCCGCCTCAACGCGTTCGACATGGCGTGCGTGGGCCATATCCAGCACGGAATGTGGACCCATCCGAGCGACCAGTCGTCCGGCTACACGTCGCTGGATCGCTGGGTTTCGCTGGCGCGGCTGCTGGAGCGTGGGATGTTCGACGGGCTGTTCCTGGCGGACATTATCGGGGTTTACGACGTGTTCGGCGGGACGCCCGCGGCGGCACTACGTTCAGCGGCGCAAATTCCGCTGATCGATCCGCTGGCGCTGGTGCCCGCGATGGCGCACGCCACGACGCATCTCTCCTTCGGGGTCACCTGTAACCTGGCGTACGAGCCGCCGTACCTGTTCGCGCGCCGGATGGCGACGCTGGATCATCTGACTCAGGGCCGGATCGGCTGGAACATCGTCACCGGCGCCCTGGACAGCGCCGCCCGCGCGATGGGTTTCGCCCAGCAAATGGCGCACGACGATCGATACGACTTCGCGGAAGAGTTCATGCGCGTTGTCTACGCGTTGTGGGAGGGCGGCTGGAAGGACGACGCCGTCGTCCGCGATCGTGCCGGGGGCGTTTACACCGACCCCGCCAAGGTTCGCGCGATCCATCACGCGGGTAAGCAGTTCCGCCTGGATGCGGTGCCGTTGTGGGAACCCTCGCCGCAGCGCACGCCGGTCCTGTATCAGGCCGGCGCTTCCACCCGCGGCCGGATCTTCGCCGCGCGTCACGCCGAGTGCGTGTTCGTGTATGGTGGCAACCTGCCGGAGACCACTCGGCTTACCGCCGATCTGCGGCGGCGCGCGGGGACGCGGCCACTGCGAATTTTTCCCCTCGCCAGTGTCGTCACCGGCCGGACGGAATCCGAAGCGCGGGACAGGCTGGACGAATACCGCCATCACGCGAGCATGGAGGGCGTGCTGGCGCACGGCTCTGCCTCCCTGGGAGTCGATCTGGATCGTTTCGGGATGGATGAGCCGGTGGACGCCAGCGCCAGTCAGGCAATTCAGTCGAATATCGAGGCTCTTGCCGCTGCGCTTGGCCCAGGTTGGACCAAACGAAACTTCATCGATAACGCCATCCTGGGCGGGCGTCAGGCGCCGATCGTTGGGTCTCCGTCACAGGTAGCGGATACGATGCAGCGCTGGATGGCGGAGGCGGATGTCGACGGGTTCAACCTGTCCCGCACGGTGATGCCGGAGTGCCTGGCAGACTTTATCGAATTGATCGTCCCGGTGTTGCAAGACCGTGGAGTTTATAAAACGGCGTATCGGCCGGGAACGTATCGCCAGAAACTGTTTGGGGCGGGGGATCGGTTGCCGGACGGGCATCCTGCGGCGGCGGAGCGGTGGGTGGATCGGGCGTCAGGACAATGAGCCGCGACGCATGGAATTTCCCATCATCCCATGCGCCGTGAACGTTTACTGTGGCGTCGTCGCGATGCCGGCCGGACCGCCATTGATCTTGATCACGCCCGCCGGCTTTAACGTCTTGCCGTCGAACTTAAACATCTCGATCTCCTGCTCCACCATGCACTGCACCAAAATCAACGTGCTGGACTTGTTCCAACCCGCGCCTTGACACCAGCGGCCGATCTGCGCCTCGGTCACCTTCACCAGCTTCATGTTCCGCACCTCGAACACCGGCATCGCCCCGCGCACCTTGAAGAACGGGGAATCACCCGGCTTGTTGGTGCCGTTGATGAGGGTCACGGCGATATGCTTGCCGTCGGGCGCGATCGTCATGCTCTCGGGAGAGGGGCCTACCGTCACCGTATCGACCGTGCGCGGCGGGTTCGCGGTCATATCGATCAGACTCATGGTGTCGGCATCGCCACCGCCCATCCCGACGTTCGTGACAACCGCGAAACTCCCGTTCGGAGCGATGCCAACCGGGTAAGGTTTGTGTCCGGCATAGATATCCCGGCCGGAAAGCGTGACCTTCGTGCCATCGACGGTCAACAAGGTGATCTTGCTGTCACCGGTCCGCGTCACCAGCGCCCGCTTGCCGTCCGGGGTGAACGCGACGGCGCTTGGCTCCGATTTCGGGTTGCCCAGGTCGACCTTGCCGGCGGGCGTCAGCGTCTTCCCTGCGATGGTGAAGACCGACACGGTGCCTTCGACCCGGTTGGCGACCAACGCCAGCGTGCCGGCGCGGTTGATGGCGACGCCGGACGCGCCCGCGCCCGTCTCATGCGTCGCGATCACCTTCGGCGGCGAGGCCTGCAAATCGACCACGCTCACGATATTGTGCGGCACGACTTTCTTCTTATCCGCTGGATCGATCTTCGTCGCCGCCGTGACCAGCGCGTACGACTCATCCCGTGCGATCGCCACGCTCGACGGCGGGCCCACCAGACTGGTCGGCATCTGGATCTCGGCCTTCACCTTCGGCGGCGTCGCGGTCAGATCGATGATCGACACGGTGTCCGGCACCGGTTTGTCCGGCACGGTATTCACCCCATTGATGAGCACCGCTTTGCCGTCATTGGCCGAGACCAGCAGGTCGGCTCGCGCACCAAGGGGCATCCCGCTCAACAGCAGAGCGGTCAGCGCAGTCGTCCAGGAAAGGCGGCGCTTCATGGTGTTTCTCCCGTTTGTTCCAGGGCTGTTCCGCCCCTGCGCCGCATTATAGGGCAGGCCCCGCGCCATGGCGATTTACCGGCGTCCGCGCCCGCGCTACTCTCCGGCCATGGACAACGATGATAAACGGTCCCACCACGACATGGGTGGCGTGTCGAAATTCATGTGCGAGGCAGTCGATATCGAGCCGCACGCGTTGACCGCGTTCGACCGGGATGTGGACGCGCTCCGCGGCGTGCTTGGCGCGAAGCAGATCATGACCGTCGATGAACTGCGCCGCGGCATCGAAGCGATCCCTGAGGCGGAGTATCACCGCCTCACTTATTACCGCCGCTGGATCCGCTCGATCACGGATAATCTCCTGCGCAAGGGGCTTATCACCGAGGCCGAACTCCGCGCCGCATTGGACGCGAAATGACTTACGCGCCCGGCGATCCCGTGGTCGTGAAGAACGACTGGCCGGAAACGAGAGGCCCGGTTCATATCCGCACCCCGCACTACCTGCGCGGCCACAAAGGACAAATCCTTCGTTACCTGGGCGACCACCCTAACCCCGAGGACCTCGCCTTCGCTCGCCCGGCGGCGAAACATCCGTTGTACCACGTGACGTTCCCCATGAACGAGCTCTGGCCCGAGGGCAGGGCGAATGACGAACTTGTCGTCGAACTCTACGAACATTGGCTGGAGCGGCCATGACACTCATCGAAACCGATGGCGAGGACCTGCTCGCCGCGATACGAAAACTGCTGGTGGCGAAAAACCTGGTCACCGAGGCCGAGATCGCCGAACGTCAGCAGGCCACCGACAACGCCAGCCCGGGACAGGGGGCGAAAATGGTGGCGCGGGCGTGGACCGATCCGGCGTATAAAGCGCTGATGCTGGAAGACGGCACCAAGGCCGCCGAGGCGATGAACATTCCGATGCGCGGCATGCCTCCGTTGGGCGTGCTGGAAAACTCAGACGAGGTGCATAACCTGATCGTTTGCACGTTGTGCAGTTGTTATCCCCGCGCCGTTTTGGGCTATCCGCCATTTTGGTACAAATCCGCCGCGTACCGCTCCCGCGCCGTGCGCGATCCTCGCGGATTGCTGGGGGAGTTCCGCACAACGTTGCCGGACACGGTGAAAATCCACGTCGTCGATTCCACCGCCGATTACCGCTGGATGGTGCTGCCGAAACGACCCGCCGGGACCGAGGGTTGGAGCGTGGAGCAACTCGCGGCGATCGTTCGCGAGGGCGACATGGTAGGCGTGACCGTGCCGTCCGTCTGACGGCGCTTTCGGGATTTCGCTGCCGCCAGGACCAGAAGCCCACCCGCCAGCACCGCGACCGGAGGCGCCGGTACGTCCCGTGTCACAGAGATGCTGAGAACTTCCGGTGCGTTGGAGCATGTACTGTCGGGCGTTTCCGCGTACTCGTACACGCTTACGTTGCAGGCGAATCCGTTGGTGTTGAACAGATTATAGGTCGCGGTGCCCACCAGAAACGACACCCCGAGGTCGTCCACCACCGGGAACGCGTCGTACAGCAGGTTGTCGTTGAACGAAAAACCGCCAGGCGGGATCAGGCCGGTAATGGGATCGCCATTGTGCAGACCAGTGATGCTGGTGATCAGGTAAGCGCCGCCAATTTTGTCGTTCGTGGTCAGTTTTCCGGTGACGCTCAGGCCATCTCCGGAATACGCGAAATTCCAGATGATGGCGGCATGCGCGCCGGGCGCGGCCATGAACCCGAGGCACAACGCGGTCATCATTAAACGTAACATTTGGCGCATGTCGATCTCCCTCGACCCACGGTGCGGCTCGTGTGGATGATGTGAGGCACATCGCGGAACATACCAGCAATTTCGATGCAGCTCATCATCCTGTCCCCCGCGCGCTTCGCGGTCGTTACCCGTGGCGATTCGGCCTCGGACTCGACGCCTCGCGTCCATCGTGGGCAGAGTTATACTACCGCGCTCAAAGATCGACGTGCCGTCCTCTCTCCCGTCATGGCCCGGCTTGTCCGGGCCATGACGGCGGGGGGGCAAGCTGAGAGTCAGGGTTCAAGGGCGGCGATATCATGCCCAATAAGGGGGAGAAACACCGTGCCGTCAACGGAGGAAGACTTCGACTACATCGTTACCGGCGCGGGATCGGCGGGCTGCGCCGTCGCCGCGCGGCTCAGCGAGTCTGGCCGTTACCGCGTATTACTGCTCGAAGCTGGGCCGCCGGACCGCAATCCCTGGATCCACGTCCCCATGGGTTTTTCCCGCCTGTTCGCCAATCCCGCCGTCAACTGGATGTACGAAAGCGAGCCCGAACCGCAACTCGCCGGCCGTTCGATGTATTCGCCCAGAGGCAAGGTGTTGGGCGGCACCAGCTCCATCAATGGCATGGTTTACATGCGAGGCAACCACGCCGATTACGACGAATGGCGGCAACGCGGTTGCACTGGCTGGGACTACGACAGCGTATTGCCGTTCTTCAAGAAAGCCGAAAATTATCAAGGTGGCGCGAGCGAATTCCATGGCACCGGCGGACCGCTGACGGTCTCCGAGCAGCCGCGGCGCCATGAACTGGCGGATCGCGTGGTCGCCGCGGCGATCGAGTCAGGGTTACCACCCAATAACGACTTCAACGGCGCGAAACAGGAAGGTGCGGGTTATTTCCAGAGCACCGTTGGGAAAAGCCGCCGCTGGAGCACCGCGACCGCCTATTTGCGGCCCGCGCGAGACCGCGCCAATCTTGTCGTGCGTCCTAACGCTCAGGCAACGAAGGTGCTCGTCGAGAATGGGCAAGCGGTCGGGGTGGAATATGTCAGTGGGGGCGCCGTTCGCTCGGCTCGCGCGCGCGCGGAGGTGATCGTCAGTGGCGGCGTATTCAATTCGCCGCAGTTGCTGCAATTGTCCGGCATTGGTCCAGGGGAGTTGCTGCGCGCGAACGGGATCGAGGTCGCGCGGGATGTTCCGGCGGTGGGCGCTCATTTGCAGGATCATTTCTACGTTCGCCTCGCGTATCGTTGCACAAAGCCAGTCACGATGAACGAATTGGCGAACAGTCTGCCGCGCCAGATCATGGCGATGGCGAAATATGTGTTCTTCAAATCCGGCCCGTTGGCGACGAACGGCGTTACCTGCGGCGGGTTTGGCCGCAGCGATCCGCGTCTGGAACGGCCCGATCTGCAATTCAACTTTTCCCCGTTCAGCTATGCGTTCCGTGGCCCGAGCGGGGCGGTGGCGCACGACTTTCCCGGTTTCAGCCTGAGCGCGGTGCACCTTCGGCCCGACGCGAGAGGCACCGTGTTGTTGAAAAGCCCCGATCCTCTGGCGGCTCCGGCGATCCGCTTTAATTTCCTGCAAACTCAATACGATCTCCAGGCCCTGACCACCGGTATGCGCATGGTGCGGTCGTTCACGAAACAACCGTCTTTGGCTCCGTATGTGGCGGAGGAGATCGTGCCCGGCCCAGGGGTTGAAACCGACGCGGACTTTGAGGAGTCGATCCGGCAGAATGCTCTGTCAAACTTGCATCCGGTCGGAACCTGCCGGATGGGTCCGGACGGGGGCGACGCGGTCGTCGACCCGAGGCTGCGCGTGCATGGCGTGGGGCGGTTGCGCGTGGTCGATGCCTCGGTCATGCCGACGGTCCCGGCGGGCAACACGAACGCTCCGACGATCATGATCGCGGAGAAGGCGGCGGCGATGATCCTGGAGGATGCGCGCGCAATGGCGTGACCGGCCACCTGGCGGGTAACGTTCGCTGGAGCCATATCATATACCTGGAAAAACCATGGAATCCCTTGCCACCGACTTCGCCGCCGCGCTCGACACGATCGACCGTCAGGGCGATTTTTGTACCTCCGGAACGACGGAGCTGCTTGCCCCGCGAATCGTGGTCGAAGGCGCCGGCCCCATCGCTTTGCCGTTGTTGCCGGTCCAGGCCGAACAACTCATCGCCCTGGCCGAGCGCGCGCCCTATGGCCGCGGCGAGGAAACCCTCACCGACACCGCCGTCCGCCGCACCTGGCAAATCGCTCCGGGCAAGGTCCAGATCGCGGGCCGGCATTGGGCGGGCACGATCAAAACGGTCCTGGAACGGGCGGCCGAGGGTCTGGGGGTCACCGATCCGGTCAAGGCCGAACTTTACAAAGTGCTGATCTACGACAAGGGCAGCTTCTTTGTACGGCATCGCGACACCGAGAAAGCGCCGGGCATGTTCGCCACGCTGATTCTCGTGCTTCCCTCGCTTTCCGCGGGCGGCGAGCTGGTGGTGCGGCACAAGGACCGCGAGATACGCATGGATTTGCGGTGCGAAGATCCCTCGGAGGTCGCGTTCGCCGCGTTCTATGCCGACTGCGTGCATGAAGTGCTGCCCGTGACCGAGGGATACCGGCTGGCCCTGGTCTATAACCTCATGCGGAGCGGTCCCGGCCGGCTGCCCGAACCACCGGATTACGCGAACGAACAGGACGGCGTGACGCGGTTGTTGACGGAGTGGGTGAACCTGGCGCGGCCGGCGGACGATGACGTGGCGGAAAAGCTGGTCTACCCCCTGGAACATGCCTATACGCCCGCCGAGCTTGGGTTCGGCAATCTGAAAGGCGCCGACGCTGGCGTCGCGAAAGTGGTCGTGGACGCCGCCGGAAAATCCGGTTGCGAGGTGCATCTGGCGCTTGTTGCGATCGAGGAAAGCGGATCGGCGGAATATTCCGACAATTCCGGCTCATGGCGCCGCTCGTCCCGGGATGACGACGACGAAAATTTTGAAGTGGGGGAGATATTCGACCGCACGGTGACAGCTTCGGAATGGCGCCGGCCGGATGGGGAACCGTCGGCTTTGACCAATATCCCGGTCGAGGACGGCGAATTCTCGCCGCCTGACGCCTTCGAGGACCTCGAACCGGATGAGCAACACTTCCGCGAAGCGACCGGCAACGAAGGCGCCTCGTTCGATCGTACCTATCGCCGGGCCGCGCTGGTGCTTTGGCCAGTCAACCGGTTGCTGGCCATTATCAATCAGGCCGGGTTGCGGGTTACGTTGCCTTATCTCACCGATCTCGCCAGCAAGTGGGCGGCCGGCGGCGAAAGCGAGGACTCGCCATCATGGCGTCAGGCGCACGAACTTTCGGGCCATATGATCGACAGTTGGCCCACGGAGCACTGGTCGCCCCGGCGCGAGACCACAGGGACGGCCGCCGGCGAGATGCTGAGTGTGCTTACCCGGCTCAAGGACGTGGCGCGGCTGGATGCGTTCCTGTCTGTGGTTGCGACGCGGGAGGGACTCGATTCGGACGATTGCGCGGCGATTGCGGACGCGTTGCGGCTTCTGCCGCCAGAGCGTGCCGCGGCGTTACTTCACCATATTGTGGCCGGGGCGGCGGGACGGTCGCTGGCCGCCTGTGGCGCCCTGCTGGCTCAGGCAACGGTCCTGGGTAAGGCGGTGGTCGAAGGAGCGGCGAAAGGGTTGGTAGGCGCGCTACCAGTCAGCGTAACGCGCGACATTTGGCGAAGCGGACCGGGCGTGGAGCCGGGATTTATCGCCGATCTTTTCACCGCGCTCGGGCGGATCGATACCACGTTGGCCAATCGCGCGGCGGCGCACATGCTCGCGAGCCCGGCTGTTTACGACTTCGACACGGTCCTGATTCCGGGCGTCCGGACCTTGGTGGAGGCGTCTGAGGTCGCGGACACCGTCGCCGTGCGGCATCTCCGGCTGGCCTGTGTCGCGCACCTCAACCTCCGGGTCGCGGAGACGCTGGAACCCCCCGCGGACTGGCGGCGGGCCGACACCGTGGCCTGCAAGTGTGTCCATTGCGCCGAGCTGCGCCGGTTCCTGGCCGATCCGGCCCGTCCAAAATGGGAGTTCCGGGCGGTCGAGCACGCCCGTGGCCACGTCGAAGGCACGATCCGCACCGCCGGATGCGACCTGACCACGACCACTCTCACGCGCGGCCCGCCTTATACGCTTGTTTGCACCAAGAACCAGGCGAGTTACGAGCGCCGGCGCGTGCAACGCGGGAAGGATCTGGCGGACCTGGAGCGGTTGAAGGGGTGAGAGGCCGTACAACGATTGACTTCCGCCGCCTCACCCTCACATGACACCGCCGATGTTCCAGAACCCAAATACCTTCGACGTTGTCGTCGTCGGCGGCGGTCATGCCGGCTGCGAGGCCGCCGCCGCGGCCGCTCGCATGGGCGCGCGAACGTTGCTACTGACCCACAAGCTGGAAACGTTGGGGGAAATGTCATGCAATCCCTCGATCGGCGGGATCGGCAAAGGCCATCTGGTGCGCGAGGTCGACGCGCTCGATGGGCTGATGGGCCGGGTGGCCGACGCGGCGGGGATCCATTTCAAGCTGCTTAATCGCAGCAAGGGGCCGGCGGTGCGGGGGCCTCGGGCACAGGCCGACCGCACGCTCTATCGTCGCGCCATGCGGGCCGCTTTGGACGCCACGCCCGGTCTGACCTTGCGCGCCGCGGCCGTGGAGGACCTGGAAATCGGGCCGGACGGGCGTCTGGCGGCGGCCATCTGCGCCGACGGATCGCGGGTAGCGTGCGGCGCGGCGGTGCTCACCACCGGTACCTTCTTGCGCGGTGTCATCCATATCGGCGACCGGCAAATCCAGGCCGGCCGGATCGGCGAGGCCCCCGCGATTGGTCTGGCCCTGACGTTGGAGCGGTTGAACCTGCCCATGGGCCGCCTGAAGACCGGTACGCCGCCTCGATTGGACAGGACCACGATCGATTGGCTGGGTCTGGTGGCGGATCCTGGCGATGCGGTGCCGGAACCGTTCTCGGTTCTGACGCATCGAATTCCCTCGCCGCAACTGGCGTGCCGGGTTACCGCCACGACGCCCGCGACGCATGCGATCATCCGGGAGAACCTGCATCTTTCCGCCATCCACGTCGGCAACATCAGCGGCGTCGGGCCGCGCTACTGTCCGTCAATCGAGGACAAGGTGAAGCGTTTCGCCGAACGCGACCGGCACAACATCTTCCTGGAACCCGAGGGGTTGGACGACCCGACGGTTTACCCGAACGGCATCTCCACCTCGTTGCCAGAAACCGTGCAACAGGCGCTGCTGGCCACCATCCCGGGATTGGAACGTGCCCGGATGATCCGTCCCGGCTATGCGGTGGAATACGATTACGTCGATCCCATCGCGTTGTCCCCCGGCCTCGGCCTGCGCGCCCTGCCCGGACTGTTTCTGGCGGGCCAGATCAACGGCACCACCGGGTACGAGGAAGCGGCGGCCCAGGGGATTCTGGCAGGCATCAACGCGGCGCGGTTGGCGAGTGGGGCGGAGGAGGCGCGGCTGGCGCGGTCCGACGCTTATCTCGGCGTCCTGGTGGACGACCTGACCCTGCATGGTGTCAGCGAGCCGTACCGGATGTTCACCTCGCGCGCGGAGTTTCGGCTGTCGTTGCGAGCCGATAACGCGGACCTGCGGCTGACCGAGAAAGGGATCGCCTGGGGTTGCGCCGGGCCGGAGCGTATCGCTTCGTTCCGGGCTCACCAAGCCGCGGTGGCGGACCTGATGGCTCAGGCGCGGGTGTCGGGCGGCAGTCCGGCGGCGCTGGCGAAAATGGGGGTGATCGTTCGGGACGACGGGCGCTGGCGGGATGTGGTGGAGCTATCGGGCTACGATGGCGTGCCCTGGGACGCCCTGACCCGGGCCTTCCCCTTCTTGCTGGACGCTCAGCCAAGAGCGGTCGCGCAGATGCGGGCTGAGGCGCTGTATGGCGGCTACCTCCATCGCCAGCAAGCCGAGATCCGCGGGTTCGCGCGGGAGGAGGCGGTGTCGCTATCCGGCATCGCCTTCGATCGGGTCGGTGGCCTGTCGACCGAACTGCGGGACAAGCTGAACACGGTTCGTCCTGAATCGTTCGGGGCGGCGGCGAGGATTCAGGGGATGACCCCCGCCGCGATGGCAGCCCTGGCCGCGCATCTCCGGAAGCGGGAGGCGGACGTGGCCGCGTGAGGCGTCACGTGGCAATTGTGCACTTCACGGACTTTGCGATGAAAATAGGCTTTAGGGCCTAATAATTGGCGCCGGCCACACGAATCACAAACAGGACTAACGCCAGTAGCAGCGCGATGAATGTCGAGAAAAAATAGAAAAGCATGATGTTTTTGATGGTCGAGACCTGGCTGTTCAACGACGAGAGGTACGATACCACCTTACTCAGGTCATCCCGCGTATAGGCCGCTGCCCGATTAGCTTCGTCTTCGGTGAAAACTTCGGCTCGATCTTGTTCGTCCTGGCGCTTCTGCCGTTGCGCGAGGATCGCGTCGTCCTCCCACCAGGACACTATTTTTTGTCCTTTGATGGTATTGGCTGACCTTTCGGCCTATGCTGGGCGATCTTTCGTAACGCCGCCTCGAACGCCGCCGGGTCTCCGTCGCATTCCAATTCGCGAGCGACGGCCTTGAACCGTTCAATCTGGGGGGGGGGCGTCCAATGGATCGGGCCTGGCGTTCGGGTCGGGGGACTTACGGGATGGCACGACTATTCCCTCGTTCGCAAGACGTGGCCTTGCGGCGATAGGTCTCGGCACCGTCAGTAATCTTCGAATTCTTCGACATGATCTATGACTACCTTTCCACTTACCTCTATGTAAAACAGCCAAACGAGGGCTGGTATTTTCCCGAATGCCTTGGTCAGAATAAAGCGATTGGCGCTCCAATCGAGACCGACCTTGTGAAATCCTCGCGGATCGTGATGAAGCGAATCAAATATAGGGATCAGCGCGTCATCTATCGCACCGTACCCGCCCAGTTTCTGCGCCGCCACGTCACAGTTGGGCGAAAACACGATCTCATGGCCGTTTGCCATCTACAGAGTTTGGGTTCTGCGTCTCGCGATCATGTCGGTCAGGCGCTTTTCCTGCGCTGCCCCAAGACCTCGATCCGAAAGCAGTGACAGCTCGTATGGCATAGGATCGCCATTCGCCCGAGTGCGCCAAGCCACCCCGTGAGACCCGTCGCTGCTTTCCTGTCCGGTCATTTCCCAGTAATGTGAAATCGCCTCATCGACAAAGGAAAGGTCCTCGGTCGTGAATAGGGACAAATTTGGTTCATCCTGAGCGACGGTCCTAAATTCAACGATATCCTCGCCAAACTCTCTTCGCTCGACGCGAATCGCGCCTTCGATCAACATTTCTGTGTGAAGGCGTTTCATCTCGCGGAGAACCGGCCCTAATTTTTGGCGACGGTATTCTCTTCCGGTAACCGGAACGCCTCGGGCGGCAAATGCGTCGAAGTCGGCCTTCCAAATTATCTTATTGAGTTTGATCGCCCCAAAATACTTGGCCGAGTAGCAACGACGCGCCACGTACAAGATCATATGGCGTAGCCGGGACATTTCGCCGGGCAGACGCACGGTTATGGTACCGAGGTGGCGGGGACGAGGCATGGCGTTCCTGTTCCCGTAATCGTATCACAATCTCATCCCACATCAAGAGTCCACGAAAAGCTGAATGATTTGAACTACATCCCCTCAGGGAAAAACAGTTCCAGTTGTCGGGAATCGGTGACATGCGATTCCCGACGCCATGGATGATCTCGCCCAGCCTGCATAATTGCCCCTCACGTCATCCCAAGCACGTCCATCATCGAGTAAAGCCCCGGCTTCTTCCCCACAACCCATTGAGCCGCCCGCACAGCCCCTGTCGCGAACGCCCGCCGATCGAAGGCGCGATGTGTCAGCGCGATGTGCTCGGTACCCGAGGCGAAGATCAGCGTGTGCTCGCCCACGACCTGGCCGCCGCGCAGCGAGGCGAACCCGATCGCTCCCGTTTCGCGGGCGCCGGTATGGCCGGTACGGCCGCTGACCAGGACGTCCTCAAACTTCTGGCCGCGGCCCTTGGCGACCGCTCGGCCCATCCCGATCGCGGTACCCGATGGGGCATCGACCTTCTGGCGATGGTGCATTTCCATGATCTCCGCGTCGTACGCCTCGGCGGGCAGCGCTGCGCCCATGCGCTCGCACAATGCCAGCACCAGGTTCACGCCGGCGGAGAAGTTGGAGGCATAGACGATGGGGATCGCCCTCGACGCGGCTTCCACCGCGGCTTCGTCCGCGCCGGACAGGCCCGACGACCCCAGCACCCACGCCTTGCCCGACCCAGCCATCGCCGCCGCCGTCACCTGGGCGGTCGAGGCATGCGTGAAGTCGATGACCACCTCCGAGGCGGCCGCGAGCGTGACGAGATCAGGGAAGAGCGCGATACCTGAAGGACCGGGTTTCCCCGAACCTGACCGGCCGATGCCGCCGGTCAGCGTCGCGCCGGCGGCGGGGACTTCCTCGGCCAGAAGTTGGCCCATGCGGCCGGTGATCCCGGCGATGCCGATGCGGTGTGCCATGCTTGCCTCCCTCCGGTTTGGAGGGAGGAGTCTGATTGCCTCGTTGCGCTACGTCCAGTGGGGCTTATTGGCCCGAATACTCCCGCTGACCATAATACGCTTGCGGCGCATAATACCCTTGCGGTACGTAGTAACCGGGTGCCGGGTAGTATGCGGGTTGCGGGGCGTAATACACCGGCGCCGGCTGTTGCGCGGCGATGATCCCGCCAGCCACGGCGGCGACGCCAAGCCCCAGCAACGCACCCGCGAGCAACCCACCTGGGCCGCGATGGCCGCCATGATGACTCCACCCACCCGCATGAGGCCCCCATCCGCCATGGCCGCGCCATTCGGCGTGCGCGGCGGGAGCGGCGAACATCCCCAGCATCACCGGGGCGGCGATCAATAGCGTTTTCATTTGCCTCATGGTCTTGTTCCTTGCTGTTAAGGCCTCGAAGCGGTGAGGTCCTCACAGCCGGAAATATGGTGAGGCCGCGTGTCCGGATTGCGGCGGCGCGATGATAAGATGGCGGCGGCTCAAGACGCCCGTTCGTTCCTCATCAGCAGTGCGCGCCCGTCCAGATCAGGGGCAATCACGCCCAGGTGGGCGAGGATCGTCGGCGCCAGATCGACGATCCTCGCCTCGCTCGCACGCTCCGCTCCCGCCATGAACCCGGGCCCATCGATCATCAACACTGGCGACTGCTCCCACGCCCCGAGGCCGCCATGCTGTCCGCACCCCAACCGGTCCGGCTTGTCCCACCTGGGCTTTGCCGCCAGCGATTGCCCAGGGACGCCGAAATCGTTCAGCCCCTCGTCCGCCCGCATCGACACCGCGAAGGCCAATCCCTGATGTGCCGCGTGACCCACCAGACCCAACTTGTCCTCCGCGAACACCGAGCCAGCCCAGGAGACGGCGCGCAGGTGGGCGTCCAGAGCGGCGCGGCGGGGCTCGGCGTCGGGATGGAGATAGATCAACGTCGCGGTTCCGTTCGCCATCGCCACGACATCGGTTGAGTCCGGGCCATGCTTCAAGCCGGCCTCGATCAGGTCGGCCTCGACATCGATCACACCGCTGACCGTTTCGTGGCCGTGATCGGAGGCGACGATCAGCAAAATGTCGTCGCCGCGCTCCCGTTCGCGGGCCACGGCGTCCATCACCATGCCGGCATGACGATCCGCTTCCCGCAGCACTGTCAAATGCTCGGGCGAGCCGAGCGGGACGTTGTGCTGGATGTGGTCCGGCTCTCCGCACCACAGCAAGCCGAACGCCGGGCGGCGGCGGTGAATGATTTCTGTGATGAAACGATCCGTCATCGCCCGGTCGCCCGCGGCGTCGAGCGTGACCCGCAACGGATCGTCCTCCGGTTTCAGGCCAGGACCCACCGAGATCGCGCGATGATAAACATGCCCGAACCCATCGGGATCGTGCGCCCGAGCAGCGCCGGGGGAGACGTTGTTGAAGACGATCGCCCCGCCATGGGGCGCCAACCGCTCGGCCAGCGTGGGGACGGCCAGCGAATGGCCGGTGACGGTCCGCTTGTGCGCCAGGAAGTCCGGGCGTCCCACGTCGTGCGGGACCAGCACGCCGTTTTCCATCAGCGCGACCGCGTTGCCCTGCAAGGTGTGACGGGCGGGGAAACATCCGGTGGCGAAGGTCGCGGACACGATGCGGGTGGCGGACGGAAATGCGCTGCGAAACTTCGGAAAATATTCCGCCTGGCGCATGAACGACACGAGCCGCGGCGTGATTGCCTCGGTCACGAAGTCTCGCCGGAGGCCGTCCAGAACGACCATGATCGCACGCCGCATGACTGCCTCCATCGCCCTCGGATTCCGGGCTTTGGTGCGATCCTACCGTGCCGGGGCGGATCGGACCATTGCCGTGTTTCTGGCTTTCGGGTCCGGCCCGCCATGATATTCCGCCCATGCCGGAGGATCTCCACGACCGCGACATCCTGATCTGGTCGGAACTCCAGGCCGATCTGCCGCGCCGCCTCGCGCGCGGAGAGGGCGATAACGGTGTGGACTGGGAAAACGTCGTTGAGGAGATCGAGGGAGTGGGATTATCCGAACTCCACTCGGCCCAAAGCCATTTAAACCTGATGCTCGTGCATTTGCCAACAGTTCAAGGTTGGCCGGACAATCGGTTACGGGTTCATTGGCGGGTGGAAGTCGTCGCGTGCCAGCAGAACGCGGAGCACCGATTCGCGCCATCGATGCGGCAAACGATCGATCTTGCCCGGCTGTACAGCGACGCGCTGGAACAACTCGATGGCGCGCACTACGACGGAATCGCACCGCGCCGGTGTCCGGTGTCCTGCCCGTTCACCCTGGACCAACTTCTGACGGAACGGCGCCCGAGGCCGGAACAATGTTTTGATGAGGCCGCGCGGGAGAACCTTGATCAGGCCACGTAAACCCGGTCCGCGTTCAAGCGAGGCGACCGGTTTGCCTGGCACATTCACGCTGCGGGGCATTGGGTAACACCGGCGGTATCTTTCCTACCGCGCGGGTTGGCCCCGGTGTCACGACGTAAGGTTCTGAGACTCCGAAGCGGCCTCTTTCAGCCGATCCTCAAGGTCGGCGCGTTCCCCTTTCAGAAGTTGGTTCAGCGTGAAAGGGCATGCATCCGGCCAGGCATCAGGACGCACGCCATCGTATTGGAGGCCTTTGAGCTGCGTGCGTGCCTTGTCGTAAAGAAGCGGCAGTGCGATTTTCCGCCGCATCGAAGGCGCGAAGCGTTGTGCCGCGTCGGCCTGGAAAGCTCCAATCTCGCCTCTCCAGTGATCGGCCGCTGAATGATCAGGCCATCCCCGGACCTTCAATAAATGCACCAGCATTTGTCGCAGATAGCTTCGAACAGCGTTGAGTTCGGACAGTCCCACGTCCTCGATCTCCTCGACGACGTGCGTCCAGTCGACGCCATTCACCCGTTCCCCGCGCGCGAGCCGACGCAGTAGATCGGCCTGGTGCCGGGACCAGGTCAAAATGTCGCGATCGTAGAGGTCTTCCGTCATGGGTCGAACGTTATGCCAGTTTCAGGGTATGTGCGAGTACATCCGCGAACTGGCGGGCAGCGCTTCCAACCTGGCCTTCCCTGGGAGGCGAACCGGTCTCGCGCGAGGCGAATGACTTTACTTTCCGAAGAACTTCACGCTTTCAAGAATACTGGTCGATTCGGCATCGTATTGCTTGTCACCTTCCGGCGAAGCCCAGGAGGAAAGCATCAACTTCCAGTCGGAGGCGAGACCTGGGTCGAAAAATACATATCGCAGAACCGTGCGCTTCCCGTTCCATGCCGCCGGAACATCCATCGCCTTCATCTCCAGGCCATTCTTCGTGATGGTATGGATTTGTGGGGGGCCTTTGACCTCCACACCCTGGGCGGTAAAGTATTCTTCGTGCTCAGATCTGAGCTTGTCGAGCGTCGCCTCGGTATAGGCTTCAACCCAGATATAGACTTCCTGATCTTTGGTACTGGCTTCAAGCCCCCGGTTGACTTGCCGGACATTCCAGGAATCCGGGAACGTGACGCTCGCGAACCCATTTCCCGGGCCCACCGTGAATGTCTCCGCCTGGCCGAAGGAGGGGAAGCCCAGGCCGATGACCGTTGTCACGAAAACAAATGTCATGAAACCGGATATCATCGAAACCATTCCACCGTGGTCGTTGCCCCGTACATATCGGCCGGCTGATCGGGTTTTGACAACGCACAATTCACGCCATACGGGGGTTCCGCGGCCGCCCGGCGCGGGGTCCGGACTTAAGCCCGCCCGCCCTCGAAGAATTCCCGCACCTTGGCGAAGAACCCTTCATTCTCGGGGCTGCCTTTGGTGGTTTTCTGAGCTTCGGCCTCGAACTGCTCCAACAACTCCCGCTGCCGGGCGCTCAGGTTTTGCGGCGTTTCAATCGCGACCTGAATGAACATGTCGCCCCTTTGGGCACTGCGAAGCACCGAGAATCCTTTGCCGCGAAGGCGGAAATTGTCGCCGGTTTGCGTTCCCGGCGGGATTTTCACCTTCGCCTTGGTGCCGTCGATCACCGGCACCTCGATATCCCCGCCCAGAGCCGCCTGAGTCATTCGCAGCGGCACGCGCATGAGGATATTAGCCTGCTCGCGCTGGAAGAACTGGTGCGGCCGCACCGCGATGTGGACATACAGGTCGCCGTTCTGGGCGCCCTGTCCCCCGGCCTCACCCTCGCCCTGAAGGCGGATACGAGTGCCGTCCTCCACCCCGGCGGGGATAGCGACCTGCAAGGTCCGTTCGCGTTGCATCGTGCCGGCGCCGCGGCATGTCCGGCAGGGCTGGCGAATGGTCTTGCCAGCGCCCTGGCAGGTTGGGCACGCCGTCTCAATCAGGAAGAAGCCCTGTTGTCGGCGGACCTTCCCGGCGCCCTGACACATGCCGCAGGTTTCCGAGGGTTTGCTCTTGTCCTCGGATCCCGTGCCGGTGCAGGCCTCGCAGGTGACACGGGTCGGCACGCGCAGATCGGCCTTGACGCCGGCGAATGCCTGCGCGAGGTCGATTTCCACCGCCTGCCTTATGTCGGAGCCTGTCCGGGTGCGCCCTCCGCCCCGGCGTCCGCCCATGATGTCGCCGAAGACCTGGTCGAAAATGCCGCCCAGATCTCCCGTCGAGAAATCGAATCCCTGCGAGAATCCGCCTTGGCCGCCGCCACCCTGTTCAAACGCTGCGTGGCCATACCGGTCGTAGGCGCCACGTTTCTGATCGTCCTTCAGAACATCGTACGCCTCATTCAATTCCTTGAACTGCGCCTCGGCCTGGGCGTTCCCGGGATTGCGGTCCGGGTGATATTGCATTGCGAGTTTCCGGTACGCCCGTTTCAGGCCGTCGGCGTCCGCATCCTTTGCCACGCCCAGGGTGGCGTAATAATCCTGTTTTGCCATCTTAACTCATCGTCCCCAGGCGTTTCGTTTGGCGCGCCAACGGAGTGGCACCCCCCTGCGTCTTTGTCACCAAATCGCGGGTTCCCCTTGTGGCACCGCCGATTTCACCGTCTTCGCCCGCCCCTGATTTGTTGGGAGGACTGTCCCGAACCACAACGCGCCCGCCTTCAAACGAAGTGCGGGCGCGCCAGTCAAATTCACCGGCCCTGAACCCTTAGGCCGATTTCTTCTTTTTGTCGTCGACTTCCTCGAACTCGGCGTCGACGACCTTGTCGTCCTTCGGACCGCCAGCATGCGAGCCGCCGTCCCCGCCCGGGGGCGGAGTCTGAGCCGTGGCTTGCTCGGCCTTATACATCGCCTCGCCGATCTTCATCGCCGCCTGGCTGAGCCGTTCGGTCGCGCTTTTCAACGCGTCTACATCCGTCCCTTCCATCGCTGACTTCGCCGCCGCGATCGCCGCCACAGCTTCACCCTTCTCCTGGGCGCCAACCTTATCGCCGTACTCGCTCAGGTTTTTTTCAACCTGATGCACGAGTCCTTCGGCGTGGTTGCGGGCCTCGACGGTCTCACGCCGCTTCTTGTCTGCTTCGGCGTTGGCCTCAGCCTCCTTCACCATGCGCTCGATGTCGGCCTCGTTCAGCCCGCCGCTCGCCTGGATGCGGATTTGCTGCTCCTTGCCGGTCGCCTTGTCCTTCGCCTGGACGGACACGATGCCGTTGGCGTCGATGTCGAAGGTCACCTCGATCTGTGGGACGCCGCGCGGGGCGGAGGGGATGCCAGTCAGGTCGAAATTACCCAGAAGCTTGTTGTCAGCCGCCATCTCGCGTTCGCCCTGGAACACTTTGATGGTGACCGCCTGCTGGTTGTCGTCGGCGGTCGAGAACACCTGGCTCTTTTTGGTCGGGATCGTCGTGTTGCGCTCGATCAGCCGGGTGAACACGCCGCCAAGGGTCTCGATACCGAGAGACAGCGGAGTCACGTCCAGCAGCAGAACGTCTTTGACGTCGCCCTTCAGCACGCCGCCCTGGACCGCGGCGCCGATCGCCACGACCTCATCGGGGTTGACGTTGCGGGCGGGCTCCTTGCCGAAGAACTGCTTCACGACGTCGATGACTTTCGGCATGCGGGTCATGCCGCCGACCAGAATCACCTCCTGGATGTCGCCCGCGGTGACGCCGGCGTCTTTCAACGCGGCTTTGCAGGGCTCGAGGGTGCGTGACACCAGATCGTCCACCAGGGATTCGAGCTTCGCCCGCGACAACTTCATCACCAGATGCTTGGGTCCGGAGGCGTCGGCGGTGATGAAGGGCAGGTTGATCTCGGTCTCCTTGGACGAAGACAGCTCGATTTTCGCCTTTTCGGCGGCTTCCTTCAGCCGTTGCAGCGCCAGCTTGTCCTTGCGCAGATCGATGCCGCTTTCCTTGCGGAATTCCTCGGACAAATACTCGATCACACGCAGATCGAAGTCTTCGCCGCCCAGGAACGTGTCGCCGTTGGTGGATTTCACCTCGAAGACGCCGTCGCCAATTTCCAGGATGGAGACGTCGAAGGTGCCGCCACCAAGGTCGTAGACCGCGATCAGGCCGGAGGACTTCTTGTCCATGCCGTAGGCGAGCGCGGCGGCGGTCGGCTCGTTAATGATACGCAACACTTCCAGGCCGGCGATGCGGCCCGCGTCCTTGGTGGCCTGGCGTTGGCTATCGTTGAAATACGCGGGGACCGTGATGACCGCCTGCGTGACCGGCTCGCCAAGATAAGCCTCGGCGGTTTCCTTCATCTTGGTCAGCACGAAGGCGCTGATTTGGCTGGGGGCGTATTTTTCGCCACGCGCCTCGACGAAGGCATCGCCGTTGTCGCCCTTCACGATGTTGAAGGGGACCATTGCCTTGTCCTTGGCGACCGTCGGGTCTTCGTACCGGCGGCCAATCAGGCGCTTGATGGCGTAGAGGGTGTTGGAGGGGTTGGTGACCGCCTGGCGTTTCGCCGCCTGGCCGACCAGCCGTTCCCCGCTGTCCGAGAACGCGACCATGCTGGGTGTGGTGCGCGCGCCCTCGCTGTTCTCGATGACCCGAACTTCTTTGCCTTCCATGATGGCGACACAGGAGTTGGTCGTGCCGAGGTCGATGCCGATTACTTTACTCATTGTCGAAATCTCCGATTAGCGGACGCGGGCGGCCCGAAGCACCGCGAGCATCCCCATTGGGGTGGTATGGCAGCCATGTATGGGCCCTGCCCGCCGGGGGCAAGAGAGGACGGTAAGTTTTTGTGACGGATTGTTCATGCCTTGGCGTTGAGGGTCGTACCCAGCTCGGCGATGGGGGCCTTCGCCACCACGACCATCGCGGGTTTCAGCAGCCGTCCATGCAGGGTCCAGCACGCGGTCCAGGCGTGCATAACAGTACCGGCTGGATGCACCTCGCTTTCCTGCTCGGCCATCGCCTGATGGAGGTTGGGATCGAAGGCCTGGCCGACCGGGTCTTCCTTCTTGATTCCATTCCGTTCAAGCACGCCGGTGAACCCGCGCTCGATGCCGGCGAGGCCGTCGCGAACCTTGATCAGTACATCGGGTTCGCCATCGGTGGCGGGGGGGAGCGCGTCGATACCGCGGTTCAGATTCTCAGCGGCCTCGACGATGTCGGTGGCAAATTTCTGCACTGCATATTGCCGCGCGTCTTCCGCCTCTCGCCGTCCGCGAGCACGGACGTTGGAGGTCTCGGCCTCCGCCCGCAGCCAGCGGTCTTTCATTTCGGCGAGTTCCGCTTCCAGCTCGGCAATGCGAGCGGTCGCGGCCTGCATGAGTTGGTCGGGGGACAGAGGAGCGTTGGCATTCGCCGCATCCGGCGCTTGCTCGGCATGGGCGGTCTCGTCGTGCGCGTGGGGATCGGTGCTCATACGCGCTCAGTTAGGGGCAGTGACGGGCCGCGACAAGTCTGTTCCGTGCGACGATCTTGTGATGGGGGCATTCCGCCCGGTCTTGGTTTTATGCGGAGAATGCAAGAATTCTCTTCAATCGTTCTTGTTCGACCTCGAAATTCATCTTCGCGGTGACCTTCGATACGTTCAGGATTCCAGCGGGAGGCCGCAAGTTCGTGTTCAGCCGGAGCCAGGCGACGATTTCGGCGAGATGCCAGAGGCTGGGATCGCCCAGAACCACCGGCGGCGGGAACGCTTCGGGCGCGCTGGATTGGCCTGTGGCGTATTTCCGCATATTCTGACGGGTGAACCCGAAAATTTCCGCCATCTCGGTCAGACCGACGAGATCGGGGCCAGCCTGCGCGAGGCTCGCGCCCGGGATCGCCGCCAGAACGTCGGCGACGGCGGACCGCAGGGCGTCCTCGGCCGAGGCGGCGGCGCGGGTGAAATCCAGCCCGATCATGCCGAACTGGCCCACCCCGATGGCGGCATCGTCGCAACCGGCGTTATACAGGGCGTCAAGATACTGCTCCGGATTGTCTTCCCGGCCGGGGAGGGTAAAATTCAACACAAACGCATGGTTATCCATAATTATCTCCTTTCGGTCGCAGGCGATCACCGGTTTTTGCCGCGGCCAACGCCATCTGTCGTTTGCAGCCATCCACTGCTCGATGGATGTTGTGAGCCATGTGTTCCGGGACACGGGGTGTGCTCCAGACCGAGACTTGGCAGAATGTCCCGCAACGGCACTCGGCGTCATTCCACGGACATTGGATCTTGCCCCAGGCGTGGCCATTCAGCAGGGTGACACGCCATCCTTGCTCTTCGGCATAGACCAGGGCCTTCTCAATCTCCTTGTTGGGGTGTCGCGACCGTTGTTTCGCCAACTCATCCTCCATCAGAAAATAGCGGATCAGAGTAGGTTGTCAAGTGACAACTTACATTGATCGGCCGGTGCCCTGCCCGCCCCGCCGCCAGTGATGGCATGAGATTGGTTAATTTTTCGTTCGCGCGGAGGGCTTCGGCCCCGACCCATTTTCTTGCTACACGCGAGGACGGAGGGGTGCCGTGACAGTGACGGCGTCGGTCGTGCCACGGGAATCGGCGAGCAACGTGTCATCGCGGCCCGTCTTTAGACGTCACGCCTTGAGACGCCACCAACCAGGGACGAGTGCCAAGCGCCTTAAATGACCCATCCACCTGCCCTGATCGTCGCCGGACCGACCGCCAGCGGAAAATCCGCCCTGGCGCTGGCCATCGCCGAACGTCTTGGCGGCACGATCGTCAACGCTGACTCGATGCAGGTGTATCGGGAACTGCGCGTGCTGACCGCGCGGCCCTCGCCCGAGGATGAAGCGCGCGTGCCGCATGTCCTGTATGGCGTCCGGCTCGCGGCCGAGGCGGGGAACGCCGCATGGTGGCGGGTGGCCGCCCTCGGCGCCATGGCATCGGCGCATGCATCGGGCCGGCTGCCGATCCTGACCGGTGGCACTGGCATGTATTTCGCGGCTCTGACCCAGGGCCTCGCCGATGTGCCTGACCCCGGCGAGGACGCTCGCGCGGAGGCACGGCGTCTCCTGACCGATCTGGGACCCGCGAAGCTGCGCGCGGGCCTCGCCAAGGTCGACCCGGCCACTGCCGCGCGCATCGCGGCGAACGACAGCCAGCGTATCGCCCGCGCGTGGGAGGTCTGGCGCGGCACCGGAATGGGCCTCGCCGCCTGGCAGAGCCGGAAGCTGCCGCCCGCGCCGTGGCGGTTTTTCGCGGTCAGCCTCGATCCGCCGCGGGAGGCGCTGCGGCGTGCCATCGCCACGCGGTTCGCGGCCATGGTGGCGGCGGGCGCGATCGCGGAGGTCAGGGCCCTGCTGGCTCAGAACCTCGACCCCGCGTTACCGGCGATGCGTGCCCATGGGGTTCCGGAATTATCCGCTTATCTGCGCGGAACGATGTCGCTGGAGGAAGCTGGACGACGCACCGAGCTGGTCACCGGGCAATACACGAAGCGGCAAGCGACGTGGTTCCGGCACCATTCCTTGGCCAATATCGCCGATACAGAAATATTTGAATCACGGTATGCTGATAATGCGCAATATTCAGAACGAATTGAGCGAAAGATCTTGGCGTTTATTCAACGGCAGGATTGACGCACCGCGGCAACCAGCTTATCCACCCCGGTTCGTTCAACCCAGGAGACCTTGAGATGCCGACCGCCGACCGTCAGCCAGGAGCCGAGATTCTGCTTCGCGCCCTGAGGGACCAGGGCGTCGAAGTCATCTTCGGATATCCGGGCGGGGCCGTCCTGCCGATCTACGACGCGATCTTCAATCAGAACTCCATCCGGCACATCCTGGTTCGCCAGGAAGGCGGTGCGGTACATGCGGCGGAGGGCTACGCCCGCTCCACGGGCAAGGTCGGTGTCGTGCTGGTGACGTCTGGGCCTGGCGCCACCAACGCGGTGACAGGGCTGGCGGATGCTCTGATGGACTCCATTCCGGTGGTCTGCCTCACTGGCCAGGTGCCGACGCACCTCATTGGCAACGACGCGTTTCAGGAGGCCGACACGACCGGCATCACCCGGCCGGCGACCAAGCACAATTACCTGGTGAAGCGGCCGGAGGACCTGGCCCGCGTCGTCCACGAGGCGTTTTACGTCGCCCGCACTGGCCGCCCGGGCCCGGTGGTCATCGACCTGCCGAAGGATATTCTGATCAATCCCGCGCCTTATGCCGAAGCGGCGAAGACCCATACGAGCTACCGCCCGCGCACGGACCCCGACCCGGCGCAAATCCGCAAGGCGGTCGCGCTGCTGAAAGCGGCGAAGCGGCCCGTCATCTATGCCGGAGGCGGAGTGATCAATTCGGGGCCGCATGCCTCCGAAACTCTTCGAAGCCTGATCGCCGCCACCGGCTTCCCGGTGACCAACACGCTGATGGGGCTGGGGAGTTGCCCGGCATCCGATCCCCGGTTCCTGGGGATGCTGGGGATGCATGGGACGTATGAGGCGAACCTCGCGATGCATGGCTGCGACGTCATGCTGGCAGTCGGCGCGCGGTTCGACGACCGGGTCACCGGACGTTTGAACGCGTTCAGCCAGGGATCCCGGAAGATCCACATCGACATCGATACCTCGTCGATCAACAAGAACGTGCCGGTGGAGGTGCCGATCGTGGCCGACGCGGGCAAGGCGCTGGATGCGCTGCTGGCCGCGTGGAAGGCCGATTCGACGCCCGTCGATACCACGGCGTTGACCGCCTGGTGGCGCCAGATCGATATTTGGCGCGAGAAGAATTGCCTCGCCTTCCATCAGGACATGACGCCGGGCGCGATCATCAAGCCGCAATATGCCATCCAACGTTTATTCGAAATGACCCGGAACCTCGGCAAGGACGTGTTCATCACGACCGAGGTTGGCCAGCATCAAATGTGGGCCGCGCAATACTTCCACTTCGACCGGCCGAACCATTGGATGACGTCCGGCGGGTTGGGAACCATGGGGTACGGCCTGCCCGCCGCGATGGGCGTGCAGGTCGCGCATCCGGACGCGATGGTGATCGACATCGCCGGTGAGGCCTCGATCCTGATGAACATCCAGGAGATGGGCACGCTGGCGCAATACCGGTTGCCGGTGAAAGTGTTCATCCTCAACAACGAATATATGGGAATGGTCCGGCAGTGGCAGGAGCTGCTGCACGGCGGGCGGTATTCCGAAAGCTACTCCGCCGCGCTGCCGGATTTCGTGAAGCTGGCGGAAAGCTTCCATGCCAAAGGCCTACGCGCGACGTCGATCGAGCAACTCGATGCGGTCATCCTTGAGATGCTGACCAGCGACATCGCGGTCGTCGCCGACATCGCCGTCGATCAGAAGGAAAACTGCTTCCCGATGATCCCCAGCGGAGCCGCGCACAACGAAATGATCCTTGGCACGGAAGTCGAGGGCGACGCCGCGGCCGTCTCCGATCAGGGTTTCGCGCTGGTCTGACCTCTTGTTTCCATTTTGGCTTAAGCGGAGCCCAGTTTCGCCCGTTGGCTTTTGAAGCGGATTGAACCCATGTCCGGCTACCAGGATAACACGACCCGCACCGCCACGATCTCGGTGCTGGTCGAAAACGAAGCGGGCATCCTGGCCCGCGTGATCGGCTTGTTCACCGGCCGAGGCTATAACATCGACAGCCTCACCGTCGCCCCGGTCGAGGCGGACGGCGCGCTGTCCCGCATCAATCTCGTGACCTCCGGCACCGCCATGGTCATCGCGCAAATCAAGGCGCAACTCGACCGTCTCGTCCAGGTCCATCGCGTTTCCGACCTGACCGAGGAAGGCCCACATATCGCGCGCGAAATGGCGTTGGTGAAAGTGATCGCCACCGGCGAGAAACGCGTCGAATCCCTCCGCATCGCCGAAACCTTCCGCGCCCGTGTCGTCGACACGACGACTGGTAGTTTTGTTTTCGAAATCACCGGAACGTCCGACAAGCTCGACGCCTTCATCGACCTGATGCGCGACCTCGGGTTGTCCGAGGTCTCCCGTACCGGCATCGCGGCGCTCGCTCGCGGCGCCCGCACTATCTCCTCACTCCACTCCGAACACTGAAAAGGAACGAACCCCATGCGCGTCTACTACGATCGCGACGCCGACGTGAACCTGATCAAGGGGAAGAACGTCGCCATCATCGGCTACGGCAGCCAGGGGCACGCCCATGCCAATAACCTCCAGGACAGCGGCGCGAGGAACCTCGCGGTTGGCCTGCGTCCCGGGTCTCAGGGCGTCGCCAAGGCTGAGGCCATGGGTCTGAAAGTCATGGATCCGGCGGATTG
The DNA here is from genome assembly GCA_009693865.1 of Acetobacteraceae bacterium. Classification (GTDB taxonomy): domain Bacteria; phylum Pseudomonadota; class Alphaproteobacteria; order Acetobacterales; family Acetobacteraceae; genus Rhodopila. The sequence continues at coordinate 42,699 of SHWL01000002.1, read as the reverse complement.
CGCGAAATGGGCCGATGTCGTGATGGTGCTGACGCCGGATGAAGGCCAGGGCGATCTGTATCGCGACAAGCTGAACGCGAATATGAAGTCCGGGGCGGCACTGGCCTTCGCTCACGGACTGAACGTGCATTTCAATCTGCTGGACCCGCGCACCGACATCGACGTGTTCATGATCGCGCCGAAGGGCCCAGGGCATACGGTGCGCAGCGAGTATCAGCGTGGCGGCGGCGTGCCCTGCCTTGTCGCGGTGTCACAGAACCCGTCCGGCAACGCGCTGGAAGTGGCGCTGTCCTATGCGTCGGCCATTGGCGGCGGCCGGGCCGGCATCATCGAAACGACCTTCAAGGAAGAATGCGAGACCGATCTGTTCGGCGAGCAGGTGGTGCTGTGCGGCGGCCTGGTCGAATTGATCAAAGGTGGATACGAAACCCTGGTCGAAGCCGGATACGCGCCCGAAATGGCGTATTTCGAGTGCCTGCACGAGGTGAAGCTGATCGTCGATCTGATCTATGAGGGCGGCATCGCCAACATGAATTACTCGATCAGCAACACGGCGGAATACGGCGAGTACGTCACCGGCCCGCGCATCATCACCAGCGAAACCCGCGCCGAAATGAAGCGCGTGCTGGCCGACATTCAGTCTGGCCGCTTCGCGCGCGACTGGATGCTGGAGAACAAGGTGAACCAGTCCAGTTTCAAGGCGACACGGCGCCGGCTGTCCGAGCATCCGATCGAGGAAATCGGTGCCAAGCTACGGGCGATGATGCCGTGGATTTCCAAGAACGCGCTGGTGGACAAAACAAAGAACTAAAGTCAATTTCCGTCCGGTCTGACCCCGGGGGATCGCATGCTGACGGCGTTTGGGTGTGAGGCAGGCCGCCCGGTCCGCCTTGAAAACGTGACAGATGTCGAGATGCTGCGGCAGGCCGTCTGGATCGATTTGCACGAACCCACACCGGAAGAAGCAAGTCTCGTGGCCGAGGCGACGGGTCTCGATGTCCCGACACTGGCCGAGGTCAGCGAGATCGAGACCTCCAGCCGGCTCGGGGTGCGAGATGGCGTGCTGTATCTCAGCATGCCCATGGTCAGCATGATCGATGGCCCGCGCGGCGTTTCCGCCGGGTTTGTTTTGGCTCCGGACCGGCTGCTGACGGTCAGGTTCGCGGTCAGCAACGTCTTTGACACTTTCGTGACACACATGCCGCGCGGCGAAGCCAGAAGCGACAGCGCCGCGCATATTCTGATCGGTTTGCTGGAGGCCATCGTCGATCGCCAGGCCGACGTTCTGGAACGGATCCAAACCGATCTCGATAACATTTCCCATCGTGTGTTCGCGCTCGGCGCCGATCGCGGCTCCGGCCGGAAAATGGAAGATCGTATCCTCCGTGAAACGCTCGTCCAACTGGGCCGGATCGGCGACCTGATCTCCCACATCCGTGAGAGCCAGCTTGGCGCCACCCGTCTTGTGCCATTCATCGAGGCCAACGCGGCGGATTGGTTGGCCGACGGATTGAAAAGCCGGCTGCGGACGTTGCGGCGGGATATCGGGTCGATCAGCGATTTCGACAACCATCTGTCGGATAAGCTACAGTTCCTGCTGGATGCGACACTGGGGTTCATCAACATCGCGCAGAACGATGTCATGAAGGTCATGACAATCACTTCAGTGGTCGGCATCCCGCCGGTGCTTGTCGCGGGCATTTACGGCATGAATTTCAAGGCAATGCCGGAGTTGGAGTGGGCCTGGGGTTATCCCTCTGCCTGGTTTCTGATCATCCTGACCAGCCTGATCCCGCTGGCGATCTTCCGCTGGCGTAAGTGGATGTAGCCATGCATCGCATCCGGATCGTCGCCGCCGATATCACGGTGCTTGCAGTGGACGCCATCGTCAACGCGGCGAACGAAACGTTGTTGGGCGGCGGCGGTGTCGATGGCGCGATCCATCGTGCCGCCGGCCCAGACCTCCTCGCCGAATGCCGCACCCTGGGCGGTTGCCCCACCGGTTACGCGAAAATCACCAAAGGATACCGCCTGAAGGCGCGATATGTGATCCACACGGTTGGCCCGGTATGGCGGGGCGGCGCCGCCAACGAACCGGCACTACTGGCAAGTTGTTATCGTGAAAGTCTGACTTTGGCGGTGACGCATGACATTCGTACGATCGCCTTTCCGGCGATCAGTTGCGGGGTGTACGGTTATCCAATCCTGGCGGCGGCGCGGATCGCGATCGATACGACAGTGACATTTCTCGCCGGGAATACCTTGTTGACCGAGGTAATCTTCGCCTGCTTCGGCGATTCCGTGCTCCGGGCGTTTCAGGATGCGGCCGGCGGTTGAGACGCCAATGGCGAGATCGGTTAGTAATTTCATGCCACTGTAATGCGGCGGGCGGCAAAGGATCACGGTTGACATGGTTTATCTCCCTTCCCGATATCGGGCCATGGCGGCGTGACGTTGACCGGATCGTCCGTCGCGATGCCGGTGCCGACAAAGGCGGCCCATGAAAAGCCAGAGCAATACGTCGTCATCCGCCGGAACAGGTGCGATCAAGATATATCATGGTCCAACGCCGCGAAGAGTCTTTACCCGCCGAATCAGAAAGTCGCGAAAATTCGGATGGCGGGGCAATTCGGGAAAGATACCTCCCTGAGCGCGTTTGCTGTCGAAGCGCTGCATCAGGGCCGCGAGCAATTCCTCAGCAGAACTACCTCGCCTGCTGCTGTTGGTTGCCCCGATCACTCCGTTGATAGATTGTCTAACTCTGGGTTTGTCGTTATCAAAGGCCACCAGATCATCAATGATCTCTTGTAAAATCGATCGCCAATCCCGAGGATCGTTTGGCTCGGCCAACGCGACTTCATCAGGGAATCTCCACCAATACAGGCATGTGCCACCCGCGAGAATCTCGCCTCTGTCAGCGGCATTGCCGTCCAAATATGAGCGATCAAGGTCCTCGTTCCACGCGGGTGCGTTTGCCAACGTGCCAGGTGAACGCCCGGAATTCAGGACGAATCCGGTATCATCGCAATGGGCGAAAATGTGGTTCGCCGATGCAATCCCTATTAGACGGATGGCACTTGCGATCATTGAAACTTCGGCCTGTTCCTGAACCCAGGACACTGCCCTCCCGAAATTATTGGCCAGCGTCTGGACCTCGGATATCCAATCAGATGGCATCAGCAATTCGGATGCGAACCGATTTGCCTCACCTTCCATTTCCCATCGATCAAACGTACGTTCTCGGTCGGACAAAGAAAAGTCATCATACAAACTGCCCCGATGCCATGGGATCAATACATGGCCCAGCTCGTGTGCGAGGGTGAATCGCCTACGTCGCAAAGGTCGATCCAGGTTGACGATAATAGTTGGCCGAATGCCTGGGCGTTTCAAATTAAGGCAGATACCGTCAACCTGAAGCGGAATCGGACAGTGCTCAACCATCGCGTAACGGTATGCAACCGATTCGACGTCGACGGGAGGTGACAAGTTGAAACGCTCAATGACTCTTCGCGCGAGATTAACCTCGAACGAAGCGGCGTTCACGGTAGCAGCCGCTTTGCCAACCAGCTTCTAAGCGCCTTAATTGTCGCGATATCCGACGCACGAGCGGCCAGGGGGAACGCATCCAGGTACTGGCTCATAACCTCCGGGAGTGGTCGCGCCTCACGGCGTGCGATCAGAACATGGGGCAGTACATCCGGGTCCAACACCCAAATTTCATATTCGTCGCGTGTCAACCCAAGAAATTCGTGCAGTGGCAGGCTGCTGGCACGCGAAGACGCGTCCTCATGCCAACGGTCAATGAAATCATCGATCTCGTCCGGCAGGGCCAGGCCGTGACTGTAGAGGTCGAAGAACGTCGGTGGCCTTGGTTCGACTAACGCGCTACACATCGACCCATCTCCCTGGCACGGCTTCCTTGATCAAGCTTCCAGCGGGATCCAATGAACCAAGGTGTCTACCTCGAACATTGAAAACCTCGATTTCTCCGTGCAGTTCATCCCATGTAAACAAGCGGTTCCCGTTTTTGCTCCGCCACCGGCGGTCGCCATGCACAAAGCCCAGATAATCGCATTGATCCAGATAAGACGGCTTTGGGACGGGCCGCCTTACCACCTTACATACTACTCAGCCGCCAGCTTCTCCGCGTCCGCCGCGCTCTTTAGTTCGGCGGCCTTAGCCTCCACCAGTTCGACGATGTGGTCGACCATCGTCGCGCCCGCGATCGTATGATCGGTCTTGCCGGCGCTGTAGATCATGTGCCGGCCATTGCCGCCGCCGGTCACGCCAATGTCCGTCATCAGCGCCTCGCCAGGTCCATTCACGACACAGCCGATGATCGACAACGTCAGCGGCGTTTCAATATGCGCGAGCCGGTCTTCCAGCGTGCGGACCGTTTCGATCACATTGAACCCCTGGCGCGCGCAGGATGGGCAGGAGATCACCTTCACGCCGCGATGCCGGATACCCAACGATTTCAGCAGATCCCAGCCGACCCGCACTTCTTCCTCGGGCTCATCGGACAGCGACACCCGTAGCGTGTCGCCGATGCCCGCCCATAGCAGCGAGCCCAGGCCGATGGCGGATTTGACGGTCCCCATGCGGCGGCCGCCGGCTTCGGTGATGCCAATATGCAGCGGATGATCGCAGACCTCGGCCAATTGCTGATAGGCCGCGACCGCCAGAAATACGTCGGAGGCCTTCACGCTGATTTTGAAGTCATGAAAATCGTGCTGCTGCAAAATATTCGCGTGATACAGCGCGCTTTCGACCAAAGCTTCCGGGTTGGGCTCGCCGTATTTTTCCAGCAAGTGCTTTTCCAACGAGCCCGCGTTCACGCCGATCCGCATGGAGCAGCCGTGATCGCGCGCCGCCTTCACGACCTCCCGCACCCGCTCATCGCTGCCGATATTGCCGGGATTGATGCGCAGGCAGGCGGCGCCACTTTCGGCGGCCTCAATCGCGCGCCGGTAGTGGAAGTGGATGTCGGCGACGATCGGGACGTTCACCTGCCGCACGATGTCCTTCAACGCCAACGCGCTTGGCCGATCCGGGCAGGAGACGCGGACGATGTCGACGCCCGCTGCCTCGGCTCGCTGGATCTGCGCCACCGTACCCGCGACATCCGTGGTCAGGGTGTTGGTCATGGTCTGCACCGTGATCGGCGCGCCGTCGCCGACCGGGACTTTGCCCACGTAGACCCGCCGCGAGGCGCGGCGTTGGATGTCCTGATACGGGCGATAGCTCATGCGGAACTCCCAAACGGCCTGGAACGTCCAGGCCGGCTTTACCCCCGGTCAATCGGCGAGCGCACCGCTACCGCCGGGTCGTGACCGGAACGATATACCCAGCTTTCAATTGCTCCGGCTCCATCGGCACGTCCTTGCGCACCGCGCCCGCGCCGCCGATCGCCGGCACCGGAATGCCATCGACCAAAACCTCGACCCGGCCGGCATTGCCGGTGTTCAGGATCAGGTTCGGCCGAGCTGGTACGGCGAAGGTCTCGCCGGCCTTCATGACTTTGGTCACCAGCGCCTGACCGCCGCGTTCCTTGACCTGAACCCAGGTATCGCCGGTGAAGCGCAGCATGACCCGCGTGCCTTCCGGGTTCGCGGGATCGCCCGCCAAGGGCGCGACGATGGCGGAGTCCGATGTCATCATCTCCGGCCGCCGCATCTGTGGCGTGACCGGCATCGCGATCGCGGTGGTCGCCGTGGCGCCCGGGATCGGCATCGCGCGCGTTATCTCGACCGGCGGAGGCGGCGGTGCCGGTTCCGGCGCCAGCAGCGGATTTTCCGACGCGGCCTGACGCGGCTCGAACTGATCGTCGTCATCGGCGCGTGCGGGCATCGTGGGCGGCGGCGCGGGCACCGGGACGCGCCCGTCCGGCCCGGGCAGAGCTTGTTCCGCGAGCGAAGCAAGCCGGACCGGCACTGGCGCGACGGTCTCGGCAGGGAGTTTGCCTTCTCCAGAGAGGTGATACCAACCGGCATAGGCGCCGCCGACCAGCAACAGGCCCACCAGGATAAGTGCCCCGGCAGGCAGGCCTCGTTCGGGAACGGGCGCGGGAAATGCCAGCCTGGTATGCCCGGTCATTACTCCGGTGGCAGACCGGAATCGCCGCGCGGCTTGCTCCGGGTCGAGCCCAAGCGCGAGCGAATAGCTGCGCAGGTACCCAAGCGCGTATACGTTACCAGGTAATCGGTCCAATCGTCCGGCTTCGAGCGCCTCCAAATACGAGGGTCGAATTCGCAGCATCGCGGCGACGTCGGGCAGAGCCCAGCCGAGGCGCTCCCGCGCGGCACGAAGGTCCGCCCCGGCGAGTGGCGCTTCCGGATCCTCCTGGAACATTGCCTCGCTCCTCGACAATGCGGCTCTGTTTGTTGCCTTTATTGACACGTCATCTCGCGGCACGATCACTCCGCCTGTCTATCGTCGGCCCGTCGCTGAAGCCATTGGCCCGCGCGACGTCGAAAGGAACCCGCGTCTTCGCGGGCGCGGGATGATTTAACCAGGTTCAGGCCGTTTGCCAACCACCCACGGCCCTATGACAAGGTTTTCATTTGGTAATTTCCCAGAATCTTCAGCCATCGGTCAACATGGGCCAGAGGTTGTCGGCGCCGCGGCGGCAGGCATAGGCGCCAACTCTGGCCGCCCATTCCGGGTCGGCGCCGAATTCCTCCCGCCACGACCAAAGCCGCCTGGTCGAAAGTTGCAGGGAATATTCCTTGGTAAACCCAATGGCGCCGTGAACCTGATGCGCGATTTCGCAAGCCAGGGTCGCGGCTTCTCCTACCCTGGTTTTCGCGACCGCGATCAGAAATTCCTCACGTTCGGGGCTGGTTTTCTCCAGGGCTTCAATTCCCAGATTGGCCGCCGCGACCGCCGCCGCCGTCTGACCCGCGAGCACCGCGAGATTCTGCTGCACCGCCTGGAACTTCGAAATCGGACGCCCGAACTGCACCCTCTCCTGGGCGTAGGTCACCGCCAGGTCCATCGCTTTTTCCAACGCCCCCGACATCATCGTGGCGCGGGCCAGGGCACCCCGCCGGTACAGCGCCGCGCGCGAGACTCCACCGGCCACTGGCGCGACCTGGTCGGAAGACAGGCGGACATCGTTGAATTGCAGCGTATCCCGCGACTCGTTGGCGATATTTTTACCCTTGGCGAGATCGCTGCCGCCGGTGCCGTCGAAGGCGGCCACCATCTCCCCATCCGGGCCATCGGCGATCAGCACGGTTCTGGTGGCGAAGGACGCGTAAGGGAGCCGGGAGGCCGTGCCGGACAGACGCCAGCCATTGCCGTCGCGCCGCAGCGTAAGCGCGTCGCTCAGGCGCACGGGGCCAACCGTCATGGGACCGTCACTCGTTTCAAGGCCAGATGAAGAAGCAGCCCAACCAGCGAGCATGGTCTCGGCGAGCGGGATGGGGGCGGAGAAACGGGCGGCCACGCGTAACGCGGCGTAAAGGTCCGACCATTCCGCGTCCGCGCCCCCGGCCGATTCCGGCAACGCCGCCAGCGGCACACCGGTTTCCGCGACCGCGTCCCATAAACCTTGCGCGAAGACCCCGGTTTCGGCGGCGTCGGCGACCTGTTTGGTGCAATGATCCTCGAACAACCGGCCCATGCTTTCCAGCAGCATCCGGGTTTCGTCGCGAATGGCCATTTTATTTTCCCCCCGTTCAACGTAGGCCAAGGCCGCGGGCGATGATCCCGCGAAGGATTTCCCGTGTGCCGCCCTGGATGGAAAAGCGTGGCGCGTTCATCGTGGAGCGGGCGATCATCGAACTGTAGAGATCGATCGCTTCCAACTCCGGTTCAGCCGGAAATAATTGGCGGGCGACTACCGGAATGTCCTGCTCGTAACGGGTGCCCAGATCCTTGACGACGGCCGATTCGTTGTTGGGATTGATACCTTCCTGCAACATGCCCGCGATCGAGACCGACATGCTCCGCAACGTCGCCAATTGTGAGATCAGCTTCCCGAGCGCGGCCGCGGTCGCCTTATCCGGCTCGGGTCCCGCCATGCGGATCATTTGTTGCAGCATCTGAAACAGCACCAGGAACCGGTCCGGCGCGCTGCGTTCGAAGGACAACTCGCTGGTGAGTTGGTTCCAGCCATTGCCTTCCGCGCCCAGTAGCCGGTTGTCGGGAACGAAGACGTCGGTGAGGAAAATTTCGTTGAAATGGTGTTCGCCCAGGAGATTGATCACCGGGCGTATGTCGATGCCCGGGGACTTCAGGTCCAGCAGGAACTGCGTGGCGCCGGCGTGGCGGTCTGGTTCCTCCTTGCCGTCGCCCGCCATCTTGCAGAACAGGATGGCATAATCGGCGCGGTGCGCGTTCGACGTCCAAAGCTTCGTGCCGTTGATTTTATAACCTCCGTCGACCTTTTGCGCGCGGGTGCGGGTACCCGCCAGATCGGAGCCGGAGTTCGGCTCGCTCATGCCGATACAGAAGGCCATTTCGCCGGCGGCGATTCGGGGGAGGAAGTAATTCTTTTGCTCCTCGGTACCGAACCGCAACATATTCGGGCCGCTTTGACGATCGCCGGTGTAATGGGCCGAAAGCGGCGCGCCCGCGACGAGCATTTCCTCGATCACGACATAGCGTTCGAACGACGTCCGTTCGTGGCCGCCATATTGTTTCGGCCAGGTCATGCCGATCCAGCCCTTTTTGCCCATGGCGCGGCTGAAATCGCGATTGAACTCACCGCGGGAGAAACCCATCAGGTGTTCGTGTTCCTTGATGAAGGCGCGGACCTCCTTGCGGGTTTCCAGCGCCTCGGGCGGCATTTCCACCGGATCGAACCGGAAGGTGGGCGTGACCATGGCCGTTTCCTCTTATTGGTTCGTGTTGAACCCTTTGAAGACGTGGGGAATGCGTTTGATGTCGGTAACCAGCTCCCGCACCAAACCGCGCGGTGTGCTATCGGGGAAATGAATGTCGACTGAGTCGGCCGCGCCGCCAAAACGTTCCTCAATCGCTTTCGGCAATCGATCGTACGTTCCGCAGGCGGCGAAGATTCGCACGGCGTCGTCGGAGATCTCGGCGCCCATCTTGTCCCATTGACCCGACACCGACATGCGGTGAAGTTTCAGGCCGAGATCGCCGAGCCCGTGCAATTGCAGAATGGGCAAATAGGTGCGCGTGGACGCATAAAAGCCGATCCGTTCCCGCGCTTTGTCCACCTCCGCCGCGACGGTCTGCTCGTTCGGGCCGGTACAAACGAAGCCGCCGCCGTGGATGTCGAAATGCTTGCGAATTCGGTTGCCGCGGCGCATGCCTTCCTCGATTTGCGGCATGCAGACTTCTTCGAGATATTTCCGGGAACAAAGCGGGTGTAGCCGCACGCCGTCGGCGACCTGGCCGGCGACCCGTAGCATCGCGTCGCCAACCGCGGCGATGGTGACAGGGACCATGGGAAGACCGGTCGGCTCCGGCGCGAATGCCGGGGTCATCAATGACAATTTGTAGTGAGGGCTTTCGAAATCCAGCTTTTCGCCGGCCTCCCAGCACCGCCACAACGCCCGCAGCGCCAGCACGTAATCGCGCAGCCTCGGCGCGGGCGGGGTCCAGGCGATCCCGTACCTGCGTTCATTGTGGCCTTTGACCTGCGAGCCCAGGCCGAGAACGAAACGGCCGTTGGAGTTAGCCTGCAGATCCCAGGCGGTGTGCGCCATGACCGTCGGCGACCGCGGAAAGGCGATGGCGACCGACGGCGTCAGTTCCACTTTCCGGGTTGCCAGCGCGGCGACGGCGAGCGGCGTGAAGGGGTCGTGCTTCAATTCGACACTCATGAGCCCGTCGAAGCCCGCTTGCTCCGCCGCCTTCGCCACTGGGCCCGCGTCGCGCCAGTGTCGCAATGGCAGAATGGTGAAAACGCGCATCGATCAGCCCTTGGCGAGCCGGCGTTGCACGAATTCCAACCGGTCCTGACCCCAGAAGATGTCGTCGCCAATGACGTAGGAGGGGGCGCCGAACACACCACGCTCCAGTGCCGCTTTGGTGTCCGCGTCGCGCCGTTCCGCCCATCGGGGCTCGGCGCCCAATTTCATCACCGTGTCCGGATCGAGGCCGCATTCCTTGATCAGCATCGCGAGGGTGTCAGGCTCGCCCGGGTTCAGTTCACGCTGCCAGACGGCTTTCAGCACCGCATGCGCCAGTTGGATGGCGGCCTGGTCGCTTACCGACTCCCGTAGCGCGACGATACAAACGGAGGTCAACGCCTCGGAGGAGGGGAAATGCTTCGGCTCGATATGGATCGGGATGCCGAGATGGTCGCGCCAGCGGGCGAGTTCCTGGATTCGGTAAGCGCGGCGTTGGGCCGATCGCCTGGGTAAGGGCAGGCCGCCGGAGTTGGCGAAGATTTCGCCAAAATCCACGGGATAAATACGCAGGGTGGCTCCGGCGGCATGGGCCATGCTTTCGATCCGGCCGGCGCCCAGGTGAGTCCAGGGGGAATTGAGCGAGGCGTAGTAGTCGATGTGCAAGGGCATGCGCGGGATACTCCGGTCGCTCACGATCCTGATGGAGGTACAGGTTTGGGGCAAGGCGGGGCGAGCGCGCGGCCAATTGGCCTGACCAGCGGGAGACCGTAGTCTGCACCACCGATCGATCGCGGAAAGGACTGACCATGACATTTTCCATTCTGGCGCGTTGTCCACGCACACGGATGCTTGGGGTCGCCACCGCCACGCGATCCTTCGCCGTCGGTGGCCGGGTTCCCTTTGCCGCTGCTCGCCTGGGAGTGGTCGCGATCATGTCCCGCGCCGACGCGCGTATCGGACAATTCGCGATGCGGTTGTTGCAGGATCGTTACAAAGCCCAGAATGTCGTTGACTCACTGGTACGCAACGACCCGTGGGCGGAGCAACGGCAGCTCGCCGTGATCGATGACGATGGCGGAATGGCGGCCCGCACTGGGACCGAAAACACCGCCTGGGCCGGGCACCAGATACATGGCGATTTCATCGTTCTCGGTAACGTTCTGCCCGGACCGCAAACCTTGGAAGGACTGCGGCACCGCTTTCTGGCGACCGAGGGACTGCCATTTGAGGACCGGCTCCTGACAGCATTGGAAAGCGGCCGCGACGCCGGAGGACAGGTCGGAGGGCAGGTTTCCGCCGCGCTGCTGGTGTACGATCAGGATCGTTTCGCCCGGGTAGACCTCCGCGTGGATCAGCACGACGAACCGGTCGGGGAACTACGGCGCGTGTTTGAGGCGTACCGGCCGTTCATACCGTACTATGTTCAACGTCAGCGCGACCCACGGATCGCACCTTGGCATGAATGGAAGCCCGAGGTGTGAGGCGCCACGATGTCCGACGTCATTGCCCGCCGCTTTCGCCGTTTCGCGGACCTGGAGGCCAAAGGTCACTCGGCGCTGTACGAGGCTCTTGCCGTTGGCGTCTCCGAAGATCGGGCGATCCTGGATTTTCTGAGTGAACTTCCCGAGGCGAAACAACAGCCTAACCTTCTGCTTGCCGCCTTACGATTCGTATGTGGAACCCCGACGGATTGGCCCGATTTTGTCGCGGGTTTTCATGAACGGAAGAGTGAGATCCGCGATCGGATTCTGCGCTGTCGCACCCAGACCAATGAACCCGCGCGCTGCGCGGTTCTATTGCCGGTATTTGCTCAGCCGCGACGCGATCTGGCGCTGATCGAGGCCGGTGCCTCGGCGGGTCTGTGTCTGCTGCCGGATCGTTATGGATATCACTATGACGGTCACGCGCCGTTCGGACCGGAGCCACGCTTTCCGTGCCGTGCCACCGCGGCGACGCCGGTTCCCGCCGCGCATCCTTCCGTCGTTTGGCGGGCCGGACTTGACCTCAATCCGCTCGACGCGCGGAACGCTGACGACATGGCCTGGCTGGAGGCTTTGGTCTGGCCCGATCAACCCTCACGGATCCAGCGTCTTCGCGCCGCCATCGCGGTGGCGCAGGCCGATCCACCGCGTCTCGTGATGGGCAATCTGTTGACCGATCTACCTGCGCTCGCGGCCGAGGCACCACGCGACGCCGCATTGGTGATTTACCATACGGCGGTGTTGGCCTACGTCGCCGATCCCGCCGCGCGGGCCCGTTTCGTCCGTACCGTGACCGATCTGAACGCCATCTGGATCAGCAACGAAGTGCCCGGCGTTTTTCCCGAAATCGCCGCCAAGGTCAGCGTCGCGCGGCCAACGGGCGCCTTCCTGCTGGCGGTCAATGGCGAACCGGTGGCCTGGACCGATCCGCATGGCGCCTGGATCGACTGGTTCGCCGACCCGTGCATACTGCCTCCATGAGGGCAGGAGGCAGCGCATGAGCCAATGGAAGATCGGTGACGTCACCATCACCAAAGTCATCGAATTGGAGGTCACCGGTGGCAGCCGTTTCCTGCTGCCTCAGGCGACACCGGAGGTCATCAAACCAATCGCCTGGCTGCGGCCGCATTTCGCCGACGAAAACGGCCGGTTGCGCATGAGCATCCACACTTTTCTCGTCCAGACTCCCACGCACCGCATCGTCGTCGACACCTGCCTGGGCAACGACAAGGAAAATCGCCGCATCCCCCATTGGAACAACATGCAAACGAAGTTCCTGGAGGATATCGCGGCCAAAGGCTTCGCGCGCGAGTCCGTCGACACGGTCCTGTGCACCCATCTGCACGTCGATCACGTCGGATGGAACACGATGAAGGTGGACGGCAAATGGGTGCCAACCTTCCCGAAGGCCCGGTATTTGTTTGGCCGCGTCGAGCACCAACACTGGACCAACACCGTGGGCCGCGAAGACATGCCCTTTGTGATCGGCGACTCGGTCACGCCGATCCTCGACGCGGGCCTCGCCACGCTGGTCGAATACGATCACAAAATCGGCGCCGAAATCAGCCTGCTGCCGACCGTCGGCCATACGCCGGGTCACGTCAGCGTCATGATCGAGTCGCGTGGCGAACGCGCCATGATCACCGGCGACTTCATGCATCACCCCTGTCAGATCGCTCATCCCGAATGGGACACGACCGCCGACACCGACGGAGAACAAGGCATCCGCACGCGCCGCATCATGTTCGAGCGTCTGGCCGGGACGCCGGTCCTGGTTATCGGCACGCATTTCGCGGGCGCCACGGCCGGCCGGATCGTCCGCGACGGCGAGACGTACCGGCTGGATGTGTGATAGGGTCGCCCAAATCTTTGTAAGGACCATCCCATGAGCTACCTGCGCAGCGGCGTCTTCCTGGCGCCGTTTCACGCCCTTGGCGAAAACCCCACGCTCGCGCTGGAACGCGACATGGAACTGCTGCGACACCTCGACCGGCTGAACTACCATGAGGCCTGGATCGGGGAGCATCATTCCGGCGGCTTCGAAATCATCGGCTCGCCCGAGGTGTTCATCGCCGCCGCGGCCGAACGCACGAAGCATATTCGTCTCGGCACCGGCGTGGTCTCGTTACCATACCATAACCCTTTCATTCTGGCCGATCGGGCCGTGCTGCTCGACCACATGACCCGCGGCCGCGCCATGCTGGGCGTTGGGCCGGGCGCGCTGGTGCATGACGCGAAAAAGATCGGGATCAAGCCGGAAAATCAACGGCGGATGATGAACGAGTCGCTGGACGTCATCGTGAAGTTGTTGCAGGGCGAGACCGTGACGCAGAAAACCGATTGGTACGATCTGGACGACGCGAAACTGCAATTGCCGAGCTTTACGCAACCGGTGATGGAAATGGCCGTCGCCGCGGCGCGGTCACCGGCGGGCGCACTGGCCGCGGGCCGTCACGGGATCGGCATGTTGTCGATTGGTGGCACCAGCCACGAGGCAATGCTGCATCATGTCGAAAACTGGAACCTGTACAGTGAGCAAGCGAAACTGCATCGCCACCAACCACACCGGAAGAACTGGCGCCTGGTCACGCTGTTTCACATCGCCGAAACCAGGGAACAGGCGCGCGAGAACGTACGTTACGGTCTCGATCATTTCTGCGACTATTTCCGGGATGTCGCGACCTTCCCCATCGTGCCGGGCGACATCTTGGATCGTTACAAGTTCCTGACCGAAAGCGGCGCCGCCTGTATCGGCACACCCGATGATGCGATCGCGCATATCGAACGGCTCCTGAAAGGGTCCGGTGGCTTCGGCGCGATCCTGGAACTCGCGCATAACTGGGCTGATTGGGGTCAGACACAGCGGCATTACGAACTGATGGCGCGGTATGTTCACCCGCATTTCCAGGGATCCCGGGAATGGCGGGATGAGAGCTACGCGTACGCCCGCGACCATCACGATCAATTCGTCGGTCAGTCAGCCGCGGCAGTGCAGTCGGAAATCGACCGGCTGGCCACCGTTCGCGCGAAAGCGGGGGAGTAGTCCGCCTCCGTCACGCGTCTATCAAGCACCAGGGGACGCGGGGAGGCCGGCACGTCAGCGCCAGCCTCTCCCGATCACGAACTATCCCCCAAGAACCGCCGTGAACGCGCACTGCACCTGCGCTGGGCTGTTCGCCGGCAACGACTGTGTATGCCGCGCGGGCCGGGCGGCTGGATCGGGGAACATCTTCTCCCACTCCCCGTTCAGCGCGGCCCGCCCAGCGGCCTGGTCTTTCGCCCAGAACTCGATCTTGAGGAAATCGTCGGGCGTGCCGCCAGCCGCCTTGATCGCCGCTGCGAGGTGCAGGAACAGGCACGTCACCTGCTCCTCCAACGTCTCCGGAACCTTGCCGGTGGCGGGATCGCGCGGTCCGATCACACTGGACATCACAATGTTGCCGATCCGGCTGGCATTCGGGATCGGGTTCGAGTGGCTGAAACCGGGCCAGTTGATGCTTTGACGCCTGGCCATGGTTCAGACCGTCTCCTTCGCCTTGAACACGGGGACGTCCTCATGGTTGTCGATCAGAGCTTCCGGCCCCTCGGTCGGCAGGCTGGTGGCGAAGTTCAGGGCAGCGTCGATATCGCCTTCCCAGACGTCGCGCGGCAGCTCGTACAGCAGTTCGACACCGTAACCGTTCGGGTCGTTGATGTACAGGCTGTGAGTCATGCCGTGATCGACGCGCCGATTGAATTTCACCCCGCGCTCTTGCAGGTAGGCGAGCCGAGCGAGCCATCCCTCGCGCGTCGGAAACGCGATGGCGATGTGATTGACCGCGAGCGGCGTGCCGAACATGGCCCATTCCTTCGGCGGCTCGGGCAGACTCGGATTTTCCACCAAAGCGATATCGTGGTGATTGTCTTTACCCGCGTGATCGCAGCTGTAAAACTGCATGTTGGGCGGGTTCGGCCGGTCCGGGCGCGCTTTCAGCTTGCCAACCTGTTTCAGGCCAACAACCTCGGTCCAGAACGCGTGCGAATCTTCCATATTCCGCACATTCAACACCAGATGATTCAAGCCCGACGGGATTCCCGGGCTTTGCGTGTGATCGGCCATGTTTTGTCTCCTTCTGTGAACGTATTAGCAGGCGCGCGTTACTCCGCCGCCATCTCGCGGGAGTCTTCCGCGATCAGGCGATCCACCGTGCGCCGCATGTGCATGCGCGCGGCGTCGGTGGTGATGTCGACCAGGTCCGTCTCGCCAAGTTCCGTCAGGCGAGCCTGCTGGCTTTCCACGATGGCCTTGTCTTCCAAAAAGGCAGCGGCGATTTCCTTGAACAACTGTTCCGTTGTCGCGGAGTCTTCGGGCCGGAACCCGTTGGCGGTGGACCAGAAGTAAAAGCACGTCGTATCGGTTTCCGGGGTCAGACCATGATAGAGGCGGAACTGGATCTTGCTCCGCTCTGTCAGCCCGTTGGCGTAGGCGCCCGCGTCATCGGCGGCGCTGAGTTGCAGGATCGAACCAGGAGCCACGAATTCGAACATTTGCGCGCGATCGATCCGCCCCTCGAATTTCACCGCGCGGGTATAAGTTGGCGGCGGCACCGAGTTCAGCATCCAACGGGTGAACTTCAGGCCCATATTGGTCCGCACCGTTTCCATTTTCGCTTCGACATGGATCATCGGATTGCCGCCGATGGTGGAGCCGTGCACGTAGCCCAGATGCGTCAGGTCCATCAGGTTGTCGACCATCAGCATGGCCGAGGCCTTGATGGGATACATCGTGTGTTTGTGCGGCCAGTTCACGCTGTCATTGTGCCAGGGGTAGCTGACGATATCGGCGGGATCGGCCTTTTCAACATCTCCCATCCAGATCCAGAGGAACCCATCCTGTTCCACGAGCGGAAAGGACCGCACGCGGGCTCGCTCGGGGATGCGATCCTGACCGGGGATGCGGACACAGGCGCCGTCGGTGTCGAAGATCAGACCGTGGTAACCGCACTCGATCCCTTGCTCGACGACTTTGCCCATGTGCAACGGGGCGCCACGATGGCAGCACATATCGATCAGCGCGGCGGCTTTGCCGGTCGCATCGCGATACAGCACGACGGGTTCGTTACAGATACGGCGGGCCATGGGTTTGGCAGAGATTTCGTCGGCCCAGGCGGCGACGTACCAAGCGTTACGAATGAACATGGGGAGGTGACCTCATGACACGGGTTGCTCGGATCATTCGCCGGCCATCCGGGCTGCGGCAAGCGGCGTGGCGTGATGCGTCAGGCCCGACACATCCGCCGTGGTGTCAATCGCGAGGACGGCGGCGGACAGGGCCAAGGCGCGGTCAGGGCCAAGCACGCTGTTGGTCAGGCCAAAGAACTTGGCTTTCAGTTCGACCTCGGTGAGGAAGTTGGAGGGCTCGCCCTTTGGCACCACGACCGCTTGCTGGAACGTCCGGTTGCCGGCCTGAATGGTCAACTTGCCCGACATGTTGGTGGGAAATTCATCCTCCATGTCCTGGTCGAACTCGCAGGTCACCTTGGGCAACAGCCCGCGGATCGTCGGATCGTTGAGCAGCTTGTAGCTGTCCCACCCCATCGCCCCGGTCGCCAGCGCGGCGGAGATGACAAAGGGACCGCTGAACTGCCCGTCGACCACGTTCATCGGATTGGCCTTTTTCTCAGCGGGCGCGCCGATCAGCAACATCCCGGATTTCGGCAGGCCAAGACGGATCGCGGTGATGTCGGACGGTTTCAGATCGTTGGCCGCGCGCAACGCCAGCGCCGCGTCGATGCCCGCGTGACCGTACCGGCAAGACGGGTAAGGTTTGACGGCCGTGTTCATCAGTTCGAACACGACGCCAAGGTCTTGCACAGCGCGTTCAGGTTTCGGATTTGGCGCATAGGCGCGCATGAAACCATGCTTGCCCTCCAACGCTTCGGAGGCGCCCTTGAAACCCTCCCGCACCAGCGTCGCGGCCATCAGGCCGTTGGTCGCGGCCCACCCGACCTGGGAGCGTTTGGTCCAGGCGCCATTCGCGAGGAATTGCAGGCTGCCCGCGCATTGCGACAACACCGTGCCCATCGCGCCCGCGACACCATCGGCGTCCAGGCCGAACACGCGGGCCGCCGCCGCCGCCGCGCCGAACGCGCCGCAGGTCGCGGTGGGATGGAAGCCGCGATCGTAATGTTCTCCCGCGGGCAGCGCGAGAGCGACCCGGCAGGTCACCTCGTATCCCGCGATGATACCGGCCAGGACATCGGCGCCGGACGCGCCCACCATCTCCCCCGCCGCGAGCGCCGCCGGGATGACCGGGGCGCCGGGGTGCAGGGAGCCGGCGGCATGCGTGTCGTCGAAGTCCAGCGAGTGCGCCAACGCTCCATTCAGGAACGCCGCCCCCGCTGGGCTGTAACGCGCGGCATCGCCGAACACGCCCGCATTGCCGGTCGCCATGCCCATGGCGCGGACCGTGGACAGGAACGCATGCGTGCTTTCGGCGTCGTGCCGGGCGCGGACGATGTTGCCAACCAGATCGAGGAGGAGAAAACGGGCCCGTGTCACCACCTCGGGCGGAAGCGCTGAAAGTTTGATGTTGGCGCAAAAGTCTGAAAGCTGGCTGGTAACGCCCATGGCGGCTTGTCCTCCGGTATTTGGCGGGAGTGTGCCGGAAATGCCTGAGGGGGGAAAGGGTTTTACCCGGCCGCCGGCCAAGTTCCCATCAGATGCGCTCTACCGTCGTGGTCGTGGTGAGAGTCTCTATGGTGCACTTGGTTTCCGAGTGGGTGTCGACATAACGGGTTGTCAGATATATCTGAACACACTCTATGTTAAGTGGCTTTTTTCACGGTAGGCCGACATTCTGGGAATGGTCGGCGATCCAGATTATCGTCCCTGAGCGGGGGAAGACCCGCCTTCCAGAGGAAGGAGCCGGACCATGAGTTCATTCGTTGGGGCATCGGGCCTGGGTGAGACCGAGGCGGTGTATCGGCTTGGCCGGTTCGCGTTCGAGAATGGCGGCGAAATCCCCGACATGAAGGTGGGCTACGTCACCTGGGGCGCGTTGAACGCGGCTCGATCCAACGCGATTCTGCTGGTGCCGGGAACCAGTGGTACCCGGCACTCGTACGACGCGCATATCGGGCCGGGGAAAACCTACGACACGGACAAATATTTCGTCATTGGCGCCGATCCGATCGGGGGCGGAACCTCGTCGCAGCCGAAGGATGGGCTGGGGACGGCGTTTCCCCGGTACACCATCCGCGACATGGTGCGCGCGCAGCAGGCCATGGTGACGAAGGGGTTGGGGATTTCGAAACTGTTCGCGGTGGGCGGCAGCTCGATGGGATCGTTTCAGACGGTCGAATGGGGGATCAATTTTCCCGGCGTCATGCGCGGGCTGATCATGCTCGTGCCCGCGGCGCGGAGCGATAATCATTTCGCGGCGGTGGTGGATGCGTTCGAGGCGATGATCACGCTCGATCCCGCGTACCAGGGCGGTCGTTACACGGTGAACCCGGAGGAGGGGATCCGCCGCGCGGCGCTGATCTATTTTCCGTGGATGAGCAGCGACGAGTACCTGATCTCGCTGGATGACAAGGCCTACGAGGCGGCGAAACAAGCAGCGGGTGAGCGTTGGGTGAAGGAATGGGACGCCAATTCGATGCTGTGGCGGTATTTCGCCAGCCGGGGGCACGATGCCTCGAAACCGTTTGGTGGCGATATGATGAAGGCTCTGGGCATGATCAAGGCGCCGGCGTTGCTGCTGCCGAGCATGACGGACCGGACCATCCCGGGGTATTTGACGCGGGAATTGCACCGGGGGCTGCGAGGGCAGGTTGTCTACGCGGAAATTCCATCGATCCGCGGGCACTCGGCGAGTGGGGCGGTGCCTGGGACGGCGGAGTATGCGTATGTGAGTCAGAAGATCAGAGGATTTTTGGGGGGATTGGGGGAGTAGAAAACGTCGAGTTGCCTTTCAGGATATGCTACCTGGATCGATATCACTTACGTCCTGAAGCCTGACACCGGGTTTCGAGGGACGCCGGACGGAGAGGAGCCGCGCGAATGACCGCACTGGTCATCCACCTGCCCGACGAATTGGAACAGCGCGCCAGAAGCGCTGGCTTGCTCTCCGACAGCGCGATCCAAACGCTTCTGGAGGAGGCGATGCGCCGCCAATCGGGACGCAGGCTTCAGGAAATCGCCCAGAGCATCCACGCCGCGGGGATTGCCCCGATGCCGATGGAGGAGATCGACGCCGAGGTAAAAGCCGTCCGCGCTCTGCGCCGTGCTCGGCTGGCGCGGGAACCCGATGCGGGTTGTTCTTGACACGAATGTGGTTGTTTCGGCCCTGATCTGGGGTGGTAAGCCATGGGATCTGGTGCAACTGGCGATAGATGGCGGCATCGAACTCTATACGTCGCCGGTGCTGCTGGATGAACTTCACGAAGTTTTGTCGCGCGAGAACCTGAGGTCACGCCTCGGGCCAGAGTATGAATCGGTCGACGAGGCCGTTACGCGCTATGGCGCTCTGACCATCAGTGTGTCCCCAACATCCACGCCAAGAGTTGTGCCGCGCGATGCCGACGATGATCACGTCGTCGCGGCGGCGGTTGCGGGAGGAGCCGACCTCATTGTCTCCGGCGACCGCGATTTACTAACCATGGGTGCTTATGGGGCGATCCGGATCGTCACGCCAACGGAAGCGCTCCAATTGATCGCTACGCTTTGACGGGGACGCTCCCTCGCGACGACTGAATATTCGGGGCCGCGAAGCATCGCGCGAGCGCTCGACTGGTAGTGAAAATGCTCCACAAACAAAAATGGCCCGGACGAACCAGGCCATTGTCACATCGGCGAGACTTGCGGGTTAAGCCGCCAGCGCATGCACGTGCGCATCGATCTCCGCGCCAAACAAGGCTTCGGCCATCGACAGGTCGTAGGCGGTTTGCAAACCCAGCCAAAACTGCGGGCTGGTGCGGAAGCATTTCGCCAACCGTAGCGCCAGATCGGACGTCACCGGCTCCTGATCCGCGATAATCGGCTCCAGGCGCCCGGCATGCACGCCCAAAGCGGCGGCGAGGCCGTTCGCGTCAAGGTGTAGCGGCTCCATATACTCCTCCCGGAGGATACGGCCCGGATGCATGGACTTTCTTTTGCGTGACATTGGCTGACCCGCGATCCCAGATGATGCGGTGCAACATGAGGGGGACCTGTGGCACGATTATGGCAAATTCCGTCCAAATGTAAGGTTTATGCAGGCGTGACCGGCCGTTTTTTGATCAGGTAACGTTGGCGCCCCTGGATCACCAGATGCCCGTTCTGGTTGTGGATCGAGGAGCTGAAACCGACCACGCCGGTGGTCCGATTTGGGCTCAGTTCGTCGATCTCCAGCGCCGGATACATCGTATCGCCGGCATACACCGGTTTCAAAAAACGGCTGGACTGCTCTATGAATCCGGCGAGCGACTCCTCCACCATGTAAGGGAAGAGACCCGCCCCGGGCGCGGTCTGGATCAGCGATTGGAAGCCGTGCGCCAGCAATCCCGGCATGCCGCGCGCTTTGCAATATTCGACGTCATAATGCACGGGGTGGTTGTCGCCGCTCGCGCTCTGGAACGCCAGAAAGACCGCCTCGGTCATCGTCCGGCTTGGCAGGACGAAGCGCTCGCCCAGAACAAAATCTTCGAACCAGCGCTGTTCCGGTATCATGCGGTGGCTGGCGGGGTTGAAGCCGGTCATATCGCGCCCTCCGCGCGCATGGCCTCGATCCGGTCCGGCGCGTAGCCGAGCTCGGCCAAAATCCGATCGGTGTGTTGCCCAACCGAGGGGACGTCGCCCATGACCGCCTCGAAATCGGTGAACTCGAACGGCGGCAGCAACGCGCGGACCGGGCCATTTTCGGTCATGACCTCCCGCCATTTGTCGCGGGCGGTGAACTGCTCGTGATTCCAGGTCGCCAGCGGGTCGTTCAGGCGGCCGTTCGCGATGCCGTGCTTATCCAGCAGCGTGGCGACCTCGGCGGAGGTCAGGGTCGAGAAGAAATCCTCGATCAGCGCTGTGAGCGTTTCGAAGTTCGCGCGCCGCGCGTTGTTGTTGTTGAAGCGCGGATCGGTCGCGAGGTCCGGCTTGCCAAGCACGTTGCCGCAGAAACTGACCCACTCCCGCTCGTTCTGCATGCCGAAGATGATCGAGCCATCCTTCGTCCGATGCGCCCCGTACGGCACGATCGCCGGGTGGCGTGTCGGCATTCTGGGCGGCGGCGTGCCCGCGTAAGCATGGCGCAGCATCGGATACGTGGTCCACTCGCCCAGGGCGTCGAGCATGGCGATCTTGACGTTGGCACCCTCGCCGGTGCGGCCCCGGCGGATCAGCGCGGCCATGATGCCGGTCAGCGCGTACATGCCGGTCGCGATATCGGCGATGGAGATACCGACGCGCGACGGCTCATCAGGGGAGCCTGTGACGCTGATCAGCCCGGATTCCGCCTGGATCAGCAAATCGTAGGCTTTCTTCTGGACCATCGGCCCCGACTCGCCGTAACCGGAGATGTCGCAAACGATCAGTTTTGGGTGGGAGGGTTTCAACGCCTCATGGCTCAGCCCCAGCCGAGCCGCCGCGCCAGGGGCGAGATTTTGCAACACAACATCGGCTCCGGCGATCAGCTTCGTCAGAACCTCCCGCGCCGCCGGGTTCTTCACGTCCAGCGTGACGCTGCGTTTGCCGCGGTTGAGCCAGATGAAATGGCTGCAAATGCCGTTGACGTAATCGTCGTACTCGCGGGCGAAGTCGCCCTTGCCGGGCCGCTCGACCTTGATGACGTCGGCACCGAGATCGGCGAGATGGCGGCTGCACAACGGCGCGGCCACCGCATGTTCCAACGCGACGACACGAATACCTTCAAGAGGCCGCATTTGAGCTGTTTCCTTGGTCATGGTTCGCGGTGGCAGAAAAGCGCGGCGCGAGGGCGGGAGTCAAAAGCGGCCTGGGCACCTGGACCATTGGCGTTGCCGCCGCCAGGATGGACGCCCCAACCAACTGGAGCGAACATTCATGGCCCGCGTCCCCTATTTGGAGAAATCCGACCTCACTGAGGCCGACCAGGATCTGCTCGACCGTCCGATCTCCTTGTTTAAGGCTCTCGTGAATTCGCCCAAGGCCGCGCGTGCCTTTTCCGGACTCGGCGGATATATCCGTTACGGCAGCAAACTCGACGCGCGGCTGCGGGAACTGGCCATTCTGCAGGTCGGGTGGCTCGCGCGGTCCCCGTACGAGTGGTCGCATCACGTCAAGCTCGGTCACGATTTCGGTGTCAGCGACGCGGATGTCCAGGCGTTGATCGACGACACCGCGGGCAAGCCAGCGGCGCTCGACGCGCTGTCTCTGATGGTGCTGAAAGGCACGCGGGAAATCACCAAGGACGGTGCGATGACCGGGGGAACCTTCGCTTCGCTCCAGTCCGCTCTGGGCAATGAGCAAGTGATCGATTTGACCATCACGATCTCGTTTTATTGCGCGGTCGTGCGGGTGTTGGCGACGCTGCAAATCGATGTCGAGCCCGATTACATGCCGTATCTGGAACGATGGCCGTTGCCGGTCTGACGCTGATCATAGGGTCGTGACGGGTCGCGATTATTCCGCCGCGATCCGTTGCTCGGCAGGACGGAAATCGCGGCCCGCCTCGACGCGCTTGCCAATGCCGAGGTGGGGGAACAGCAGTTCCGCGACCCGGTAAGCTTCCTCCAGGTGTGGGTAGCCAGATGCGATGATCGTTTCGATCCCCATCGCCTGATATTCCCGCAGCCTCGCGGCCACGGTTTCGGCGGAGCCAACCAATGCGGTACCGACGCCACCTCGGATCAGGCCGACCCCAGCCCAGAGGTTCGGACTGACCTCCAACCGATCGCGCCGGCCGCCGTGCAGCGCGATCTGGCGTTTCTGGCCCACGGAGTCGGTTTCTCCACCGAGACGCTTCTGCGACGCGGCGATCGTGGTGTCGGACAGTTTGCTGATGAGTTTTTCCGCGGCCTCCCATGCCTCGGAATCCGTTTCGCGGACGATCAAATGGACACGCAGGCCAAAGCGCATCGCTCGGCCTTTGGCGGCACATGCGGCGCGGACAGCGGCGAGCTTTTCCTCGATCAGCGCGGGCGGCTCGGCCCAGGTGAGGTAGAGGTCCGCGTGGGAGGCGGCGACGGAGATGCCCGCGTCGGAAGAACCGCCGAACCACAGCGGCGGATATGGCTTCTGGACGGAATCGTACAAGCCAAGCTTACCTTGCTGGCTGGTCAGATATTTGCCTTTGAAATCGATATGCTTGTCGCGCAGCAGGCCGCGCCAGATGGTCAGAAACTCATCCGTCAGGGTGTAGCGTTCGTCATGATCCAGCAACAGCCCGTCACCCGCGAGTTCGTTCGGTTGCCCGCCCGTGACGATGTTCAGGATCAGCCGCCCGTTGCTGATACGATCCAATGCCGCCGATTGCCGCGCCGCGAGTGCCGGGGTCAATACGCCGGGCCGCAGTGCCAGAAGAAAATTCAGCTTTTCGGTCAGCGGCGCGAGGGCGGAGCCGAGGGTCCAGCCGTCCAGACACGTGTTCCCGGTCGGCAGCAGCACGCCCCCAAATCCCAACCGGTCTGCCGCCACTGCGATGTCGCGCATGTAACCGAAGTCCGCTGGGCGGGCGCCCTCGGCCGAACCGAGATAGGGGCCGTCGCCGCTGGTTGGGAGGAACCAGAACATCGGGAGGGGGGGTGCTTGGGGCATGGGTCGATCTCCTTCGCTCTATCCTGCTGTCATTATGACAGATAGTCCAATCCGCGCGGGAGCGCGTGTCACGCCTCCCCCATCCGCCGCCGTGGCAAACCCAGCGCGATCGCGCACCCTGCCAGGTTGCCGCACCCGGCGATCAGCACCGTGGCGCGGTATCCCCCGGTCAGATCGAACAAATGTCCCGCCAGCACAGGTAGAGTAACCGCCGCCACGCACCAGGCGATATAAACCTTGCCCGCGACCTTTCCATACATCGGCTTGGGCCAGTAAACCGCGAGCGCCCCGGCGGTCGATCCCGACACCAACCCGTACCCCAGACCGATCATTCCCAGTGCCAGCACCGCGACCGCCGGCGAGGGCCAGACGGTCAGGATCACCGTACCGGTCAACGCCAAACCGTGCGCGCCCGCCGAAACGAACGGCACCAGCAACCGGTCCACCAGAAATCCACCCGCGATGCGCCCGCACCCGATCACCGCTGTTATTCCGGTGGCCGCCCACAAGGCGGTCGAGGCCGCGCCGCCATAGGCATCGATAATTCCGACGGCCTGGCTCAACACGGTCAATCCCGCGGCGGCGGCGAGGAAAAACACCGCGCAGATCCGGATCAAGGTCGCGGTCTGCTGCTCGGCCGGATCGATTGACTTTCCGCTCTGGGCTGCCGGCAGAGTCGAACCGGCATGGACCGTCAGCCAGGCCGCGATGGCGCCACATACCAGGATCGTGCCCGCGAGACCCAGGAGTGTCGTGTGGTAATCGTATCGCGCGTTGCTCCAGCCGAACAATGGCGCCGCGATCATCGCGCCCATTGGCCAGAGGCCCAGGATGTAGCCGTTCAATAATCCGATACGAGCGCGCACCAGAATGTTGACCGCCTGTTGCAGGATGATGAAGATCGTTCCGCCTGAGACACCAAACAGCACGCCGTAGCCCAGAAGCAGCATCGGCAGCCCGCCCGCCCAGGCCGACATCGCGATGCCGAGGGCGCCGACGATTGCGTTGGCCATGATAAGGATGGCGGGCGAGGCCAGCCGATAGATCATCGGCGCAAGGTTCATCCCTGCCGTAAATCCGATAGCCGCGAGCCCGAACACGAGCGACATGGCGGATCGCGGAATCCCCAGTTCGGCCTCGATCGGTTGCAGAAAAACGCTGAAAGCGTAAATGGAGCCAAGCGGCAAGGTCAGCGTGGTGACCGCCGCGATGGCGGCCCACGGGCGCGTGGGATCGCGGGTGGTGAATGGTTGGGCCGGCATCGTTTTCCCCGCGAAGTGGTCCTGGCGGCGGGCGATCGGTCCCTCGGCCACGCGGACCGTAGCCAGGCGTGCCCGCGGGTGACACCCAGGGTGCCCGCCCCCACCGACGATATCGTCACCAACACGCGAAGCGCCGCGCCGGTCACGATCGTATACCGCGCCGCTTGAAGCGGGGTGAGTTTGTCAAGCATCGGTCCTGCCACCGTCAGGAATTGCCGCCGGAAGATCAGCGACATCGCTGTCAGGAGCAGCGTCACGCCAGGCACCATCGAGATGATCCGCGCTCTTGCCGGACCGCCCAGGCCGAAATGCGAAATCGCCGGCAGAGCGATCAGCGTTGCCGGCACGCTGCCCGACGCCAAACACGTGACTATCCGCCAGTCCCCGGTGCGGTTCAGTCCATGGACCAGCGTGCCCGCCAGCTTGGTGACCGAGGCATATAGCAGATCGGTGCCCACTGCCGTCGCCGGGTTCACACCGAAGAACAACACCAGAATCGGCGTCATCAGCGCGCCGCCGCCCATCCCGGTCTGCCCAACCAGCGGGCCGGCGAAGAACCCCGAAAGCATGAAACGCGGATCAACCAACGAGAACAGAGTCATCCGTCGCCGCCAAAGCGCCAGGAGAGGCAGGGTGACGTTCCGGCCATAGGGCTGTCATTGGTTCTCGATGAGCTTCCCCGGGGCTGGAGGCACCAGCCCTAACGGTGCATCATGCCTTCCGAAATACAGGAGGATCTCCCCATGAAATTCGGCGTTTCGATGTTCTTCACCGACTATTCGATGGGCCCAGGAGAACTTGGCCAGGCGCTGGAACAGCGCGGGTTCGAATCAGTTTGGGCGCCCGAGCACTCCCACATTCCGGTCAGCCGGAAGACGCCCTTTCCTGCAGGCGGCGACCTGCCGAAGAAATATTACGATTGCATGGACCCGTTCGTGACGCTGACCGCGGCCGCGATGGCGACGAAGACGCTTAAGGTGGGCACCGGCGTTTGCCTCGTGCAGCAGCGCGACCCGATTCAGACGGCGAAACTGGTGGCCTCGATCGACAACGTCTCCGGCGGGCGATTCCTGTTCGGGATCGGCAACGGCTGGAATCAGGACGAGATGGAGGACCACGGCACGGAGTTCAAATCGCGCCATAAGCGCGCACGTGAGAATGTGGAGGCCATGAAGGAGATCTGGACCAAATCGAAGGCCGAATACCACGGCGAGTTCGTCAATTTCGATCCGATGATGACCTGGCCGAAACCGGTGACGAAACCGCATCCGCCGGTGATCGTCGGGGGCGCCTTTCCATATTCCGCTCGCCGGGCGATCCGTTACGGAGACGGTTGGATCCCGCAGGCAGCGCGGGGCGGTTACACTGAAATCGCGGACATGTTCCCCGAATTTCGCAAGATGTGCGCCGACGCGGGCCGCGACCCTGCGTCCATCGCCATCACCGTCTGGTTTCCTCGCCAGGACGCCGGCCTCATGAAGCGCTACCAGGACCTGGGCGTCGAACGGGTGGTGTTCAACGTGGATTCCGCGCCCGCGGCGGCGGTCCTGCCAGAGGTCGATAAGATCGCTGAGCTGATGGCGAAGGTGAACGGCTGATACCGGGCGGCGGGCCTGGATCACGACACCGCCGGCCGGGCGCCGGAGAGGATTTGAAAATGCCTACGGTGCTGGACAATATCATCACCGCTGCCGTGGCCGACCCTAAGACACGCACCGTGGCGCTGACCTGGCCGAACGGCGAGAAAACTGTCAACCGCTTCGATCATCTGATCGGCAAGGGTGTCTTTGCCGCGCTGAGTGACCGGAAGGTGTTCGCGCAAGTCAAAGCCGGCGAGCGGGGGCGCAGCCTTGAGTGGCCCGCCGAGATCGATTTTTGCGCCGATGCGCTTTGGTTCAAGACACACAAGGAGGAAGCGCCACGTCAGGCGCGGCAGGAGGATGATCGGCCGGAGCAACACGCTGCTTCTCGATCGCATCGGCATTACGGCTCACATCAGCTCGAACACGCGCCAATTCCGTGAGCATGGGTTCTTGTCAAAATGCAATGATACGAAGAGCGCCGCGATGCTTGCCCCACGCTCGCTCGCCAGCCATCCAAAAAGCGTGACGCGCCATCCTGTCTCCGTTATGCCCCCTCACACCTTGCCGTAACGGGTCAGGGGCGAAGATCGGCCGCGACGCTGAGGACGGGTGAAGATGCGCATTTCGGTATTTGGGATCGGCTATGTCGGCGTCGTCTCCTCCGGCTGCCTGGTCGAACTTGGCCACGAGGTCATCGGCGTCGACGTCTCGGCCGAAAAGATCGCGATGCTCGCCGCCGGCCGGTCCCCGATCGTCGAGGAGGCGATCGACACCCTGATCGCGGATGCCGTGAATCAGGGCAAACTCACCGCGACGGACAACGTCGAGGACGCGGTTAATCGGACCGACGTGTCGTTCATTTCCGTCGGCACGCCCTCCGCGGCGGACGGCAGCGTGGCTTTGGGCGCGGTCGATTCCGTGGTGGCGGCGATCGGGCGCGCCATCCGGGGCAAGTCCGGATCGCATGCCGTGGTGATGCGCTCCACCGTGCCGCCCGGCACCGCCGAGGACCGGGTCATCCCGATATTGGAACGCGAGTCCGGCCGGGTACTGGGCGAGCAATTGCGTTACTACAGCAATCCGGAATTCCTGCGCGAGGGTTCCTCGGTGCGCGATTTCCGGTCGCCGCCCTTTACGCTGATTGGCGCGGCCGCCGGCGATGACGCGGAGGTATTGCGAGCGATCTACGCTCCCATCGCCGCTCCGGTGCATGTCGCGCCGTACCGCGTGGCGGAAAGCGTCAAACACATCTCCAATGTCTACCATGCCGTGAAACTGGCTTTCGCGAATGAAGCCGGGGCGATCCTCGCGTCGCACGGCGTGGACGCGCGGGAAGCATTTCGTCTTTTGTGCGAGGACAAAGTGCTGAATGTTTCCGCCGCCTATCTGCGGCCGGGCTTCGCGTTTGGCGGCTCCTGCCTGCCCAAGGACGTCCGGAGCTTCCTGTCGCTGGCCGACGCGCACAACCTGTCCACGCCGTTTCTGAAACAATTGCTGCCCGGCAACCAGGCGATCATCGATCGCGCGTTCGAGGCGATCACGCGCCACGGCCGGCTGCCCATCGCTCTGTTTGGCCTGGCCTTCAAACAGGGCACCGACGATCTCCGCGAATCGCCCTTCGTCCTGCTGGCGGAACGTCTCCTTGGCCGAGGCTACGAGCTGCGAATTTACGACCGGTTCGTCCAGGTCGCCCGCCTGATGGGCGCGAACCGCAGCTATATCGACAAGGAAATTCCGCATTTGGAACGGCTTCTGGTGGACGGTCCCCAAGCTGCCTTGTCCGCCAGCCGAATAGCCGTGATCGGCCATGTCGCGCCCGAGGACCAGCCTGCCTTGCTCGCGGGCCTCACGGACCATGTGGTCATCGACCTCGCGGGGATGGATACGTTGCGGACGGTGCCGGGGATTGTTTACGAGGGGCTGTGCTGGTGAGTGCGAGGGCCGCTCGGCCGCGCCTGCTGTTCGTCAGCCCGCGCTTTCTGTTTCCGATGGACCAGGGTGGCAAGATCCGTACCGGCAACATTCTTCGCGCGATGAAAGGCGGGGCGTTCGAGGTGACCCTCGCCTCCCCCGCGCCCGCGGATATTGGGCGCTTCGCCGCCGATCTTGATGCCGCGTGCGACCATTTTGTTTCGTGGCCGGAGCGGCCTCCATCGAAAATCGGCCGCGCATTGTCGCTGGCCAGTGCAATTCCGGTGGCCGTGGCCGGCGACCGGTCCGCTGAAGGCAGCGCCAGCGTCGCCCGCGCTTTGGCGGACAAACCCGACGTCGTGGTCGTGGATTTTCCGCATGCGGGGGTCTTGGTACCGGAACGGATCGACGCCGCTTCCGTCATGTTCACGCATAACGTTGAAGCCGAGATTTTTGAACGCCACGCCGCCCGGACCAATGGGCTGTGGCGTCTGGTCTGGGCCGACCAAAGCCGCAAAATGAATCGTTTCGAACAGGACACGCTGCGCCGTTTCGATGCGGTTATCGCGGTGTCGAAGCGCGACGCCGAAGTGCTGACGAAGCGCTACGCTCTGCCGGTGGTGGCGGAAATCGACACCGGCGTCGATCTCGATTTCTTTGCCCCGGCCCCTCCCCAGGCGGCCCCCGATCCCGGCGCCGATGGCGGCACTCTGGTTTTCACGGCGACCATGAGCTGGGCCGCGAATGTCGAAGGTATTCACTTTCTGCTGGACGAGGTTTGGCCCACTCTGCTTGCCGCCCGCCCGAAGATCGGCGCGGTCATCATCGGCCGGAACCCGCCGGCCGCTTTGGCAGACAAGATCAGGCAGCGTGGCCTGAACGTGACCCTGACCGGATTTGTCGAGGATATCCGCCCCTATGTCGCGCGGAGCCATGTTTATGTGATCCCGCTGTTCGTCGGCAGCGGCACTCGCATCAAAGCCTTCGAGGCAATGGCGATGGGCCGCCCGGTGGTTTCAACGTCTTTGGGAATCGAGGGGTTGGATGTGACGGACGGCGAAAACTTCCTGCGGGCGGACAACGCCCAGGAGTTCTCGCGAGCAATATTATCGTTGCTGGATGACGCGGCGATGCGTCATCGCATCGCGGGCGCGGCGCGACGGCTGACGGAGGAACGGTTTTCCTGGCGGACGGTCGCCGCGCAGTTCGAGGCGATTTGTCAGCGTGCGTTGGAACGGCGGTAGCGTTTGGCGGAAACGTAGGTTCCTGTCGCCGCGGGTGAGGGCCGCAAAAGGGAAGCGACATTCAAACCTCCGCGCTTCACCCCCCGCGCCGCTTCCGGGACCTGATCTCCAGCACACTCAGAAAGAACGCCCCATAGGCCGTCTGGAACGCCAGGAGGATGCAGGTTCCTGATGGGATTACCAACCGCATCGCGTGCTCGGGTGACAAAACCCCGAACGCCGTGCGCGTCCAGGCCGATACCGCGAGCAGCGCCAGTGCCAGACCAAACAGCAACAACGTCAGCCCGGCGAGCAACCCCGCTTCCAGCGTCAAAGCCTTGGTCATCCGCAAGAACTGCTCGTCACGCGGCGCGAGCCCCTCTCGCATGCCGTAAAGCCGCGCGAACACATAGAACAACGCCGAGTGGAACCCGACCACGACCGCCAGCGACGCATAGAACAGCGTGTGGATATCCAGCGTCACCCCGCCAACAATCCTGGGCCCAGGCAACAGCCACGCCATCATCGCAGTGCCAGACGCGAACAGACCCAGGCCCGGATACAAAAACAGCCAACGCGGGCTGAACAGCAGCAGGAAGCGCAAATGCCGCCACCCGTCCCGCCAACTGCGCAAATGTGGCGGACGCGACCGCCCATCGGGCGACAAAGTTGTCGGCACCTCGGCGATTTTCAGCCCATGGATCGTGGCTTTCACCACCATCTCGCTGGCGAACTCCATCCCTGGCGCCTGCAGGTCGAGGCCCAGAATCGCCTCGCGATCGAAGCCGCGCAGTCCGCAATGGAAGTCGCCGCAGGGACTGTGGAAAAAGATCCGGCCAACGGTCGTCAGGACGGGATTGCCCAGGTAACGATGCAGGGGTGGCATGGCGCCGGGTTTGATGCCGCCTTTGAAACGATTCCCCATCACCAGCGCATGGCCCTCGCGCAGTTTCGCGACGAACGCGTCGAGGTCGCCAAAGTCGTAGCTGTCGTCGGAATCACCCATGATGACGAAGCGTCCGCGCGCGGCGAGGATGCCGCCCAGAAGCGCGCTGCCGTAGCCCTTCTCTGTGATGGGTACGACCCGGGCTCCGGCATCCATGGCGATCGACTGTGACCCATCGGTGCTGCCGTTGTCGGCGATCAACACCTCGCCTTGAACGCCCGACGCGGCCAGGTAGCCGCGTGCCTTGGCGATGCAGATCGCGAGCGTTTCGGCCTCATTCAGGCACGGCATCAGGATCGTCAGTTCGCACGGGACCGCGGACATTCCCGCGAAGTCGATGGGCCGGATCAGTGTTTCGAGCATGCGTTCGCCATGTGATATCGTTGTCCGATTGCTGGACCGGTCCGCGTAACAAGGGCGTTTCCGGTTCCCGGCATTCGAGAGAACATAATTTGAACGTATCGCCGCGTCCCATGGCGTGCAATTGTTTTCCGGCGATCCCTCCGTCGGAGATGAAACGGTGCCAGCCCTCGATGCCTCGCTGATCCGCCTGCATCGCATTGGCACGGCCCCACCCCTCGTCCTTCTGCATGCGCTGGGCGCCACGCGCGCGATGTGGGACGGCCTCGCCGGGTTGGCCGCCAGGTTCGAACTCATTTCCTACGACCTGCCCTGCCACGGCGAGACTCCGGCGCCGGCGTCGCATTTCG
Organism: Acetobacteraceae bacterium; assembly: GCA_009693865.1. Taxonomy (GTDB): domain Bacteria; phylum Pseudomonadota; class Alphaproteobacteria; order Acetobacterales; family Acetobacteraceae; genus Rhodopila. The sequence continues at coordinate 11,009 of SHWL01000002.1, read as the reverse complement.
AAATCGAGGATCTGGCCGACCAACTCGCCGCCGTTCTGACCGGGATCGGCATCGCGAGGGCCCACATCGCCGGCAGTTCCCTGGGCGGCATGGTCGCGCAATGTTTTGCCGCCGCGTATCCGTCGCGCGTCGATCGTCTGGTGCTGTGCGACACGTCGCCAGGGCTAAGCGAGGGTATGACCGAGGAATTGCTGACCATGCCAGGAAGCGGCCTCGCCCAGGCGGCCATGGCCCGCGCCGATCTGATGGATCTCGCGGAGGAGATTTACGCACCGGCGCTGATCCTGTGCGCCGATGGCGCCGATCTGGCGATGCGGGAGGGGGCCGATTTTCTCGCGCGATCGATCCCGCGAGGAGAGTTGGCCTTCGTGGCGGGCACGAGGTCGAACGTGGTGATCGAACGGCCGGAGTGGGTCGCGCGCGTGGTGCGGGATTTCCTTGGCCGGTAGGCGGTGCCCCGGCCCCCTACCCGCGCCAGGCGTTTCGGCTTAAATCCGGATAACGACACGTCCCCGGAGGAACGGCTCATGCGCGAAATCGGACATTTCATCGGCGGCAAACCGGTGGCCGGCACCAGCGGCAAATTCGGCGACATCCATAACCCGGCCGCCGGGGAGGTTACCGCGAAGGTCGCCCTGGCCAACCCCGCCGAGGTCAACGCCGCGGTCGCCGCCGCCTCCGCCGCGTGGCCCGCCTGGGCCGCCACGCCGCCGCTGCGCCGCGCTCGCGTGATGTTCAAACTACAAGACCTGCTCAACCGCGACCGCAAGGAAATGGCGGCGATCATCACCGAGGAACACGGCAAGGTTTTGTCGGACGCCGATGGCGAGGTGCAGCGCGGGCTGGAGGTCGTGGAATTTGCCTGCGGCATTCCGCATCTGCTGAAGGGCGAATTCACCGACATGGTCGGTACCGGAATCGACGCGTGGTCGATCCGGCAGCCTCTTGGGGTCGTCGCGGGCATCACGCCATTCAATTTCCCGTTGATGGTGCCGCTGTGGATGATCCCGGTGGCGCTGGCCTGTGGCAACTGCTTCATCCTGAAGCCGTCCGAGAAAGACCCGTCGGTGGCGTTGAAATTGGCGGCGCTGCTGAAGGAAGCCGGTCTGCCGGATGGCGTGTTCAACGTGGTGCAGGGCGCGCGCGAGGCGGTCGAGGCGATCATCGCCCATCCGGGGATCGCCGCGATCAGCTTCGTCGGTTCCACGGCCATCGCCGAAACGATCTATAAAGGCGGGACGTCGCAAGGGAAGCGGGTGCAGGCTCTGGGTGGAGCGAAGAACCACCTGGTGGTGATGCCGGACGCCGATCTGGACGACGCGGTGGATGCGCTCATGGGGTCCGCCTACGGCGCGGCCGGAGAGCGATGCATGGCGGTGTCGGTCGCCGTGGCGGTTGGCTCGGCGGGCGACGCGCTGGTGTCGAAACTCGCGCCCAAAGTGCGGGCGTTGAAGATCGCGCCGGGTGTCGATCCGGAGGCGGAGATGGGGCCGCTCGTAACGCGGGAGCATCTGGCGAAAGTCTCCGGATATGTCGATCTGGGCGTGCGTGAGGGTGCGTCTCTGGTGGTCGATGGGCGCGGATTGAAATTGCAAGGTTATGAGAATGGGTTTTTCATGGGGGGGTGTCTGTTCGATAACGTGACGACGGATATGCGGATTTATAAGGAGGAAATCTTCGGCCCGGTGCTGTCGGTGGTGCGGGCTCCGGATATCGCGACGGCGACGCGGATGATCAATGAGCACGAGTATGGCAACGGGGTCGCGCTGTTCACCAACGATGGTGGGACGGCGCGGGATTTCACGGCGCAAATTCAAATCGGGATGGTGGGGATCAATGTGCCGATCCCGGTGCCTATGTCGTTCCACTCGTTCGGGGGGTGGAAGCACTCGTTGTTTGGGGACCACCATGTATACGGGATGGAGGGCGTGCGGTTTTATACGAAGTATAAGGCGGTGACGCAGCGTTGGACCGGCGGCGCGAAGAAGGGGCCGGAGTTCGTGATGCCGGTGCTGGGGAGGTAGCGATAGGAGCCATAGGGGCGGCGCCTCGGGTTTATTGATAATGCGAGTTCCCGCCCCCAAATTCCGCACTGTACCCTGGGTTTCCGCCCAGATGGTTGAAAGTTCCACGATGAAAAAGCAGTCACCCGAGCAAGACACCAAGCCAATCTCACCCAGGCACCTTCGCGACCCCGATCTGTCGGGTCCCATTTTACGGCCCGCACCGGGACCGCGTAGCGTCTCGGCCAAAACCGTTCGTAACGCGGTCCGGACCGTGCTCCGCCAACGTGCCGCCCGCACCGAGGCGTGACCGGCGATCGGCAAGCCGGCGGCGGCTTATCCCCAGGGCGTCTTCATCAACTGTCCGTTCGACGACACGTACTGGCCGATGCGGGATGCATTGGTGTTCGCCGTCTCCGTCTGCCGCCTTCGGCCTCATTGCGTGCTTGAGGTCAATAACGGCGGCACCACGCGCATCGACAAGATTGTCACGCTCATTCGCGATTGCCGCTGGGGTATCCACGACATCTCCCGCACGGAATTGAACGCGCAAGGTTTGCCCCGGTTCAACATGCCGCTCGAACTCGGCCCGTTCCTTGACGCCCATCGCTTCGGCGACGCATCGCAACGGGAAAAGTCTTGTCTTGTACTCGACCGCGAGCCGTTCCGCTTTCAGACATTCATCAGCGACGTCGCGGGCCAGGACATTGTTCCGCACGGCGACCAGCCGGACCGCGCCATCGCGCCATCGCGGCGGTGCGCGATTGGCTCGCCACCGAGTTGCGGGAACAAGCGCCGCGCCTGCCGGGCGGCGCCGAGATCGCCGCGCGCTTTGCCGCGTTCCAAAGCGACCTTCCGCAAATTTGTGCCGCGATGCGGCGGACGGTTGGGGAACTGACGTTCACCGACTATTGCGAAGCCGTGTCGGAGTGGCTCATCGACATGGAGCCGGCCGCGCGCGGTTCGATCGTGCCGGCGCGGACGACCTGACGCCGGATGGACACGGCGCCTTGCCAGCCTCCGCCGGCGGCGTAACGTCGGGCGGTCATCGTCGTGAGGCCGCCCGTGACCGTGCCGCCGGATACTATGAACGGACCGGCGAAGCTGTTTATCAGCTACGCGTCAAAAGACGTCGCACGCGCGGCGGCGTTGGACGAGCGGCTTCGCGCCTCCGGGCATACCGTCTGGTTTGACAAAGCTCGGCTGAACCCCGGTTGCAAATGGCACGATGAAATCAAGGCAGGTTGCGACGCCGCGAGGGTTATTCTGCCCATCGTGACGCCGGGTTGGCGGAAGTCGGAATGGACGCGGTACGAGACCTACGCCTCGCCCGCCGTCATCCCACTGGTCGCGGAGGGCGATCCGGCCGCGGTGCTAACTCCACCGCTGCGGCGCTGGCAGGCGAAGGTCTTCGACCCGCTGACAGCAGACGACACAGCCTGGCGGGATCTGCTGACCGCCATCGACGAGAAACTGGCCGAACCGACGCCGGAGCGGCTGCCATTCCTGGTGCGCCTGCCGCACGACCCCAACCCGCATTTTACGGGACGGGAGGCGGACATGAATCGCCTGCACGAAGCCCTGCACGAAGGCCCCGTGGCCGCGCTGACCCAGGCCCGGGTAAGGGCGCTGACGGCGATGGGCGGAGTGGGGAAGACGACCCTGGCGAATGAGTATGTGCGGCGGTACTGGCGGCTCTGGCCGGCGACGCGGCCGGGGCCTTGCCGCTCCTCCAACGGGCGCTGGACAGCCGCGAGCGCGTGCTCGGCGCGGACCATCCGGACACGCTTACCAGCGTGAGCAATCTGGCGACGTGCATGGGGGCTCTGGGCGACGAGGCCGGGGCCTTGCCGCTCCTCCAACGGGCGCTGGACAGCCGCGAGCGCGTCCTCGGCGCGGACCATCCGGACACGCTCCGCAGCGTGAGCAATCTGGCGACGTGCATGCAGGCTCTCGGCGACGCGGCCGGGGCCTTGCCGCTCCTCCAACGGGCGCTGGACAGCCGCGAGCGCGTCCTCGGCGCGGACCATCCGGACACGCTCCGCAGCGTGAGCAATCTGGCGACGTGCATGCGGGCTCTGGGCGACTCGGCCGGGGCCTTGCCGTTCCAGCAACGGGCGCTGGACAGCCGCGAGCGCGTGCTCGGCGCGGACCATCCGGACACGCTCACGAGCGTGAACAATCTGGCGGCGTGCCTCGATGCGCTTGGGCGGCAGGACGAGGCGGAACCACTGCATCGGCGTGCGCTGGAGGCGCGGGCACGCGTGCTTGGCGAGGAACACCCGGACGTATTGCGTGACCAGAACAATCTGGCCCATGAGCTTCGCACGGCCGGCCATCCAGGCCTTGCCGAACCCCACGCGCGTCAGTGCGCGGAGGTCACCGCGCGCGTGCTGGGGGAAGCCCATCCGCTCAAGGTCCATCGGCGCAACAACCTGGCGATCACGCTGCTCATGCTCCACCGAACAGGGGACGCCAGGGCTCTGCTGGAAAGGAACCGGGCGGCACTGGCGCCACATCGGGCGATCGTCACGCCGGGCATCGCGTTTCTGCGCATCGCCGCCGCGCTGCTGGACCGGACGCCCGCGTCCGACCCGGTGGGGCGATTGAAAGCGCTGCTGTTGGGCCCGGCGCTGGAACGAACCACGGATGTCGCCCATCCCTGGGACGTGGGTTACCTGCTGGATTACCTGGGCGACGCTTTGCCGGCGGAGGGGCACGCGTTCCTGACCGCCGCCCTGGCCGCTCTCAACGAACCCGCCCAGGCGGCGGCTTTGGACCGGTTTCCACTCTGGCGCGACGCGCCCGAGGTGGCATGGGAGACGCCGTGGCCGGACACGCCAAAGTGACCCGGGTGGCGTTGCCGGAGCGGATCGGCGGAGCATCGCACGTCGTCGTGGCACCGCTCTTTTTGCCAAATTCTTTGACAAATCCAGTGCCTGACACTACGTTATCAAACAGATCCGGGTGCTGCCTCAGGCACCCCGCCAAACCAAGGCTGACGTATGGCAAAGCCGTCCCCCAAAAAGCTCCGCGAGAAGACCATCCGCCTCGGCCCCTACGACCCCGACCTGTCGGGTCCGATCAAACGCCCATTCCCGGGCCAGTTACCGCGGGAGACGGTGAAGCTCCTCCGTGCCGCCGTGAAGACCGTGTATCGCCAGCGTGCCAAACTCACCGGCGCCTGATCGACGTCCGCCGATCGGGAAGCCGCCTCCGACATACGTTGACGACGTCTTTATCAACTGCCCGTTCGACGCGGCTTATCGGCATCTCCGGGACGCGCTGACATTCGCTGTTCTCGCGTGCCGCCCGCGGCCCCGATGCGCCCTCGAAGCCTATAACAGCGGCAATATTCGCATCGATAAAATCGCGACCCTTATCCGCGATTGCCGCTGGGGCATCCACGATCTGTCTCGTACCGAACCGAACGAGGAAGGCCTGCCCCGTTTCAACATGCCCCTCGAACTCGGCCTGTTTCTCGGCGCCCACCGCTTTGGCGATGCGCGGCAAAGAGAAAAATCCCGTCTCGTGCTCGATCGTGAGCCGTTCCGCTTTCAGCGATTCATCAGCGACATCGGCGGTCAGGACGTTGTCGCGCATGGGAACCAGCCGGAACCGGCGATCGAGGCGGTGCGCGGCTGGCTCGCCGCGGAATTACGCCATCAGGCACCGCGTCTTCCGGGCGGCGAGGCGATCGCGGCGCGCTTCGGCGAATTCCAGGACGCCCTTCCCGCGATCCGCGGCGCGACGGACCGGGAGGCCGGCAAACTGGCATATCCCGAATACTGCGAAATCGCCTCCGATTGGCTCATCGAGGACGAACGGCGGCGGACGTCAGATCGGGGCTCGTAACCTGAGGCCGGGGGCGCCATGCGCCTTCCCTCGGCCGGAAAACCCGCCTAACCTCCCCCAACCGCGCCAAAACCGCGACAGGAGGGCACACGCATGTCTCAATCCGGACTGACCGCCGAACACGGCGTTCCCTGGCCATCCAACGGCATTTCCGAAATTCCGTTCCGCGTCTATACCGACCAGGACCAATACCACCGCGAGCAGGAACGCCTGTTCCAGGGCCCGACCTGGCACTACCTCTGCCTTGAGGTGGAACTGGCCAAACCTGGCGATTTCGTCTCCACCACCATCGGTGAGACCGCCGTCATCGTGGTCCGCGACGCGGAGGGCGCCATCAACGCCTTCGTCAATCGCTGCATCCACCGCGGCAACCTGCTGTGTCTGGAACGCCAGGGCAACGTCAAGGAATTCAGCTGCATCTATCACGGCTGGGTCTACAACCTGACCGGACAACTGACCGGCGTCGCGTTCGAGCATGGGGTCCACCGCCAAGGCGGCATGCCGCCGGAATTCCGCAAGGACGAGCACACCCTCCGCCCGCTGCGGACCGCCAGCATGGGCGGGCTCATCTTCGGCACCTTCAGCGATGCCACGCCGGACCTGGAGACATGGTTGGGCGTCGACGTCACGCGCGGGCTGAAACGCGTGATGAATCGCACTCCGCATGTGCTGGGGCGCAACACGCAAATCCTGCCGAACAACTGGAAACTTTATTTCGAGAACGTGAAGGACACCTACCACGCCTCGATCCTGCATCTGTTCCTGACCACATTCCGGATCAATCGCCTGACCATGCCGGGCGGCATTTATATCAACCAGGATGGCGGCAATCATTACAGCTACGCCAAACTGGACTATGAGGCGGAGGATGCCGAATACAAGGACGCCGGCCTGCGGTCCGAGAGCGAATTCCGATTGCAGGACAACTCCGTCATCGAGTCGGTGGACGAATATGGCGATGGCGTATCGGTACAGATTCTCACCATCTTCCCCGGCATGGTGTTGCAACAGGTGCGTAACACCATCGCCGTCCGCGTGATTCGCCCTCGCGGCGTGGATAAAACGGAACTCGAATGGATCCACCTCGGCTTCGACACGGACGATGAGGAGATGACGGAACGCCGCCTGCGTCAGGGCAACCTGATCGGCCCGGCGGGCTATATCGCGATGGAGGACGGCTGCATCGGTGGCTTCGTTCAACGCGCGTTGCAATACAATGACTCGGGCGCGGGCATCGTCATGATGGGCGGGCACGAAGCCGAATCGCAGACCTTCCGCGCCAGTGAGGCCGCGATCCGCGGCTTCTGGAAACACTACCGCGCGCTGATGGGCGACTGAGCATGAGCATCGCCGAAGGCATCCGCGAACTGATCGGCGAATACGCGGAACGGATCGATGAGGACCGGCTGGAGGAATGGCCGGATCTGTTCGGCGATCCCTGCCGGTATCTGGTGATCAGCCGGTCAAATCACGAAGCCGGAATGCGGCAGGGCGTGATGTATGCGGCCACGCGAGGCATGTTGCTCGATCGCGTCTTCTCGATCCGGCGCGCCAATTTGTTCGAGCCGCACCGTTACCGGCATGTGATCGGGCCAATCCGGGTGAAATCGACGGAGGGTGAAACCGCCGTCGTGCATTCGCATTTTATCGTGGCGCGAATCATGCACGATGGCGTGACGTCGCTCTTCGCGACCGGACGTTACCTGGACCGGATCGATATTTCGTCAAGCACCTACCGGTTCCGGGAGCGTATCGTTGTGCTGGACAGCGACAAGATCGACACGCTGCTGGCGATCCCGCTATAGCCGACGGCGTGCGTGGCCGGGTCTATACCCGCTTTGTGTTGGCGCGTCCGAACAATCCATAAGGCCTTGCGAACAGCATCCCGATCAGGACGAGGCTGGACGCGATCGTGCCGAACCCTCCGCCCAGAAGCGTATCCACATATCCGGTCGTCAGACTCTCAAGGACACCCACGATCATCGCGCCGGCGATCGTCCCTCTGATGCTATCGAGGCCGCCAATGATCACGATCGGAAATATCTTGAGCCCGACGAGCGCGGAGCCGAATCCACCGCCCGCGACGGACGTCCACAACACGCCCGCGATGACGGCAATCACCGCGGCCATGGCCCAAACAAAGGTGAAATGACGCTGCACGTCGATCCCCATGGCCGCGGCGAGCGCCTGATCGCCGGAGATGGCGCGCAATGCCAATCCGGTGCGGCACGACTGGTGGAACCAATGCACGACCGCGATACACGCGGCCGCGATCGCCGCCGCGGTAAGTTTGTCGAGCGGAACGATCAAACCCAGCACCAACAAAGGCTCCTCCGGCACGGGCAACGAGATCGTTCCGGGCACGCCCTTGAACACCATGGCGGCCGAGCCACGCATCAACGCGCCCAGACCGAGGGTGATCATGATCATGGAAATCAATGATCTTCCGGCCAATCGGCGCAGCACCAATTCGCTGAAGCCCCAGGCCAGCGCGATCATCCCGGCGCAGGCCAGCGCGATGGACGCGGCCAGGCCAAGCGACAGGACGTGAAGGCCGGTGGCGGTCATCAGGGAGCCAACCGTCACCCACTCGCCGGCCGCGAAATTGATCATGCGGGAGGACCGGTAAATCACGACAAAGGACAGTGCGATCAGGGCGTAGACCGCGCCGGCCAGCAGTCCGCTTACCACCAGCGCGAGGAAGAACATCGTTATCCGCGGTTCAAGCCCCCGCCGGGACTTCTTCCCCGGCCGCCAGCCGCTTGTTGATATGCTCGCGCCACGCCACGAAAGCCTCGCCGCGCCATCCGTCGTGCCGTCCTTGCGCGTAGGCCAGCGCGTTCCGGTGATAAACCAATGCGTTCCGCCGTGTCTGAGCGAAATTGTCCCGTGCCGAGACGATTTTTCCAGGCACGCCCATGACGACCGAACCTTCGGGGACCTCCATCCCGGCCGGCACCAGCGCCATCGCGCCAATCACGCACCGACGTCCGATTTTGGCGCGGTCCATCACGACCGAGCCGATGCCGATCAGGCAGTCGTCCCCGATCTCCGCTCCATGCACCACGGCGCGATGCCCGATCGAGACATAGTCGCCGATCACGGTTCCATTCCCGCCGCCGACATGGATGACGACCGTATCCTGGATGTTGCAATACCGGCCGATGCGGACCGCGGCGCCCTCGGCGCGGATCACGCTGTACGGCCAGAAGCTGCTGCCTTCGCCGGCCGAGACGCGACCGAAAATGCGAGCGGTTGGATCGACGAAGGCGGGCTTTTCGAGGTTCACCTCGGGGCCGAATACGAAGGACATGGACAGACCTCGGTCGTTGGTTTCCCGCCAACCTGACGGACTTCACGCGGGCGGTCCATGGTGTATGAACAAGGCCTTTCCTGGGGAGCCACCGCCATGCCCAAGCAATACCGTATCGCCTCCGTGCCTGCTGACGGCATCGGTCCCGAGGTGATCTCCGCGGGCCTGGAAGTGCTCGACGCGGTCACGTCGAAACTCGGCACGTTTAAACTCCTGATCGACCATTACGATTGGGGTTCGAACTGGTATCGCAAGCACGGCCAGTTCATGCCGGCGGACGGGCTGGCGTGGCTGCGCACGGCGGACGCGATTTATTTCGGCGCCGTGGGCGATCCGAATATTCCGGATCACGTATCGCTGTGGGGCCTGCGGTTGCAGATCTGCCAGGGGTTGGATCAATACGCCAACGTGCGTCCGACGCGCATTCTGCCCGGCGTGATCTCGCCATTACGAAATGTTGGGATCGGCGATCTGGACTGGGTGATCGTGCGGGAAAACTCCGAGGGCGAGTATTCCGGTCAGGGCGGACGCACCCATCGCGGCCTGCCCGAGGAAGTCGCCACCGAAGTCTCCATCTTCACCCGCCGTGGCGTCGAGCGGATCATGCGCGTCGCCTTCGACATCGCGCGGTCGCGTCCGCGTAAACATCTGACCATCGTGACGAAATCGAACGCGCAACGGCACGGAATGGTGTTCTGGGACGAGATCGCTGGCCTGGTCTCACACGATTACAAGGACGTGACATGGGACAAGGAGCTGGTGGATGCGATGACCATGCGCATGGTGTTACGGCCCAGGACGATCGATACGGTGGTGGCGACGAACCTCCATGCCGACATTCTGTCCGACCTCGCCGCCGCCCTCGCCGGTTCCCTGGGCATTGCACCAACGGCCAATCTCGACCCGGAGCGGCGCAGCCCCTCGATGTTCGAGCCGATCCATGGCTCGGCGTTCGACATTACCGGCAAAGGGATCGCCAACCCCGTCGCCAGTTTCTGGACCGCCGCCATGATGCTGGAACACCTGGGCGAGAAACCCGCCGCCGATCTGCTGATGCGGGCGGTGGAGCAGGTGTGCGCGGCGGGCATCCTGTCGCCCGACCTGGGCGGCAAGGCGACGACGCGGGAGGTTACGAAGGCCGTGGTGGAAGCGGTGCGGGGGATGAACCTGTAGGGGGTCGGGCCAACCTGGCGGTCATTTGAATATAACATCGAAGATATATTCAGGCCGGGCTAAAGTTGGCCATGCCGTGGCAGGTCGCTTTTCACCATGCTTTGCTTCCCGAAATCGAGGCATTGCCGCGGTCGGTGCAAAAAGCTCTGGCGGGGCAGGTACTGAAGTCGCGGGAGTTTGGCCCGTGATCAGGCCGGCCTTCGGTGGACACGTTGAAGGGAAGCAGGATCACGAACCTCAAGGAACTCCGATTCCCGGCGGACGACGGCGTTCGGCGAGTGGCCTTCGCGTTCGACCGGACGAGGATCGCTGTGCTGCTGGTCATGGGCGATAAGCGTCGCCGGACTGAAACTCGCATTTACAATGACCTGATCACCACGGCTGAGGCGCGTTGGCAAACCTGGGGGGAATGATGGCAGCAATTCTCATTATGGCTGCTGACCTCTCCCAAATCGTCATCCTCCGGCGCGACCGGAGGATCCGGAGCGGCACCACGCCTTGCTTTCCGGCGCTATTATACGCGGATATGTGCATCGAGTAGGGAGGTGCCTCACGACACCCCCCTCTCACACCACCGGGCGTACGGATCACGTACCACGGCGGTTTCCAGCAACGTTCAACGCGGCGTGGCGGTCCATCATTCGCACCAGCCCCAGGCCATCGAA